>NZ_JAUYAN010000013.1 GCF_030693485.1 Bradyrhizobium sp. | reverse complement strand
ATGTCTGCCAAGTTCATCTTCACCCTCTCCTGTGCCGACCGGCCGGGGATTGTTGCGGCGGTGACGACGGAGCTGGCGGGCCTCGGTTGCAACATCGCGGAATCCAACCAGTTCTGGGACCAGGAAACCGGCACCTTCTTCATGCGGCTGGCCTTCACCGCCCCCGATGGGGTGGATCGCGACGCCGTCGAGCGCGGGCTGAAGCCGGCGGTCGAGCGCTTCGGCATGCGCACCACGCTGGTGAGCGAGGCCAAGAAGAAGAAGGTGCTGGTGATGGTCAGCAAGTTCGACCACGCTCTGCTGCACCTGCTCTACCAGATCAAGGTCGGCTGGCTCGATGCCGAGGTGGCGGCGATTGTCTCCAACCACGAGGACAGCCGGCGCACCGCTGATTTCGAGGGCATTCCCTATCACGTGCTGCCGGTCGACAAGGCCAACAAGGCGGCGCAGGAAGATGCGGTGATCGATCTGTTCCACCAGACCGGCGCCGATCTGGTGGTGCTGGCGCGCTACATGCAGATCCTCTCGGACCGCTTCGCGACGCGGCTCTACGGGCAGATCATCAACATCCACCACTCTTTCCTGCCATCGTTCAAGGGCGCCAAGCCCTACCACCAGGCGCACGAGCGCGGCGTGAAGATCATCGGGGCCACGGCGCACTACGTGACGCCGGAACTCGACGAGGGCCCGATCATCGAGCAGGAGACGGCGCGGGTGACCCACGCCATGAGCCCCGACGACCTGATCGCCGCCGGCCGCGACATCGAAAGCCGCGTGCTGGCGCGGGCCGTGAAGCTGCACCTCGAGAACCGGGTGATGCTGAACGGCCGCAAGACGGTGGTATTCGGGTAGGCGACCGCTTCAGTATTCATACGAACGGCCAACGTCGTCGCTTGATGTATTGTGCCATGGGCATGGCTACATCGGGCACACAAGATGTTCCGCATCGTATCGACGGCTTTGTTTGTCTTTCTGATCGGGATATTTGCGTCCTGTCTTGCGCAGGCTGCTGCGCCCGAGTTTCTGGTGGCACAGAGCGACGGGGTGGAAATTCCGTCGAACCCGGCTCCAGTGGTCGAGCAGCCGCAGGTCGGCCCCGCAACGCTTGTCGAAACGCTGGAAGGCCGATCGTTCAGCACCGGACTGCCCGACGCCCCGACCGCATGGGTCACCTTCAAGACGCCGTTCGAGCAGATCATCGTCATCATGACCGTCGCCACCCTCGTGGCGACATTGGTGGCATTGATGGTCATGGGTTGGGGCAAGGTCATGACGCCCGAGTTCACCCGGGCCTTCATTGTGGTGGTGATCGTCTTCGCAGCGCTTTTCCTGATTGCGGCGGGGTATTCCGACAAGCAGGCCGCTCCGGTCTATGCGCTGCTGGGCACCATCGTGGGCTACATCTTCGGCAAGCTCGACAAGCAGGACGAGTCGCAGCCCCCCGGAGAGAACCGCGACGACGACAAGACGGCAAAGGTGGTGAAGTGATCCGCGGCTGGTTGCTGGTCGTTGCCCTGTGCCTGCCGGGGGCCGTCGCCGCCCAGGATGGGGGCAGGGAAGGCTGGCAAACGTTCGAGCTACCGAGCCAGGCATTCGGCGACGACGCCGACCTGGGAAAATACAACTACCTAGGAAAGCTCCAGATACCGGAGCACACCCAGTTGCCGGAGCACTATCAGCTTCCCGAAATGAGTCCGTATGTTCTCGACAGCGAGATGCTGAAAAAGCTGTATTGCCCAGACGGAACCTGCCGCTATCGGACTCCCGGTCTTGGGGCGTATGTTCCCGCCCCGGCCGTAGCAGACGATGAAATTCGGCTCGACAACCCGCAGCCCTTCACGCTTGGACTGCGGCTGACCATCGGTGGCGTTCCGGCCGTGGTCACTATTGATGCCACTGAGAGCTATTCCCGCAAGCTGGCGGCTGGCGCCACCGCTGTGGCGGAAATCGCCTCGGGCAGCACGGTGACGACTACCTCGCTGCAGCCCGGCAAGGCCTATACGATCCAGGTCGTCAACGGCGCGTATTTCATCGTTCCCAACAACTGAAGTCCTTCCGTCGCGCCGCAGGGCCGGCCTCAACTGACTACCGGCCGGCAAGGCAACGAACGGTTGTGGCGCACCAGATTGCCGGAAAGCTTTTTCTCCTGCGCTGCAGCGCGCGCATGGTTGCTTCCTTGTTAATGCCGACTGGACCGCTAGAGTATCATCAGTTTCTTCAGCTGGGGGACGTGATGAAGAGCGCTGCGAGACTTCTGGCCTTTGGCGGCCTGGTTGCCGCCTTCGGGATTGCCGGTATCGTGACCGTGCGGGCTGCGGACCAGACGCTGCTCAACGTCTCATACGATCCGACCCGTGAGCTCTACTCACAGTTCAACGACGCCTTCGCCAGGCACTGGAAGGACACGACGGGGAACACCCTCACCATCGAGCAGAGCCATGGCGGCTCGGGCAAGCAGGCGCAGTCGGTGATCGACGGGCTGGGGGCCGACGTGGTGACGCTGGCGCTCGAAGGCGACATCGACGCCATTGCCGAAAGGTCCGGACTGCTGAACGCGGACTGGCGCGCCGAACTGCCGAACAATTCGACCCCCTACACCTCGACCATCGTGTTCCTGGTGCGCAAGGGCAACCCGAAGGCCATCGCCGATTGGGGCGACCTGATCAAGGACGGCGTCGAGGTGATCACCCCGAACCCGAAGACCTCGGGCGGGGCGCGCTGGAACTACCTCGGCGCCTGGGCCTGGGCCAATACGGCCTATGGCGGCGATGAGGCGAAGAACGCCGAGTTCATCAAGGCGCTCTACACCAACGTACCGGTACTCGATACCGGCGCGCGCGGTTCGACCGTCACCTTCGTGGAGCGCGGCGTCGGCGACGTGCTGCTGGCCTGGGAGAACGAGGCGTTTCTGGCCCAGCGCGAATTCGGCAAGGACAAGTTCGAGATCGTCGCGCCGCCGATGTCGATCCTGGCGGAGCCGCCGGTCTCCGTGGTCGACAAGGTCGCCGACAAGAAGGGCACCCGCGCCGCGGCCGAGGCCTATCTTAAGTACTGGTATACCAGGGAAGGTCAGGAAATTGCCGCACGCAACTCCTATCGTCCGCGCGATCCGGAAATTGCGAAAGAATACGAGAAATCCTTTGCCAAGGTCGAATTGTTCACGATCGACGACATTTTCGGCGGCTGGACCAAGGCGCAGAGGGAACACTTCGCCGAAGGCGGCATTTTCGACCAGATCTACAAGAACTGATCTGGCCGAGGGGAGCAGGGGGCATTGTGAGCAGGGGAGAAGCGGGGCCGCGCAGCAGCCTGCCGGGGTTTGGTCTCACCATGGGACTGACGCTGACATGGCTCTCCGTCATCATCCTGATTCCGCTCGCGGGCCTGTTCCTCAAGAGCTTTGAGCTCAGCTTCGACCAGTTCTGGAGCATC
The DNA here is from genome assembly GCF_030693485.1 of Bradyrhizobium sp. Lineage (GTDB taxonomy): Bacteria > Pseudomonadota > Alphaproteobacteria > Rhizobiales > Xanthobacteraceae > Bradyrhizobium. The sequence goes on along the minus strand of NZ_JAUYAN010000013.1, from coordinate 34,015 downwards.
CTCACCAGCCGCCGCACCCTGAATGCGTTGAAGATCTCGTTCGGCCTCGCCTTCGCCGCCGCCATCGTCAATCTGGTGATGGGAACGATCATCGTCTGGGCGCTGGTGCGGTACCGTTTTCCGGGCCGCCGGATCTTCGACGCCATCGTCGATGTTCCCTTTGCGCTGCCGACCGCGGTGGCCGGCGTTGCCCTGACCTCGCTGTTTGCGGAAAAGGGCTGGCTCGGCGCGCCGCTGGCCGAACTCGGCATCAAGGTGGCGTTCACGCCACTTGGCATTTTTGTCGCGATGATCTTCATCGGCATTCCCTTCGTGGTGCGGACGGTGCAGCCGGTGCTGATCGATCTCGACGCCGAAATCGAGGAAGCCGCCGCCAGCCTCGGCGCCAACCGCTGGAATACGGTCTCCAGGGTGATCCTGCCGAGCCTGGTTCCGGCGCTGCTGACCGGATTTGCGCTGGCCTTCGCGCGCGCGGTCGGCGAATACGGTTCGGTGATCTTCATTGCCGGAAATCTGCCGAACGTGTCGGAAATCGCGCCGCTCCTGATCGTGATCCGGCTCTCGGAATTCCGCTATGCCGACGCCACCGCGATCGCCGTCGTCATGCTGGTGGCATCGTTCCTGATCATCTTCGCGGTCAATCGCCTGCAACGCTGGGCGCAAACCCGCACCCCGGCGTATTAGAGGCGGATGAAATGAATCAGCCGCAAGTTTCAATGAGTACGGCACGGGAGGATCTGCGGACCGAGCCCAAAATCATTCGCGTCGTCATCATTGCGATTGCCGTGACCTTCCTTACCGTATTCGTGGTGCTGCCGCTGGTCGTGGTGTTTACGCAGGCCTTCTCGAAGGGGATTGGCGCTTTTTTCGCGGCGCTGTCGGAGCCGGAGGCGCTGTCCGCCATCAAACTGACGCTGATGGTGGCGGCGATCTCGGTCGGCCTCAATCTGGCGTTCGGCGTGATCGCGGCCTGGGCCATCGCGAAATTCGACTTTCGCGGCAAGACCTTCCTGATCTCGCTGATCGACCTGCCGTTTTCGGTCAGTCCGGTGATCTCGGGCCTGGTGTTCGTGCTGCTGTTCGGCGCGCAGGGCTTTTTGGGGCCGTGGCTGCAGGCGAATGACGTCCATATCCTGTTCGCGGTGCCCGGCATTGCGCTGGCCACCATTTTCGTGACCTTTCCGTTCGTCGCGCGGGCGCTTATACCGCTGATGCAGGAGCAGGGCACCCAGGAGGAGGAGGCCGCGATCTCGCTCGGCGCCTCCGGCCTGCAGACCTTTTTCCGCGTCACTTTGCCCAATATCAAATGGGGCGTGCTTTACGGCGTGCTATTGTGCAACGCGCGGGCGATGGGCGAGTTCGGCGCGGTGTCGGTGGTATCGGGGCATATTCGCGGCGAGACCAACACCATGCCGCTACTGGTCGAAATCCTCTATAATGAATATCAGTTCGTGGCGGCGTTCGCGATCGCCTCGCTGCTGGCCATGCTGGCGCTGATCACACTGGTGGCGAAGACCATTCTCGAGCGGCATCTGGACGAAGGACAGCTACCTGGTGATTGAAGTCAAGAACATCGTGAAGAAATTCGGCACGTTCGCCGCGCTCGACAATGTCGACCTGAGAGTCGCCAATGGCGAGTTGGTGGCGCTGCTCGGGCCTTCAGGCTCGGGCAAGACCACGCTGCTGCGGATCATTGCCGGTCTGGACTGGCCCGACGCCGGCGAGGTTTCGTTCGACGGCGAAAACGCGCTGGCGCACGGCGCCAGCGAGCGCCATGTCGGATTCGTATTCCAGCACTACGCGCTGTTCCGCCACATGACGGTGTTCGAGAACGTCGCCTTCGGCCTGCGGGTGCAGCCGCGTGCGGTTCGCAAGGACGAGGCCGCGATCCGCACCCGGGTCAAGGAATTGCTGGATCTCGTGCAGCTCGACTGGCTTTCCGGTCGCTACCCGAGCCAGCTGTCCGGCGGCCAGCGCCAGCGCATTGCGCTGGCCCGGGCGCTGGCGATCGAGCCTCGCATCCTGCTGCTCGACGAGCCGTTCGGCGCGCTCGACGCCAAGGTGCGCAAGGAGCTGCGGCAATGGCTGCGCTCGCTGCATCAAGAAATCAACGTGACCTCGATCTTCGTCACCCATGACCAGGAAGAGGCGCTCGAAGTCGCCAACCGGGTGGTGGTGATGGACAAGGGCCGCATCGAGCAGATCGGAACGCCCGGCGACGTCTACGACAATCCGGCGACCGCGTTCGTGCACAGCTTCATCGGCGAATCCATCGTGCTGCCGGTCGAGGTGCGCGACGGCAACGTTGAGCTCGGCGGCAAGCCCTTGAACATATCAGCGGATGGCGTCACGTCCGGGGCCTCGAGACTGTTCGTCCGCCGCCACGACATGGCGATCGGCGTGCCCGGCAGCGGCGCGTTCGAGGGGGCGGTGCGGCATGTCCGCACCTTCGGCCCGATCCAGCGCGCCGAGGTGGCGCTCTCGGCGGGCGAGGGCACCACCGTGATCGAGATCGATGCGCCGCGGGACCGCGAGCTGCAGTCCGGCGATATCGTGAGTCTGCACCCCCGCCGCTACCGGATTTTTGCGGGACAGGACTGAAAACGCCCCCGCCGTTCACCATTCAGCCACGGTTCCTGTGCAACAACCCTTCCATGGGGAACCTTCGAATGATGCGCGCGACGGTCGCGATTATCGGGCTGCTGGCGCTGGGCGGCTGTGCTGCGGACGTTGCTCCTGTTACCGAGCAGCCCACCATGTATCGCAGCATGGCCAGTGGCGGTGCGCGGCTCGATCCGCAGGCGGCGGCCTCGATGATATCGCTCTACCGGCAGAATAATGGTCTCGGCGCCGTGGCGGTCGATCCCGATTTGATGAAGCTCGCCGAGCAGCAGTCGCAGGCCATGGCCAGCCGCAACAAGCTCGACCACGACGTCAAGGGGCCGCTGGCGAAACGCCTGAACGCATCGGGCTATCCCGCGACGGTGGCGGTTGAGAACGTCTCCGCCGGTTACCACACCATGGCGGAGGCCTTTTCGGGCTGGCGCGACTCGCCGCCGCACAAGGCCAACATGCTGAAGAACGGTGTCGCAAATTTAGGCATCGCGGCGACCTATGCTCCGAACACCAAATACAAGGTGTTCTGGACGCTCATTCTTGCATCATCCGAAAAACGATAACCGCGGCGTGATCCGCAACGGCGGCCTGGCCGATTGACGCCGTCGCCAACTGCCGCCACGGTACATCGGCTTTCTTGATGTTCGATCGAGGATCATGACGGATCATCCCCATCCCGCGCCGGCCAGGACGCCCGCAGAAGCTCAGCGCGTGCTGGTTCTGCAGGGCGGCGGCGCGCTCGGCTCCTATCAGGCCGGCGCCTATCAGGCGCTGTGCCACCATGATTTCGAGCCGGAATGGATTGCCGGCATCTCGATCGGCGCCATCAACGCCGCGATCATCGCCGGCAATCCGCGCGAGAAGCGGGTGGAGCGTCTGAAGGAATTCTGGGAGCTGGTCTCCTCGCCGGTGCCGTGGAATCCGGTCGGCAAGTCAGACCGCGCGCGGTCGCTGTTCAACGAGACCAGCGCGGCGTTGATCGCCACCTTCGGCGTTCCCGGCTTCTTCACGCCGCGGGTCCCGCCGGCGCCGCTGTGGCCGCAGGGCAGCCCGCAGTCGCAGAGCTATTACGACACCGCGCCGTTGAGGAAGACGCTGGAGCGGCTGGTCGATTTCGACCGCATCAACGACGGCAAGACGCGGCTCAGCGTCGGCACCGTCGGCGTCGCATCGGGCAATTTCAAGTATTTCGACAATTACGGGATGAAGAAGCTCGGCAAGAGGATCGGTCCGGAGCACATCAAGGCATCCGGCGCCCTGCCGCCGGGCTTCCCCTCGGTCGCGATCGACGGCGAGCATTTCTGGGACGGCGGCATCGCCTGCAACACGCCGCTCGATTACGTACTGGATGAGGAAACCAGTCGCGATCTCCTGATCTTCCAGGTCGACCTGTTCAGCGCGCGGGGCGAACTTCCGGCGTCTTTGCTCGAAGCCGCCGAGCGCGAAAAGGATATCCGCTTCTCCAGCCGCACCCGCATGAACACCGACAAGAACCGGCAGGTTCACAACACCCGCAAGGCGTTGCGCGAGCTGATCGGCAAGTTGCCGGACTATCTCAGGAACGATCCGTCGGTCGATATCCTTTGTGAAGCCACCAAGGAGAGCACGGTCACGGTGGTGCATCTGATCTACCGCAGCAAGAGCCATGAATCCTCCTCGAAGGATTACGATTTCTCACGTGTCGGCATGGTCGAACATTGGGGAGCCGGCGAGCGCGACGTTCATCTGTCGATGCGCCACAGGGATACGCTGCATCGGCCGCAAACCGGCGAAACCATGGTGGCTTATGATCTCGCGAGGGACGGCGCTCTCGACGAAAAAAAGGAGTGAAGCGAATGGGTATTTTGACAGGCAAGACCGCGGTTGTGACCGGCTCGACCAGCGGCATCGGATTGGCATATGCGCGCGCCTTCGCCGGCGCCGGTGCCAATATCGTTCTCAACGGTATGGGCGCGCCGTCCGACATCGAGAAGGAACGATCCGCCATCGAGACCGATTTCGGGGTCAAGGCGGTGCATTCGCCGGCCGACATGACCAGGCCCGCCGAGATCGCCGGCATGGTCGCGCTCGGCGAAGGCACCTTCGGTTCGGTCGACGTCCTCGTCAACAATGCCGGCATCCAGTTCGTGTCGCCGGTCGAGGATTTTCCGATCGAGAAATGGGACGCGATCATCGCCATCAACCTGTCCTCGGCGTTTCACGGCATTCGCGCCGCGGTGCCCGGCATGAAGAAGCGCGGCTGGGGCCGCATCATCAACACCGCCTCGGCGCATTCGCTGGTCGCCTCGCCGTTCAAGTCGGCCTACGTGTCGGCCAAGCACGGCATCGCCGGTCTTACCAAGACCGTGGCGCTGGAGCTGGCGACCCACAAGATCACCTGCAACTGCATCTCACCGGGCTATGTGTGGACGCCGCTGGTGGAAAAGCAGATTCCCGACACCATGAAGGCGCGTGACCTGACCAAGGAGCAGGTCATCCGCGACGTGCTGCTGCAAGCGCAGCCGACCAAGGAGTTCGTCACCTCGGAGCAGGTCGCCGCCCTGGCGCTGTTCCTCTGCGGCGACGACGCGGCGCAGATCACCGGCAGCAATCTGTCGATCGACGGCGGCTGGACCGCGGGGTAGGGAGGACGGGACAGGACATCCGTCTGAAACCGTCAAATTCCCATCAGTGACCGCCGCGACGTGTGTCGAATATGCAAGATTTCAACGGCGTCGTCGCGCACGCGGTAGAAGATGCGGTAGGGGTAGCGGACGACGGTAACCACGCGGATTTGCGAACGTTGTGAAACGAGTGGCGCCGCTTCCGGGATGCGGCAAATGCGTTCCATAACATCACTCAGTCGGCGCTCAATGGATTGAGCTATCGCGGGGCTCGCACTGACTGAATAGTAAGTCGCAATCTCGCCGAGGTCAGCAAGCGCTCGCCGCGAATAGACGAGTTTCATGCCGAACGGAATTTGGCAAAGGCCGCCTTGATTTCGGCATCGGTCGCGATTTCCCCTCTATCGATAGAGGCCACTGCGGCGTCTATGACCCGCAACTCATCTTGCGTAGCGATATAAACCCGGCTTTTCAATTCGCTTTCGATCTGGTTCGCAACGGCAACGAGTTCGTCTCGTGCCTCTTCAGGCCAAGTCTGAACGCGATCCAATAGGTGTTTCAGGTCCGTGGTCATGGGAAAGCCATATCATTAAAGGACGCCCATTCCAACCGTGCTGCTCAGCTACTTCCCGAACGCCAGCACGTGAAGCCCGAGCCGCTTCCGCACGATCCAGAACAGCAGCACGGTTTCGAACACCAGCGCGATCGAGGTGGCGGCCGCCGCGCCGTGACCGCCGAATTTCGGCACCAGCAAGATGCAGAGCACCAGGTTCGCCACGAATGCCAGCGCATAGGCCAGCGCGCAGATCATCTGGTGGCCGAGCATGTTGAGCAGCCGCTCGACCGGGCCGATCGCCGAGCGCGCCACGAGGCCGATGGCGGCGATGAACATGATGTCGTAGCCGACCACGAATTGTGGTCCGAACAGCCACAGCAGCGGCTTGCCCAATGCCAGCAGCACGATGGTCGCGGCCAGCGACGGCCAGAACGTCCACTTGATCGCATGCGCGACATAGGCCGACAGCCGCGCCTTGTCGCCTAGCGCGTTATATTCCGCAAAGCGGTGCGCCGTGGTCGCCGACATCGCGTAGTGAATGAAGGACACCAGCGCCAGCGTTTTCACGACGGCGAAGTAGACGCCGACTTCCTCGGATGAGCGGAACTGCTGCAACACCAGCACGTCGGTATAGGACAGCAGCAGATAAAAGCTCTCGACCAGCAGGATCGGCAGCGAGACCGCGAGCCAGCCGCGGAAATTGTAGGCCTTGGGGCCGGGTTCGACATGGCGGCGGAGCCGGCGGTTCAGCACGATCATCTGCCCGATCATGGCGATCCATACCGCGGCGGCGCTGGCCAGCATCGCGGCGGTGGCGCCGAGGTCGAAGCCGAGCGCGAAGGCGCCGGCCGTGAAGCCGATGATCAGCGACTGCCGCACGATGAATTGCGGCATCAGGCCGAGCCGCATCCAGTCATGCGAGCGCGCGATGCCGTCCTGGGCATTGGCGACCACGAAGGCCGGCAGCGTGATGCAGCCGATGTACAACGGCACAATCGAATTCGGATCGAGCCATGGCGACAGCACTTTTATGATGCCCGCCAGCAGCGCCGAGACGATGGCGGAAACGACAAGGGTCATCCAGCGGCTGCCGGACAGGAAGCCGCGCAGCAGCGCGGTGTCGCCGCTGGCGCGACATTCCGGGATGATCTTCTGCGCCGACGCCGAAATGCCGAAATCCATCATGCTGCCGAGCAGCAGCACCCAGGTCCAGACATAGACATAGACGCCGTAGTCCGAGCCGCCCATCCAGCGCGCCAGCAGGATCTGCGACAGATACGCCATCGCCGCGCTGACGACGCGAATGAAGAACACGGTGCCGGCTAGACGTTTTGTGACGGAGGCTTCGTGCGTGCCGCCGAGCAGGCGGCCGAGCATCGCGCGCAGCCGCGCGGTCGGGCCTGCGGGCGGAGCGGGTACGGTTTCAGTGTCCATCACGGCCACAGCGAAAATCCCTGAAGCCGCGCGCCGCGCGGCGATGTCAGGGCCTATCAACTATTCGTTAAGATTCGGTTGGGTCACCACGACCGCTGTCATTCGGGATGGTGCGTGAGCACCAGGCCAAAGGCGCGCAATTGCGCGCCGGGGAATCTCGAGATTCCGGGTTCGCGCCATCGCGCGCCCCGGAATGACCCTTCGGGTCAGTTCAAGTTCACATTGAACTCATACGCCCGGTCGCCGCCGACCAGTGTCAATTTGAGCGCGGCGCCCTCGGGCTTCGCGCCCACCGGCAGGCCATCAAGTTCGAAGCCGAATCGTTTGACCCCGGGGTATCCGCCCTCGATCAGTTTCGGAATCGGCAGCGCCCAGTCGGGCGTCGGCCCCTCGACGAATATGCTGACTTCGCGCGCATCGGGCACGGCCACGTCGACCAGCACGTTCGCCTTGCCGTCGCGTTTGACGTCGCGGATGGTCAGCGGGTTGGGATCGCCGACGGTGGCGGGCTTCGGCACGGCGTCGAGGGCGGCGGCCAGCGCGCTGTCCTCGGTGCTGGCCACACTGGTGAAAGCGAGCTCGGCCCTGGCCTCGACGGGAATGCAGAGTTTTTCGCAGACCGCGTAGTGGATATCGGCGCGCAGCGTCACCGGTCTGTCGGCGTTCCTGGCGACGATCCGCAGCGGCAGCACGACCTGGCTCTTGTAGCCGATTGATTGACCGCCGGCGCCGTCATCGAACTGCATCGGGGCCGGCCACAGCACAGTGACGGCTTCGACATTGTCCGATCTCGAGAAATCGAAGCGCGGCGGCACCCCGGAATCGCCGGGCGTCCGCCAATAGGTCTTCCAGCCGGGTTGCAGCTGAAACGCGATACCGCCCAGCAGCACCGCGCCGCTGCGCGAGCCCGCCAGCAGCCGGACCGCGGAGTGGCTGTCCCGCTGCCAGGGCGAGGAATCCCCGGCGTGGACCTCGGCCGCCAGGGACGACACGAATACGGCAGCGGCCAGGCCGAGCGCGGCCCGCAGGGGAACTATGACGGTCATGACACGTCTTTACAGGCTGGCTGGCCCTTAAACCATTGAATTGCTTGTGATGCGGCACGAAAAACGGCGCGGTGCTTGATTGACAGAACGCCCACCCAATATCAGGATGGCCATTAACACGAGAGTCCTTTGCGGATGGACCCTGAAGGCAAAAGACCGAGGACGGCTCGCCGCCAAGCTGTTGCCGGCGCGGGCGATAATTCGTCCAATCAAGGCTATCTCGACGGTCAGTTGCTGATCGCGATGCCCGTCATGGGCGATCCGCGCTTTGAGCGTTCGGTGATCTATCTCTGCGCGCATTCGTCCGAAGGCGCCATGGGGATCATCGTCAACCGCCCGGCCGGCAGCATCGACTTTCCCGAATTGCTGGTGCAACTCGACATCATCAAGAAGGCCGACCAGATCAAGCTGCCTGAAAACGCCGAGAGCATGAAGGTGCTGAAAGGCGGTCCGGTCGAGACCGGCCGCGGCTTCGTGCTGCATTCAAGCGATTTCTTCATCAAGGATGCGACGCTGCAGATCGACGAAGGCATTTGCCTGACCGCGACCGTCGACATTCTCAAGGCGATCGCCAGGGGCGCCGGCCCGAAGCACGCGATCCTCGCGCTCGGCTATGCCGGATGGGCGCCGGGACAGCTGGAGACCGAAATCCAGGACAATGGCTGGCTGCACTGCTCCGCCGATCCGGACCTGATCTTCGGCCGCGACGTCGAGGAAAAATACCTGCGCGCACTGCGCAAGATCGGGATCGATCCGGGAATGTTGTCGAATGAAGCGGGGCATGCCTAGGCGATTTTGCGCCGAAGCGTGACACATCCCAGCTGTCGTCCCTGCGAACGCAGGGACCCATAATCCCGGTAGGCTATTGTGAGCATGATGGTTGCTACATCGTGCTTTATCGACGATCTCGTTTAACAAGAGATGGCACGGAGTATGGGTCCCCGCGTTCGCGGGGACGACGAGGTCGCTACTCCGCCGCCTGCTGTGCCACCGTCGGGGCAGTGCCGGCCACCGTGGCGCGGCGCATGTCGCGCGGCTGCGACTGGTCGTAGCGGCGGACGCGGTGCATGGTCTGGCGGTTGTCCCACATCACGAGATCATGCAGCTTCCATTTGTGAACGTGGACGAAAGCGGGCTGGGTGGCGTGCTCGTTGAGGTCGCGCAGCAACAGCCGCGCCTCCGGCATGGTCATGCCCTTGATGGCGCCGGCATGCGACGACAGATACAGCGACTTGCGGCCGTGCACCGGATGGGTGCGCACGAGCCGCTGCAGCACCGGCTTGAACAACTCCTTCTCTTCATCGGTGTAATCGAGGAAGCCGAGCGAACCCCGCGAATACATCAGCGAATGCTCGCAGATCATGTCTTCGATTTCGGCCCTGGTCTCGTCGTCGAGCGCGTCATAGGCCGCGCGCATGTCGGCGAATTCGGTGTTGCCGCCCTTCGGGTTGACCACGCGCGCCGACAGCAGCGAGAACTTCGCCGGAATAGGGCGGAACGAACTGTCGGAATGCCACAGGCAATTGCCGAGGTTGAACAAATTGACGCGGCTGTCGCGCGGCAGCGGCTTGCCGTCCTTGCCAAGGTTGGAGACGTCGTTAAGCCCGGTCTGCAGCCGCGAATCCTCCGGCTTGACCACACTGCCGCCGCGCGGATTTTCCCGTTCGCCGAAATTCAGCGCGAACGCCAGCTGCTGCTCGTCGGTAATGTTCTGGTCGCGGAACAGCAGCACGGCGTATTTGTCCATGCCGGCCTCGATCTCCCTGGCCTCCTGCGGCGTTAGCGGCTTGCGCAGGTCAACGCCGGATACCTCGCCGAAAAAATGCGGATGAAGCTGCCGGATGGTGATGGCCATGGCGCGTTTTCTCCTGATCGGGACGGGCGGTTATTCCGCCCTGTTGGGCAAAAAACTACTCCCTGACCGGATGATGTCAACGCCAGCAGGCGCATGCCCGCCCTCACGCATTCCGGGCCATCAGGCCGCCGTCCACCGGGATCACCGCGCCGGTCAGGAACGACGCCGCCGGCAGACACAGGCTCAGCGTCATGTGGGCGACTTCCTCGGGGTCACCGTAGCGGCCGAGCGCGGTGCGGCGCTTGGCGTAGATCGTCTTGTGCTCCTCCGAAATCCGCTCCGTGATCGCCGATCGGATCGGGCCCGGGCAGATGCAATTCACCGTGATCCCCTCGCGGCCGAGTTCCACCGCGAGCGCGCGCGTCAGGCTGGTGACGCCGCCCTTTGCCGCGGCATAGGGGCTATTGGTCGCGGTAGCACCGAGCGCTTCGGTGGAGGCGATATTGACGATCCGCGGGTTCTTCGATTCGCGCAGATGCGGCAACGCGGCACGGATGATACGCGGATGCGCCGTCAGCATTACCGCCAGCGCCTTGTCCCAGGCCGCTTCATAGCCGTCGGCGTCGATGGCGGCGCGCAGCGACAGGCCGGCATTGTTGATGATGATGTCGAGGGAGCCGAACGCCGCTGCGGCCTCGTTGACGACCTTGATGATGTCGTCCGGCCTGGCGACATCAAGCGTCCAGGCCTTTGCCGTTCCGCCACGCGCCTTGATTTCTTCGGCCACCGCCTGCGTTCCTTCGGCGGTGAGGTCGGTGACCGCGACGTTGGCACCTTCGGCCGCGAACACCAGCGCGGTGGCGCGGCCCATGCCGCTGGCCGCGCCGGTGACGAGAACGGTCAATCCCTTGACCGAGCGGCTGAGTTGTTTGAATTCGGACATCGGAGACTCGCTGGGGATGAGGCTGCGGGCTTGCAGGATTGACAAGGCTGGCACCGATCCCCAGAGAGGTCAAACCGGGCAAGAAAACGGGGGAGGCGCGTGATGAACGAACTGGACTTCAGGGCCAAGCAGATTCTCGTGGTCGGCGGCTCCAGCGGTATCGGCAACGGCATCGCCCAGGCGTTTCGCACCAGGGGCGCGCGCGTGCATGTCTGCGGCACCCGTGCTTCGGCAAAGGACTATTCGCCGGATGAAGGATCGGTTCTCGATGGTCTGGATTACACGCGGCTCGACGTCGGCGATCCCAAGGCGATCGCGAATTTCAAGCCGTCGTTCGACCGGCTCGATGTGCTGGTGCTGGCGCAGGGTGCGGTGATCTACCGGCGTGGCGAATTCGAAATGGACGGATTTCGCAAGGTGCTCGAGGTCAACCTGATGAGCCTGATGGCCTGCGCCGGCAAATTCCATGACATGCTGAGCGCAGCGAAGGGCTCGCTGATCATCGTCAGTTCGACCGCCGCCTATCACTCGACAAAGGGCAATCCGGCCTACAACGCCTCGAAGACCGGCGCCATGGGCCTGACCCGGACACTCGGGCAGGCATGGGCCGAGGACGGCATTCGCGTCAACGGCATCGCGCCCGGGCTGGTCGATACCAAGATGACCAAGGTGACGACGGCCAATCCAAAGCGGCTCGAGGGCGCGATCGAACGGATCCCGCTGAAGCGGCTGGGTACGCCGGCCGACATGGCGGGCGCTGCATTGTTCCTGGCCTCGCCGCTGTCGTCCTACATCGTCGGGCAAACGTTGATCGTCGACGGCGGGCTCATCCTGTAGATTTTTCGCGAAACGAAAGGGCTCCGGAACCGGAGCGGGTTTCGTCAGTTAGCTCCGCGAGAATCAGCTCAGGAGTAAACACGATGGACAAGGATCGAATTGCCGGAACGGCCAAGGATTTCGCCGGTAAGGTCGAGGGTGCCGCAGGCAAGATCACCGGCGATGCCCAGACCGAGGCTTCAGGTCGCGTTCGCGAGGCAGCGGGCACGGTGCAGAACCTGTACGGCCAGGCCAAGGATGCCGCGCGCGATGCCACCGATGCCGCCGCCGGTCTTGCCAAGGACGCCTATGAGAACAGCGGCGAGACCCTGCGTGAGGGGTCGGAAGCCGTGGCGAAGAGAGTGCAGGACAATCCGTTGGGTGCGCTGCTGATCGCAGGCGGCATCGGCTTCGCGCTGGCGCTGCTGATGACGCGCCCGCCGCGCCGTCCGCCGCCGCGCTGGCGGTATTGAGGGGATCTCGTCATTCCGGGGTGCGCCGACAGGCGCAGACCCGGAATCGCGAGATTATCAAGCAGAGCTACTGCAGCTAGGTTCCGGGTTCGATGCTTGGCATCGCCCCGGAATGACGCGCGACTGATGCTCAGCGTGCGAATACGCCGGGTGCTGATGCGGAGCGCCCGACATTGCCCGGCGGACGCGGGGTCGCCGGAGCGAACGGCCCACGCGGTGGGGGCGGCGGTGGCACCACCTGGCGTGGTGCTGCACCAAACCCGAAGAAATTCCCTATTGCCGGCGGCTCTGATTGTGCCGGACGGAGCCTTTTGACCACCGGCTTTGGCGTCGCGGCTGCCGGAGCGGCCACTGTGCTATCCGGCGCTGTCGACGCTACCGGCGTATCACCCTTGGCCTGTTCACGGCCGACCTCGCGGCGCGGCCAGGCGAAATCATCGGCGCGGCCGGCGGGAGGCGCCAACGGCTCGCCCTTGACCAGCGTACGTGCCGCCAGTGCATCGACTGTGGCTGGTCGCGACCCGGGACCGCCGAGCAATTGATCGGTGCCGACGGAGGAGGCCACCAGCGGCACGATCGGTCCGGCCAGCGGGCGCGGCGCCGGTTGACCGGGCAGCGCGTTGGCATCGGGGGTCGCGGGTTCGGACGGCAACGCAATCGGCCCGGAACGCGCCGCCATCAGCCGGGTGATCTCGCGCTCGGCATAATGCGCCAGCTTGCGCGCACCGGCCTTGGTGAAATAGACGCCGTCAGCGGCACGCAGCCGGCGGATCTGGCCTTCGAAGTCGGGGCCCTGCTGCAGGAAGCGGCCGGCTTCGTCGACAAATCCGTCCCAGACGTCGACATAGGTGATGCCGGCCTTGCCAGCGGCGTCGCGATAGAGCGAATTGAGGAACAGCGCGTCCGACATTGCCTTGGGGCCGCGAATCGCGGGCAGGCCGACCCACAGCACCGGGACACCCCTTGACTTCACGACGGCGATCATCTCCTCGATCTTCTTGACGTAAAGTTCGACCCAGCGCTCATCGCGAAACTCATGGAGACCGCCAGCGCGGCCGCTTTTCTCCGGCGCGACGATCGACGGCACATCGGCGTCGGCATCATCGGCTTCGGCATCGGCCGGCTTGCTCTCGGTTTTCGCCTTGGCGTCGGCCACATCATCCGGCTTCGCCGCAGGCTTCGCATCGCCCGGTTTAGCGTCGGTCTTGATATCGCCCTTGATATCGCTCTTGGCGCGCGAATCCTTCTTGTCGCCCTCTTTCTTGGACTTGTCGGCTACCGGCTCGCGGATCGCGGCGCGGTCGTTGAGCCCGAGCATGACGATGATGGCATCCGGCTTCTCCCCGGCCAGGATGCCTTTCGCCGCGGCGGCCCAGTCGGCAGGCTCGCCCCTTGGCTGGTACCTGATCAGGCCGGAGACGGTCTTGTGCTTGCGGATCACGCCCATGTCCGGCTGTTCGGAATAGGCATCCTCAAGACCGTAAGCGAGCCAGTCCGCCATGGCGTCGCCGAGCACCAGCAAGTTGCGCTCCGGAACGATCGCCGCGTCGCGTTTCGGAGACGGCGGCGCCCGGGAGGAATCCTGCGGCCGCTGCGGCGCCGGCTGTTGAAATGGTGCAAACAGGTCGCCGCCAAACCAGCCGCCGCCACCGCCACGCTGCGGCGGCGCCTGCCGGGGCGGTCCGCCAAAATTGAAAAACTGCGCCGATGCCGGCCCGACGATCGCGACCAGCAACGCGCCCGCAACCGCCAACGCGATCAGCGGACCGCTTTCGGTGCACACCCGGAAAAAGGACTTCGGCTTTTGCATTCGGATCGATCGCAATTTCAGGATCAGGCCATCGCTATAATAGCGGAATCAGGCCGCAAGCGGGCAGATTTCCCGCCATAAACCGGGCATTGGCCGCCTCCGTCAAGATCGGTCCGGAAATATCCCGATCAAGGTTAGTTTTGCCGGTCCGACGCAACTTTTTACCGGCCCCTGAGCCGCTCCAGCACGCCGGCGGAGGCAAATCCGTCCGCTGGCGCCCCGATCGAGGCCTGGAAGCCGCGCAGGGCCTCGCGGGTATGGCCGCCGAACTGGCCGTCCGGGGTGCCGCGATAAAAGCCGCGCTGGGCCAGAAGCTGCTGCAGTTCCAGCCGCTCGGAGCGTGACAGCGTGCGTTCCTGCCGCGGCCAGGGCTGCACAAACGGCGCGCCGCCGCGCAGCCGGTCGGCGAAATGGCCGATCGCCAGCGCATAGGCCTCGGCCGGGTTGTATTTCATGATCACCCGGAAGTTCTGTAGCATCAGGAAGCCCGGCCCCTCCGCGCCGGCCGGGGCCAGCAGATAGGCCTTTTCGGCCGGATCCGGTAAAGGTTTGCCATCGGCGCGGGTGAGCCCGAGCTGCCCCCATTGTGCGATTGTCATCGCCCTGGCGCGATCGGCCAGCATGTAGTTGAAGTTTTTGGGCATCACGACTTCGAAGCCCAAGGTCTGGCCGGCCTGCCAGCCGGACTTTTTCAGGTTGTTCGCGGTCGAGGCGATAAGGTCGGCGGGATTGTCGACCACGTCGCGGCGGCCATCGCCGTCGGCGTCCACGGCAAAGCGCTTGAACGAGGTCGGCATGAACTGCGTCGGGCCGAACGCGCCGGCCCAGGAACCGCGCAACTGTTCGGGGCGCAAATCGCCGCGGTGCAGGATTTCCAGCGCCGAGAGGAATTCGTCCCTGAAATATTTCTGGCGGCGGCCGATGCAGGCCAGCGTCGCGGTGGAATTCAGCACGCTGCGATCGCCCATCATCGTCGAATAATTCGACTCGATGCCCCAGATCGAGGCGATGATGTAGCGGTCGACGCCGTAGGCTTTCTCCGCCGCGTCGAACTGCGGCTTGTATCTGGCGAGCACCTCGCGGCCCGTGGCCATGCGGTTGTCGTTCACGAGAATGTCGAGGTAATCCCAGACCGACTTGGTGAATTCCGGCTGCGAATCCATCAGGTCCATGATGCGCAGGTCGGGCGCGAGCCCGGCGGTGAAGCGCTGGAAACTGGCCTGCGAAATGTTGCGCTTGGCGGCGTCAGGCCACATGCCGGCGACGCAATTGTTGAAATTCGCCGCCGCCTCCCGGATGGCGGATGCCGTCATGGCGGGATGGCCCGAGGCGCCGTCCTCGCCGGTCCACGGCAACGGGGTGCTGCTGGCGCTGGAGCCAGTTTGCGCCGGCGCCGGCGCTGCGGACTTCTGGCCGGAGAACATGTTGCCGAACGGGTTGGGAAGCCCGCCGCCGGAGGATTGGGCCAAGGCCTTGCCGAACATGGCCTCGCCGGCAAGCAAGAGCGTCGCAGCAAATGCGACCGCGCCGGCCCGGTTCAATCTCGATGGTCCCATCCGCCGCATGTCCCGTCGTTCCCGAAATTGTTGTGCCGCTCATCCCCGGGCCAGAAGGCCCTGCCACGGTTTCCAATAGCAAAGGCCGGATTTTGCTTCTTGCCTGTTTGCAGGCAGGCCAAGGGACTTTCAAGGGAATATCGGGGAACCATCATCATACATCCGCCTTTGTTCCCGGCTGCAAACCGGTTACCAACGTGCGGCCAAAACGCTCGTTTCACAGGCTCGCTTTTCCCCACGCTCCCGCAAAGGCATTCCGCCCCCTCATGAAAATCCGCAAAGCCGTCTTTCCGGTCGCCGGCCTCGGCACCCGCGTTCTGCCCGCCACCAAGGCGATGCCGAAGGAAATGCTGACCATCGTCGACAAGCCGCTGATCCAGTATGTGTTCGATGAGGCCAAGGAGGCCGGCATCGAACATTTCATCTTCGTCACCGGCCGCAACAAGGGCGTGATCGAGGATCATTTCGACCGCATGTTCGAACTCGACACCACGCTGTCGGCGCGTGGCAACAAGAAGGCCGAGATCGAGATCCTGGCGCGCGACCAGCCCGCCGCAGGCGCCACCAGTTTCACCCGGCAGCAGGCGCCGCTCGGCCTCGGCCACGCGGTGTGGTGCGCGCGCGATATCGTCGGCAACGAGCCGTTCGCGGTGGTGCTGCCGGACGAACTGGTGCTGAACACGCCGGGCTGCCTGAAGCAGATGATCGAGGCCGCCAACAAGCTCGGGGAGAAATCCAACGTGATCGCGGTCGAGGAAGTGCCGGCCCATCTCACCCACCAATACGGCATCTGCGGCGTCGGCAAGCGACACGGCAGCAACATGTTCGAGGTCGACGGCATGGTGGAGAAGCCGCCCCAGGGCACCGCGCCGTCCAATCTCTCGATCACCGGCCGCTACATCCTGCAGCCGGAGATTTTCAGGATACTTGAAACCCAGGAGCGCGGCGCTGGCGGCGAAATCCAGCTCACCGATGCGATGATCGGGCTCGCCAGGAGGCAAAGCTTCTACGGCGTGGAGTTCGAGGGCGAGCGGCACGATTGCGGCTCCAAGGCAGGCTTCCTCCGGGCCAACATCGCCTTCGGCATGGCGAGAGCGGATTTGCGCGAGGGCTTGCGGGCGGAGATGAAGCACTATCTGGAGAAGTGACGGCTACCTAAGCTACCAGCGACAATTTCGGCACCGACGCCACCGCGCAGCGGTTGCGGCCGCCGGCCTTGGCGGCGTAAAGCGCCTTGTCGGCGGCTCCGATCAGTTCGGAACATTCCTGGGTGACGTCGGGCGTCAGGCTGGCGACGCCGATGCTGACGCTGGTGTGCTCGGACCATTGCTCGACCTTCAGCCGGATGGCTTCGGCCACCGCCAGCGCTTGCTCGGCCGAGAACGCCGGCAGCAGCACGGCAAACTCCTCGCCGCCGTAACGCGCGGCGCAATCGCCGGCGCGCCGCAGCGAATCCGAGATGCAGATGGCGATGCCGATCAGCACCTCATCGCCGGCCTGATGTCCGAAGGTGTCGTTGTAGACCTTGAAATGGTCGGCATCGATCATCAGCATCGCGATCGGGGTTTTCTGCCGCGTGGCGCGGCGCCATTCTAGGTCGATCGAGGTGTCGAACTTGCGCCGGTTGGTCAATCCGGTGAGCGCGTCGGTTGTCGCGAGCTCCTCAAGCTTGTCCTCGGCCTGCGCGCGGCGGCCGATTTCGCGAGCGAGAAACAGTGTCACGCCGAGCACGAACAGGATCAGCGCCGCCATGATCGCGGCGATCCGGATTGCTTCCGTCCGCCACAGGTTCAGGATGCTTTCCAGCGGCTTTCCGACCACGACGATGAACGGACCGGTACCGTTATGCCTCACCCACAGCCGCGGTATCGGATCTACCGGGCCCGCCCCCGCATACCATCCGCTATTCATGTTGGCCGGATTCCAGCTGGTCCGGTCCGGCAGATTCCTGCCGATGATATCGAGGTCGAACGGTCGACGCATGATGATGGTGCGGTCGCGGCGCAGCACGGTGATGGTGTCGTCCGGGTCGAGGCTCAGGCGGCCGAACAGATCGTGGAAATAGCTGAAGCGGATCGAGCCCGCGACCACGCCGAGAAAGCTTCCGTCTTCGCCGGTGATGCGCCGGCTGAGCACGATGGCGTAGGCACCGCGGTGCAGCATCGGCCTGCTGATGAAAAGGCCGGTATCGGGATTTTCCCGATGGACCCGAAAATACTCCTCGTCGCCGCGATTTTCCGGCGGCGGATCGAGCGTCGAGGCATCGATCGTCAGCCGTCCCGCGGCATCGAACACCTGAAGCGCGCCGAAGTGCTTGGCGCCTGCGGCACGGTCGAACAGGATCAGGTGCAGGATCGGTTTGCTGACCTGCTTGATCTCCGGCAGGATCATGCCGCTGGCGGCGGCGCGCAGGGACAGGTCGTAGAGTTCGATATTGCGGCTGATATCGGAATCGACGCCGGATGCGAGGTTCTCCAGCATCTGGCGCGCCAGCGCTTCCTCGCCGCGGCGCATGTCGAGCATGACGTTGGCGCAAATCGCGGAGAAGCCGACCATCGTCGCCACCGACGAGACGATGAGCAATTTCACCGACAGGCGCCAGGGCCGCCTGGCCACCTCCTTGCGCCATCCAAATCGCATGGTTCGCTCCCAATACTCCTGCATGCACGGGTTTCGTTGCCGCAGGCTTAAGTGGCGACAGCGACGCGGTAATGAGTTAACGATTCGTTGCCGGAACCGGCAAAGTTCCACCTTTACCGAGGACAAATGTGAACGACTACGACCCGCTGCGCGATTACCTGAAAAAGCAGACGCTGCCTGAATTCGTGCTGAGCTTCGAAAAGATCGAGGAGATCATCGACGCCGCACTGCCGCGCGCGGCGCACCGCGCCTCGTGGTGGGAAACGCTGCGCAGCCCGCAGGAAAAGATGCCGCAGCGGGAAGCCTGCCTCGCCGGCGGCTATATCGCGACGAGGCTGGCGGATGGCAAGAGCGTGCGGTTCAAGAAGATGAAGTGAGGTCATTCGTTGCGAGATGTCCGCAACACCTCAAGGTGTCATCACCCGCGAAAGCGGGTGATCCAGTATTCCAGAGGCGCAACTGATGGAAATCGAAAGGCCGCGGCGCACAGGAGCCCTCCGCTTTCGCGGGGTACGAGCATTAGTAGTGGAGCAGCACAAGTGTACCAACCGTACCCGGCTCTAGCTCGCCGCCTCCAGCCGCTCTTCCGTCAACAGCCGCATCGCGGCGTCGGCGTCCATCGGCTCGCCGAAGGCAAAACCCTGGGCGTATTCGCAGCCCAACTGATAGAGCTCAACCGCGTCGGAGTCGGTCTCAGCGCCTTCCGCCACCACGTCCATGCCGAGGTCGTGCGCCAGCGCGATGATTGATTTCAGGATCACCGGGCGGGTGCCCCGGCTGGTGGTGCGCACAAAGGACTGGTCGATCTTGATGGTGTCGAACGGGAAGCGCTGCAGATAGGCCAGCGAGGAATGGCCGGTGCCGAAATCGTCCAGCGACAGCCCGGTGCCGAGTTCGCGGATGCGCGTCAGCATCTGGGCGGCGTGCTCCGGATTCTCCATCACGAGCGATTCCGTCAATTCCAGCTTCAGCGTGCCGCGGGCCACCGAGGAGCGCGACAGCACGGTGCGGATGTCGTGGATCAGATCGTGCCGCAGCAACTGGCGCGACGAGACGTTGACGCTGGCAAAGATCGGCTCGCGCGAACGCATCGCGCGCTGCCAGATCGCCAGCTGTTTGGCGGTCTGGTCCAGCACGAACATGCCGAGATCGACGATCAGGCCGATTTCCTCGGCGATCGAGATGAATTCCACCGGCGACATCCGGCCGAGCTTCGGATGGTCCCAGCGCGCCAGAGCCTCGAAGCCGGCGATCGAGCGATCTTCCAGCCGCACGATCGGCTGATACAGGATGGTGATTTCCTCGCGCTCGATGGCGCGGCGTAGTTCGGATTCCAGCGTTAGCCGGTCGGTCTTGCGCGCGCGCATCGCCGGCTTGTAGACGTCGATGCGGTCGCCACCGATCCGCTTGGAATGGTACATCGCCAGTTCGGCATCCTTGATGATCTCGTCGGACAATTGCGTCTGCGGATCGGACAGTGCGAGGCCGATCGAGGCGGTCAGGAAGATCTCGCGGTCGTTGAAGGCGATCGGGGCGCGGATGGTCTTGCGGATGGTCTCGGCGAAAGCGGTGATGCGCGCCGGATCCTGCTCCGACATCAAGATCAGGCCGAACTGGTCGCCGGCCAGCCGGGCCAGCGTGTCCTGCGGCTTGAGGATGCGGGTCAGCCGCCGCGCCAGCGTCAGCAGGATGGAATCGCCGACCGCGATTCCGACGGAATCGTTGACTTGCTTGAAGCGGTCGAGATCGATCACCATCAGCGTCGGCCGCAGGTTCGGGATGGTTTTGGCGAAGTTGGCGACGGCCCCTAGGCGGTCGATGAACAATTTCCGGTTCGGCAGGCCGGTGAGATTGTCATGCACGGAATCGTGCAGCATGCGCTCTTCGGCGTTCTTGGCTTCGGTGACGTCGGTCAGCGTTCCGACCACGCGGGAAACCTCGCCGTCGGACCCGACCACTGGGCGCGCTTTCAGCGCGAACCACATGAAGTGGCCGTCCGGCGTGCGCAGTCTGAAATCCTGTACCAGCCGGCCGCGGCGCTGGTCGAGCACGCTGTCGAGGGCCGCGCGAAAACGGTCCTGGTCGAGCGGGTGCAGCACCTCGAGCCATTTCGCGGCGGGGCCTTCCAGCATGCCACGCTTGAGGCCGAGCAGTTGCTCGGTCTCGGGACTGGTGAAGACCTTGTCGGCCGAAACGTCCCAGTCCCAAATCAGGTCGCCGGAGCCGGTCAGTGCCAGCGCCCGGCGCTCGACGTCGGAGACCACGCCGGTGGTGGCGCCGCCGCCCGCGAAGGCGTGCTGCATGACGGTAAATCCGATCAGCATCACGATCAGCACGAGGCCGCCGAGCAGGGCAGGACCGACGATATCGTTGGTAACGGAGCCCGCCACCGTCATGCCGGCCGCAATCACCCAGACCACGAGGAGGAACCAGGTCGGGATCAACAACACCGCGCGATCGAACCCGTGGGTCGAGAGATAGACGATGAGGGCAAAACCGGCGAACGCGATCAGCACCAGCGACATCCGCGCGATGCCGGAGGCGACCGCGGGATCGAACAGCGCCAGCGCCACCAGCGAGCCGAGGAAGGTCAGCCAGCCCACGGTGATGTGGGAATAGCGTACATGCCAGCGGCTGAGGTTGAGATAGGCGAACAGGAACACCAGCAGCGTCGCGGCCAGGATCGCTTCGCCCGCCGCGCGCCAGACGCGCTCGGCGTTGTTCGACATGTCGAGCACCTTGCCCCAGAAGCCGAAATCGACGCCGATATAGACCAGCACCGCCCATGCCAGTGCGGCGGCGGCAGGAAACATGATGCTGCCCTTGACCACGAACAGGATGGTCAGCACCAGCGCCAGCAGGCCGGAAATGCCGATCACGATGCCCTGGTACAGCGTGAACGAATTGACCTTGTCCTTGTAGGCGTCCGGCTCCCACAGATAGAGCTGGGGCAATTTATCGGTGCGCAATTCCGCGACGAAGGTGATGACGGCGCCGGGATCGAGCGTGATGCGGAAGATGTCCGCGGTCGCGCTCTCCTGCCGTTCGGGACGGTCGCCGGTCGAGGGCGTGATGGTGGCGATGCGCGACAGTCCGAGGTCGGGCCACAACAGGCCCGACGACACGATGCGATAATGCGGCGCCACGATCAGGCGGTCGAGCTGGTCGTCGGTGTTGTTGGCGAGCGCGAACACCACCCAGTTCTGGCCGCCTTCGCGGGCGCGGACTTCGATGCGGCGGACGATGCCGTCGGTGCCCGGTGCGGTGGAAACCTGGATGCGGTCGGCGTCGCTGCGCTGATGATTCAGGATTGCGGTAAGATCGATCGCAGGCGCGTCGCTGCGAACGCTGACCGCGTCGACAGCGCGCGCCGGAGGCGCGGCGGCAACAATCATGAGGCCCAGCGCGAGGGGCGCAAGGCACCTGATCAGACGCAATGTCAGTTCTCCGCAATCAGCCATATGTCCGGGCGAAGCTGGTCGACCGGCGTTGCGCGATAAATGACATGAAAGTGAGGGAAATCAAAGGGTTTCCGGCTGCGCATTGCGCAACAGCGTTAAACCGCCAACACAATTTTGCCAATATGTTCGCTGGTCTCCATGCGCCGATGGGCGTCGGCGGCCTTTTCCAGCGGGAATGTGCTGTCCATGACCGGTTTGACGCGTCCGTCGCGCAACAATGGCATCACTTTGGCCTCGATCGCGGCGACCATCGCTGCCTTATCCGCATTGGTACGGGGCCGCAGCGTCGAGCCGGTGTGCAGCAGCCGCTTTACCATCACCTTGGAGAAGTTGACGGTGGCCTTGGGCGTCCCGCTCAGGAATGCGATCTGGACGATGCGGCCGTCGACCGCGGCGGCATCGTAATTGCGGTCGATGTAATCGCCGCCGACCATGTCGAGAATGACATTGGCGCCGGCGCCATTGGTCGCTTTCTTCGTGGCTTCGACGAAGTCCTCGGTCTTGTAGTTGATCGCAAGGTCGGCCCCGAGTTTGGTGCAGGCGTCGGCCTTGTCCTTCGATCCGACGGTGACGATCACTTTGGAGCCGAGCGCTTTTGCCAGTTGGATCGCCATGGTGCCGATGCCGGAGGAGCCGCCATGGATCAGCAGCGTCTCGCCTGATTTGAGCGCGCCGCGCTCGAACACATTGTGCCAGACCGTCATCAGGGTTTCCGGGATGGCGCCGGCCTCCTGCATCGACAGAGCAGGCGGCACCGCCATCGCTTGCGCATCCTGCGCGATGCAATATTGCGCGTAGCCGCCGCCGGCCACCAGCGACATCACCTTGTCGCCGAGCTTGTGCCTGACGGCGCCGGCGCCGAGCGCAACAACTTCGCCTGCAATCTCAAGGCCGGGCAGGTCGCTGGCGCCGGGCGGCGGCGGATAGGCGCCGGAGCGTTGCGCGACATCGGGACGGTTGACGCCCGCTGCCAGCACCTTGACCAGGATTTCGCCGGGGCCGGGCACCGGGAGCGCGCGGGTCTCGGGGATCAGCACCTCGGGACCGCCGGGCTTGCTGATACCGACGACGGTCATTTGCGCGGGGAGCTTTTCCATGGTGTTTCCTTGGGCAATGCGGGAAATTAAGATGCACCTGATTAGCCAGCCGCGCTCGGGCTGGCAACCGCCTCTCTGAGGGTCGAGCACGGGGTAGAACACATGGCCGCCGAGGACGACGACAGACCGAGAAAGAAAGTCACCCACGAGATCGGGCAGGACCTGTCGCTGTTGTCGGTCGAGGAACTGGCCGAACGCATCGCGCTGATGCAACAGGAGATCGAGCGGCTGCAGGCGGCGACGACCAAAAAGCGCGCGTCGAAGGATGCGGCGAACAGTTTTTTCAAGACGTAGAAACAAGACGTAGAGAGTTGAGTTCGATCTCTCATCCGTAGTCCCGGATCGGCGCTCCTACGCTCACTTGTCCGGGACGACGAGTTGAGAGAAAGGCGCGCTGTACTGCATCCGGGGCACGAGACATCACCGGCCTCTGCCAATGGCCGACAAGGCAAAGGAACCGTCAACAAAACCGTTCGTTTACGGTCCATTAAGCTTTCTCGATTATGACTTAAATCGTCCTTGTTTGGACACCGAGTGGCTCCTGTCCACTCTGTTTGACGCCTCCCTGTTATCAACTTCAAAAGCCGCCAGAAATGGCGGCTCTTTTTTTTGGCGTCGCGGTACCTCGCTGGAAACCATAAAAACGCTTGCGGCTGGACTCTCGTCGGCCGGCGCGTAATGATTTGTTCATCATAAGCCGGCGGCCAGCGACGGCTTGAACAGTTGCGTGAGGCGTTAACCATGTCCGACCGTTCGCAAGGCGAAACCGCTCTCGTGCAGTTCAGCGAGAGGCTCACCAACTCGGCGGCGTTCGGAACCTTGTTCCGCGAAGGCATGGATCTGGTCGAGGAGACCGCGGCCTATCTCGACGGCGACGGCCGCACCGAGGCGAAGGCGCTCGACCGTTCCGTCAGCCTGACTTACGCCACCGAAAGCATGCGGCTGACCACACGCCTTATGCAACTGGCGTCATGGCTGTTGCTGCACCGAGCGGTCAAGGAAGGCGAGATGACGCTGACCCAGGCCAACCGCGAAAAGACCAAGGTCAAGCTCTCGGCCGCCGACCCCGGCCCGGACGACATCATCGCAAAGCTGCCGCTGCAATTGCAGGAGTTGATTGGCCGCTCGATGGCGCTGCAGACCAAGGTCCGCCGCCTCGATACCACGATCCATGCGCCCGCGGCCGAACGCGCCCCGATCGGCAATCCGTTGGTGCCGCAGCTCAATCGCCTGAAGGCGGCGTTCGAGCGTCAGAGCGGCTGAGGCCGGAGCCGGCCGCGTGCGAAGGCCGCACGCACCGATCGCCGGCATGGAATGAGCCGGCCTTGCTGACCTCTTTTTCCATCGCGCTGGTGCTGTCGGCCGCGTTGCTGCACGCGGGCTGGAATGCCTTGCTGCGCGGCGGCGCGGATCGCGCGCAGTCGATGCTGATCATGAACGTCACGGTCGGTATCGCCGGCGTCGCGATGATGGCGTTCGCCGGCCTGCCGTCATGGGCGAGCACACCTTACGTGGTGGCCTCGGGGCTGATCCATCTGGTCTACAACGCGCTGCTGGTCCGGATGTATCGCAGCGGCGATCTCGGCGAGACCTATCCGGTGGCGCGCGGCTCCTCGCCGGCGCTGATCGCGCTCGGCGGCAGCCTGCTCGCGGGCGAGTGGATGAACCTGGTCGGCACCGTCGGCATCGGTCTGGTGTGTGCGGGAATTTTCATGCTGGCGGCTGCCAGGGGAAGACTGCATGCGATGAATCTGCCGGCGGCGCTGGCGACCGGCGTCAGCATTGCCGCCTACACCATTGTCGATGGTCTCGGCGTGCGGGTCTCCGGCAACTGGATTTCCTATACCGGCGGCATGTTCGCGTTCTTCCTGGCTGTGCCGATCTGGCTTCTGGCGCGCGGCCGGCGCGCGGCGTTCGCCGTACCGTTGTCTGAAGTCGGCAAGGCGGCCAGCGGCGGGCTGATTTCGCTTGGCGCCTATGGCGCCATCATCTGGGCGATGCAGGCGAACCCGATGGGCGCGGTGTCGGCGTTGCGTGAAACCAGCGTGGTGTTCGCTGCTCTGCTCGGCGCCGCATTCCTGGGCGAGCGCCTGACGGAGTGGCGGATCGCGGCGTGCTGCATCATCGCCGCCGGCGCCGCCGGCTGCGTAGGCTGGAGGTTCTGAACAGGCTTGGCCAACGAAAAACGCCCCGGCGCGAGCCGGGGCGGTCTGATCTCCCGCCTTGAGACGGAGTCTGAAAGGCTCAATCCTTCTTGAGGAAGCCCGAAAACTTCTTCTGGAACCGGGACACGCGGCCGCCGCGGTCGAGCATCTGCTGGGCGCCGCCGATCCAGGCCGGGTGCGACTTGGAATCGATATCAAGGTTCAGCTTCTCGCCTTCCTTGCCCCAGGTGGAGCGGGTCTGGTACTCGGTGCCATCGGTCATGACGACCGTAATCATATGATATTGCGGATGAATTTCGGCTTTCATGGCAGATCCTTCGGCGCGCCGGCGCCTGTCTATCGATGGCTGTGGGGACGGATTTGGGCCGCTCTATAACGCAGCAGGGCCCTCAAAACAAGCCGGGGAACGCGCTGAACCGTAGGATCCCGGATGAGGAACCTGCCGGATTTGCCAGCGTCGGCGGCTGGGCCTATCTGGTGGCTGGCAAAGCGATTGGTCCGGATCTCATGAGCGCAGTGGAACGGCTTGAAGAGCGGCGCGGCGAGACGCCGCCGCGGCACGATCCGGCGGGCGCCGATGTCCCTGCCATCGAGGCCGAACTCGCGGAACTGCCGGCCAAGAGCAGCGCGCGGCTTCGTCCGCTGCTGGCGCTGATGCCCTATGTGGCGCGCTACCGCGGCCGCGCCACGCTCGCCTTCATTGCGCTGACCATCGCGGCGATCACCACCCTGCTGGTGCCGATCGCGGTGCGGCGGATGATCGACTTCGGCTTCACGCCCGAAGGCATCGCGATGATCAATTCCTATTTCAGCGTGATGATCGCGCTGGTCGCGGTGCTGGCCGGCGCCAGTGCGGCGCGGTTCTACCTGGTCATGACCATCGGCGAGCGCATCGTCGCCGATCTCAGGCGCGACGTGTTCGCCCATTTGATCTCTCTGTCGCCGGCGTTCTTCGATTCCGCGCGCTCGGGCGAACTGATCTCGCGGCTGACCGCCGATACCACCCAGATCAAATCGGCGGTCGGCGCCTCGGTCTCGATCGCGCTGCGCAACATGATGCTGTTCATCGGCGCCACCGCGATGATGGTGATCACCAGCCCCCGTCTGTCGGGCTTCGTGCTGCTGGCGATTCCGGTGATCGTGATTCCCCTGGTCGCGTTCGGACGCTGGGTGCGGCGGCTGTCGCGCAACGCCCAGGATACGCTGGCGGACGCCACCGCCTATGCTTCCGAACTGGTCGGCGCGATCAGAACGGTGCAGGCCTATACCAGCGAGGGGCTGGCCAATGCGCGGTTCGGCGGCGAGGTCGAACAGTCCTATGCGGCGGCGCGCAGTTCGACCCGGGCGCGCGCGGTTCTCACCGCCGTCATCATCTTCATCGTGTTCTCCAGCGTGGTGGCGATCCTGTGGGTCGGATCGAACGACGTGCTGTCCGGCTCGATCACGCCCGGCCGGCTCGGCCAGTTCGTGCTGTATGCGGCATTCGCCGCCGCTGGCCTCGGCCAGCTCAGCGAGGTCTGGGGCGAGGTGTCGGCGGCGTCGGGCGCTTCCGAACGCCTGTTTGAAATTCTCCGCGTCAAGTCGGCGATATCAGCACCGGCATCGCCCCGCGCGATGCCGGTGCCGGCGCGGGGCGATGTCGGTTTCGACAATGTCAGCTTCGCCTATCCGACCCGGCCGGATGCGCTGGCGGTCGACGGCGTTTCGCTGACCGTGCGTGCGGGCGAGAAGGTCGCCATCGTCGGCCCGTCGGGC
Source organism: Bradyrhizobium sp. (assembly GCF_030693485.1). Lineage (GTDB taxonomy): Bacteria > Pseudomonadota > Alphaproteobacteria > Rhizobiales > Xanthobacteraceae > Bradyrhizobium. Next base: position 7,249 of record NZ_JAUYAN010000013.1, on the reverse strand, counting down.
GCCGGCAAGAGCACGCTGTTTCATCTCTTGCTGCGATTCTACGATCCGGCTTCCGGCGCCATCTCGTTCGACGGCGTGCCGGTCAAGGCGGCCGATCCGCGCGAGTTGCGCGCCCGCATCGCGCTGGTGCCGCAGGATTCCGTGGTGTTCGCGGCTTCCGCGCGCGACAACATCCGCTTCGGCCGGCCGGATGCGACCGATGCCGAAGTCGAGCACGCGGCCGATCTCGCCCATGCCAGCGAATTCATCCGCCGGCTGCCGGGCGGCTTCGAGTCACAACTCGGCGAGCGCGGCGTGACGCTGTCGGGCGGCCAGCGCCAGCGCATCGCGATCGCGCGCGCGATCCTGCGCGATGCGCCGCTGCTGCTGCTCGACGAAGCGACCTCGTCGCTCGATGCCGAGAGCGAGACGCTGGTGCAGACCGCGCTGGAAGAATTGATGCGCCACCGCACCACGCTCGTCATCGCGCACCGGCTCGCCACCGTATTGTCCTGCGACCGCATCATGGTGATGGACCAGGGCCGCATCGTCGAACAGGGCACGCACGCCGAGCTGGTCGCGGCGGGCGGGCTATATGCCAGGCTGGCGAGGTTGCAGTTCGAGGGGGTGTGAGTTTCTCTCTTACCTCTCCCGCTTGCGGGGGAGGTCGACGCGCGAAGCGCGGCGGGTGGGGGAATTCTCTCAGTCTGCGCCGGTAACAATCGCCCAGACTGAACCTGCTGAAGCACCCCCACCCCAGCCCTCCCCCGCAAGCGGGAGAGGGAGCGCAGGCAGCTACGGCTTCCACGCCATCTTCAGCACCAATCGCTTCGACCCCGGGTTCACATCCTCTCCCGCATGAACAAATCCGCTGCGCTCGTAGAAGCGGATGGCGCGGGCATTGTCCGCATTGACCTTCAAGGTGACGCCATCGGATGACAGGCGCTTCGCTTCATCGACGAGAGTCGTGGCGAGCCTCGACCCCCAGCGATCGGGAGCGACCACCAACTGGTCGAGATAACCTGATGCGTCGATAGTGACGAAACCAGCCAGCGCGCCGGCCTGTTCGGCAACAACAATCGCTGCCTTCGGCACCAGCTCATTGCGCCAGCGCTCGCGCCACCAGTCCACGCGGGCGTCGAAATCGATCGAGGGATAGGCGAGCCGCCAGGTCTCGAGCCACAGCGCGATCGCGGCGTCCTCGTCCTCGTCGCGATAGGGGCGCAGCTGAAACGTCTCTGTCATCGCTTCGCGATTCTTATTTGGGGCATGATCTGATCCGAAAACCGGTGCCCACTTTTCGGGATCATGCCCTACCGTTCCGTCAGCTTCAGTTCGATGCGGCGGTTGCGCTTGTAGGCTTCTTCTGTCGTGGCGGTGTCGAGCGGCTGGAATTCGGCAAAGCCGGCCGCGACCAGCCGCTGGGCCGGCACGCCGAGCGAAACCAGGTACTGCACCACCGAGATCGCGCGCGCCGACGACAATTCCCAGTTCGACTTGAACACCGGGCTGTTCAGGATCGGCCGCACGTCGGTATGGCCGTCGACCCGCAGCACCCAGGCGATCTCGGCGGGAATTTGCTTGTCCAGCTCGGTCAGCGCGCTCGCCAGCTTGTCGAGCTCGGCGCGGCCTTCGGACAGCAGCAGGGCCTGTCCGGTGTCGAAGAATACCTCAGACTGAAACACGAAACGGTCGCCGACGATCCGGATGTCCGGACGGTTGCCGAGAATGGCGCGCAGGCGGCCGAAGAATTCCGAACGGTAGCGCGACAGTTCCTGCACCCGCTGCGCCAGCGCCACGTTGAGCCGCTGCCCGAGATCGGCGATCCGCCCCTGCGATTCCCGGTCGCGCTTCTCCGACACCTCGAGCGCTTCCTCCAGCGCCGCCAGCTGGCGGCGCAGCGCGCTGATCTGCTGGTTCAAGACCTCGATCTGCGCCAGCGCTCGCGACGTCACCTGCTTTTCGGAATCCAGCGCCTTGTTGAGTTCGCTGGCGCGGCCGGCGGCGTCGCTGCCGGCGCCGGCGAGACCGTCATAGAGGCCCTTGACGCGGTCGCGTTCGGATTCCGCCGAGGCCAGCCCCGCTCGGAGCTGCGACAGCTGGTCGTCGAGATTGAGCTTGCCGAGTTTTTCCAGCGACAGCATTTCGCTGAGCTGCGCCAGCTTGGCGTTGAGCTGCTCCAGCGCCTTGTCCTTGCCGGTGACCTCCTGCGACAGGAAGAACTGCACCACCAGGAATACCGACAGCAGGAACACGATCGAAAGCACCAGCGTCGACAGCGCGTCGACGAAGCCCGGCCAGTAGTTGAATCCGGTTTCGTTGCGGCGGGCACGGGCGAGGGCCATAAGCTTCTTTCTGTTCTTGAAAACGCTTCGCTAACTCTTCTCGGGCTGGCGCGCGATCCGCTCGAGAAGTTTCTTGATCTCGCGGTTCTGCTCGCCCTGGCCGTCGGCCCATTCGCGGATCATCTGCTGCTCGGTCCGCATATGCGTGACCAGGCCCTGAATCGCCTCGGCGAGGTTGGCCATCGCCGCGGTGGTGCCGCGGCTGGCGCCGCCCTCTTCGAGGGTCAGCCGCAACCGTTCGACCGCGGCCTGCAACTCGCCGCCCGGGCCACCGGTGCCCTCGCGGGTATATTCGCGCACCGTGGAGGCCAACCAGTCCTCGAGGTCGGTATAGAAGCGGTTCTGGGCCTGGCTCGATTGCAGGTCGAGGAAGCCGAGGATCAGCGACCCGGCGAGACCGAACAGCGATGACGAAAACGAAATGCCCATGCCGCTCAGCGGCGCGGCCAGCCCCTCCTTGAGGGTGTCGAACAGCGAACCGGCGTCGCCGCCGACCTTGAGGCCGTCGATCACCTTGCCGACCGAGCCGACGGTCTCGATCAGGCCCCAGAAGGTGCCGAGTAGCCCCAGGAAGACCAGGAGGCCGGTCATATAGCGGGAAATGTCGCGAGCCTCGTCGAGCCTTGTCGCGATCGAATCCAGCAAGTGCCGCATGGTCGTTTGCGAGATCGTCATCCGCCCGGTGCGCTCGCCGCCGAGGATCGCCGCCATCGGGGCCAGCAAAGTGGGGTGCCGGTCGACTGCGAGGCCGGGATCGGAGATCCGGAAATTGTTGACCCAGGCGACCTCCGGATAGAGCCGGACCACCTGCCGGAACGACAGGATGATGCCGATCAGCAGCACCGCGCCGATCAGCGCGTTGAGCCCCGGATTGGCGAAAAACGCGGCCATGATCTGCTTGTAGAGCACCACCAGCAGCAGCGAGCAGAGCACCAGGAACACCACCATCCGCACCAGGAAAATCCGGGGCGAGGACAGTTTGTTCAGTTCAGTCTCCATCGTGGAGCGGGAAGAGGGGCCTGAAGCCATTTTCGGTGTCATCCGTTGCGAGCAACCGGTCTCGGTCCTGAATATGGCACAGCGGGACCGGGAAAAAAGCTCAGATACGCGGTGATTCGGGGTGGACTGTGGAACCCCGGGTGAAACCGGAGCTTGGTTGGAGCGTAGTTCATCAAAGCTCGATGTCTAGCGCGGATATCAGGGATTTCGCATGACCATTTTGTATCTCGGGATGCTGGCCGCCATCGCAATGTCGCTGTCGGTGCTGATGGCTGGCGCCTGGCTCGTGCAACAGCGCACGGGCAATTCCGGCTGGGTCGATACGATCTGGACCTTCGCCATCGGCCTGGTCGGCGCCGGAGCCGCGCTGTGGCCGGTGGCGGGCAGCCCGCCGAACGCCAGGCAATGGCTGGTCGCGGCCCTGGTGGCGCTCTGGTCGCTGCGGCTCGGCGCTCATATTGCGGTGCGAACGGCGGGAATCACCGATGACCCCCGCTATGCCGCCTTCGCCCGGGAATGGGGTGTCGATTCGCCCCGCCGGATGTTCGTTTTCCTGCAGAACCAGGCGCTCGGTTCGATCCCGCTGGTGTTTGCGATCTTCGTCGCGGCGCGGTTTCCTGCCGAGGCGCTGCGCCCGCAGGATTATCTCGGCGTGCTGATCCTTCTCGTCGGTATTGCCGGCGAAGCGCTGGCCGATGCTCAACTGAAAAAATTCCGCAGCGATCCCGCCAGCAAGGGCCGGGTCTGCGATGTCGGGCTGTGGCGGTGGTCGCGGCATCCGAACTATTTCTTCCAATGGTTCGGCTGGCTGGCCTATCCAGTCATCGCGATCCCGGTTGCGGATCCGCTGTTCTATCCGTGGGGCTGGGCCAGTCTGCTGGCGCCGGTCTTCATGTACTGGATCCTGGTGCACGTCACCGGCATCCCGCCGCTGGAGCAGCAGATGCTGCGTTCGCGCGGCGAGCGCTATCGCGAGTACCAGTCACGCACCAGCATGTTCTTTCCGCTGCCGCCGCAAGCATGATCAAACGTGGAGACCGGTTTTCGGAAAAGATCATGCTCAACGAGAAGAGAGCGGTCACATGAGCTTCGTGTCCAGAATGATCGGTACCGCCGAACGGATGCCGCTGCCCGACGTCATCATTCGCGCCGCGATCCAGCGGCTGTGCTCGCGCACCGCGACACGTCTCGCCAGCGGCAACGCGGAGAGCGACGCATCGTTTGCCGCTGACATGGCGACGCGCGCTATCGCCGAGCACGCCAATGAGGCCAATGCCCAGCACTATGAAGTGCCGGCGGCGTTTTTCGCCCAGGTGCTGGGCCCGAATCGCAAATATTCCTCATGCTTCTATAAGGAGCCCGCGTCCACGCTGCAGGAGGCCGAGGAAGAAGCGCTGCGCCAGACCATCGAGCACGCCGATCTCATGGACGGGCAGGCGATCCTCGAACTCGGCTGCGGTTGGGGCTCGCTGGCGCTGTCGATGGCGCGGCGGTTTCCCAACGCCGAGATCACCGCAGTATCGAATTCGCAGTCGCAGCGGGAATATATCGAGCTCGAGGCGGCATCGCGCGGATTGCAGAATCTTCGGGTGATCACCGCCGACATGAACGTCTTCGATCCGGGGCAGCAGTTCGACCGCATCGTGTCGGTTGAAATGTTCGAACACATGATGAACTGGCGCGAATTGATGGTTCGGGTGCGGTCATGGCTCAAGCCCGGCGGGCGCTTCTTCATGCATATCTTCACCCATCGCTCGGGCGCCTACCGGTTCGACCGCGCCGACGGCGAGGACTGGATCGCGCAGCATTTCTTCACCGGTGGCGTGATGCCGAGCCATCATCTGGTCCGGCAATATGCCGATCTGTTCGAGGTCGAGAAGGAATGGCGCTGGAGCGGCACGCACTATCAGCGCACCGCGCTCGACTGGCTCGCCAATTTCGATTCCCACCGCGACGAAATCGAAGCCGTCCTGCGCGGCGTATATGGCAACGCGACGCCGCTGTGGATGCGGCGCTGGCGCTGGTTCTTCCTGGCCACATCGGGCCTGTTCGGTTACGCCGAAGGCAGTGAATGGGGCATCAGCCATTACCGGATGAAGGCGGTGGAGCCGGTCTGAACGCGACGCTCAACAATCTGGCCGTTTGCTGCCTCGTTAAATAATAAACGGCGTGTTCGAAGCCGGCGTCGTGGAACCCAAAATCGTGAACCGGAATCGCAACCGATTCACGATCCAGTGAGAAGAATAAAATACTGTTTTTTCAATGCGATAGCGTGTGTGACATTGGGCCGCCGCGAAACGTGTTGCATTGCAACAATAGTGCCCTACCTTGCCTCCGATAGAACGCAGTGTCATCGCGACGCCGCGCCCGTGGAAACGCGATCCGCGCAGAATCTCAAACTTGGGGCGACCTTTCATGACTTCATTTCGCAAGCGGTCGGCGGGCATCGCCTTGATGTTGGCTGCAATGGCGCCACTTCTCGCGGGATGCAACGAACCTTCCTCGGCGGTCGCAGCGTCCCAGACGCCCGACCCGGAAGTCAGCATCGTCTCCATCAGACCACAATCACGCGCGCTGGTGCGCGAATTGCCGGGGCGCGTCGCGCCGACCCGGGTTTCCGACGTGCGTCCGCGCGTCTCCGGCATCGTCATCCAGCGCCTGTTCAATCATGGCAGCGAGGTCAAGGCCGGCGATCCGCTCTACCAGATCGATCCGCAGCCGTTCGAGGTCGAAGTGCAGTCCAGCGAGGCAGCGCTCGCCAAGGCCGTTGCTGCATTCGACCAGGCGTCACAGCAGGCGCGGCGAATCGCTACCCTGACGAGCCAGAAAGCCACCTCGGAGGCCGAGAACGAAAAAACCATCGGCGCGATGCGCCAGGCCGAGGCCGAGGTCGAGGGACGCAAGGCGGAGGTCGCGCGCGCCAGGCTCAATCTGAGCTACGCCACGATCCGCGCCCCGATCCATGGCGTGGTCGGCGCGGCGCTGGTCAGCGAAGGCGCGCTCGTGGTGCAGAACGAGACCAATCTGGCGACCATCCAGCAACTCGATCCGATCTATGCCGATTTCACCCAATCGGTCACCGAAATGAATCAACTCCGGCGCTCGCTGGAAAGCGGCGAACTCGATCGCATCGCGCCCGGCATGGCCAGGGTTCGCCTGGTGCTGGATGACGGCACGGTCTACGCGACGCCCGGCAAACTGCTGTTCTCGGACGCCAGGGTGGATGCCCATACCGGGCAGGTGACGTTGCGCGGCGAATTTCCCAATCCGAAACGCGAATTGTTGCCGGGCATGTATGTCCGCGTGCTGATCGAGCAGGGCATCGACAACGATGCCATCGCCCTGCCGCAGCAGGCGATCCAGCGCAACAGCGGCGGCGGCAGCGAAGTGTTCGTGATCAAGGACGACAACCGCGTCGTGGTGCAGCCCGTCCGCACCGGATCGATGCAGGACGGCCAGTGGTTCGTGACCGAGGGGCTGAAGGCCGGCGACAAGGTCGTGGTCGAGGGCTTCCAGAAGTTCGCCGCCGGCGACAAGGTCAGGCCACAGCTGTTTACCGAAGGCGACGCCTCGGCCGACACGGCAATGGCAAGGCAGACCAAGCAAGCGCGCCGGTAACGATTGATGCCCAGCTTCTTTATCGACAGGCCGATCTTCGCCTGGGTTGTTGCGCTGTTCATCTGTCTGGTGGGCGCCATCTCGATACCGCTGCTCGCGGTGGCGCAGTATCCGATCATCGCGCCGCCCTCGATCTCGATCTCGACCAGCTATCCCGGCGCCTCGCCGGAAAACCTCTACAACAGCGTGACGCGGCTGATCGAGGAAGAGCTGAACGGCGCCAACGGCATCCTGAACTTCGAATCCACCAGCGATTCGCTCGGACAGGTCGAGATCATCGCCAACTTCGTGCCCGGCACCGACACCGG
>NZ_JAUYAN010000262.1 GCF_030693485.1 Bradyrhizobium sp. | reverse complement strand
TCTTGCGGCCGTTGATGCCGCCCTCGGCATTGATCTTCTTGAAGTAGGCTTCTTCGGTCTTGCCGATCACACCATAGGCGGAAGCGGGTCCGCTGTAGGGCATGATGTTGCCGATCTTGATCTCGGTATCGGAGGCGCCGGGGTCGTATTTCTTCTGCGCGAGCGCGCCGCTGCTGGATACGGCAAGCATCGCGACGGCAGCCGAAAGGGCTCCCAATCGCAATTGGTTGAAAGGCATTTAGATCTCCCTGATCTCTGTGTGAGCTGTGTCGCTTTTTGTAATGTGCGCACTTTGCGGCGCTTGCCCATATTGAATACCTTTCGCGGCCTCCCATCAAGAAAAAGCCCCGTGCGACTGAGTCGCAGGGGGCCTTTTATTCAGCGGAAAGGTAAGCGCGTATTCCGCCATGTGGAATACCTTCTCCTAGCCCTTCCCGAGTTTGCCGAGCATATGCTGCGCGACCATGGCGACCTGCCGTGCGCCGTGCGGCACCAGGAAGATCACGAGGAACAACAGCACGCCGAACACCGCGCCGGAGAGGCCCTTCGAGATTCCCTCGGCGATATTGGGCACGAAGATGATAAAGGCCGAACCGACGATCGATCCCGGCAGCCAGCCGACGCCGCCGACCACCATGCCGAGAAACAGCGAGATCGCCAGCGTGATGGTGTAGGCGTCGGGCGCCACGAACTGCACGGCGATCGCGCCGAGACCGCCGGCAACGCCGGTGATGCCGGCGCTGACGCCGAACGCCAGCGTCTTGTACAGCGCGACGTCGACGCCCATGGCGGACGCCGCGATCTCATTGTCGCGGATCGCCATGAAAGCGCGGCCGGAGCGCGACTTCAGCAGGTTGACCGAAGCGATGTAGATCCCGATCGCGACCGTCAGCGTGAAGTAATACAGCCACCTGTCCTGCGAGATCGGCAGGCCGAACGGCGCATCCGGCTTGGTCACCACCAGGCCCTGCACGCCGCCGGTCCAGTGTTCGAACACGCCGAGCTTCAGCAATTGCGGCATGGCCACCGCCAGCGCAAAGGTCGCCAACGCCAGATAGATGCCGCTCAGGCGCAGCGCCGGCTGGCCGAACAGATACCCGAAGCCAAAGCAGATCAGGCCGGCAATCGGCAATGTCACCGCGTAGTTCACGCCAAAATGTTCCATCAGGATGGCGGAGGTGTAGGCGCCGACCGCGTAGAAGGCGCTCTGTCCCAGCGAGAACTGGCCGCTGCCGCCGGTCAGGATGTTCAGCGCCAGCACCGCGAGCGCGTAGATCAGCAGCATCGTGAGCTGGAACACGATGAAGTTTTTCACGAACATCGGCCCGATGATCAGCAATGCCAGCATCACCAATGACGCGCCCATGCCGAGCGTCATGGCTTTCTTCGGAACGGCCTCGACCGCCGGTGCCTCGTTTGCGGTTTCTTCAACTGAGCTCATGATCAAACTCGCTTCACGATGGGACGGCCGAACAGGCCCGCCGGTTTTAGAACCAGTACGATGATGATAAGCGCCAGCGCGATCGGCAATTTCAGTTCATTGCCGACGTGGCCGATGTAGGTCCCGGCGAGATTCTCGAATATGCCAACCAGGAAACCGCCGATCACCGCGCCGAGCGGACTGCTCAGACCGCCGAGCACGGCGGCGGCGAACCCGTAGATCAGCACGCCGCCCATCATATTCGGCTCCAGGAACACCACCGGCGCAATCAGGATGCCGGCGATCGCACCGATGGCGGAGGCCATGCCCCAGCCCAGCGCGATCATCCATGAGGTGTTGATGCCGACCAGCCGCGCCGACTCCGGTAACGCCGCGGCCGCGCGCATCGCGAGGCCGATCCGTGTGAACTGGAAGAACAGATAGAGCAGGATCAGCAATCCCACGGTGACGCCGATCATGCCGGCCTGGTGGGTCGATATCAGCTGACTCCCGAGGAACGGCGAGTTGCCGAACGGCGTCGGAAATGGCTTGATGGTGAAGTCCCAGGTCAGTCCGGCGACGCTGTTGACGATGGCGAACAGGGCGATGAACCCGGCGACATTGGTCAGCACCGGCGCCTTGGCCAGCGGCTTGAACAGCGCACGCTCGATGGCGATGCCACCGGCGAACGAGAACGCCAGGGTGAGCAGGAAGGCCCACCAGTAGGGTACGCCCCACTGCATCAATTGCCAGGCGATAAAGGTCGAGAACATCGCCATTTCGCCCTGGGCGAAATTCAGATGATCGATCGCCTGGTAGATCATGACCACGGCGAGCGCCATACAGGCATAGATCGCGCCGGTGGCGACGCCAGCCAGGACTTGGTTGATGAAAAGTTCCACGGCTGCGTTCCTCAATAACCGAGATAAGATTTACGGACGTCTTCATTGTTCGCGATTTCGGCGGCGCTTCCCGACATCACGATGCGTCCGGTTTCAATGACGTAGGCCTTGTCGGCGAGTTCCAGCGCCAGCTGCGCGTTCTGCTCCACCACCAGGATGGTGACCTTGTCCTCGCGGTTGATCTTGCCGAGGATCTTGAACAGGTCGCGCACGATCAGGGGCGCCAGCCCGAACGAGGGCTCGTCCAGCAGCATCAGCCGCGGACGCAGCATCAGCGCGCGGGCGACCGCAAGCATCTGCTGTTCGCCTCCGGACAGCGTGCCGGCCTGCTGGGTGTGCCGTTCCTTGAGGACCGGGAAGTGATCGTACATCCGCTCGATGTCGGAGGTGACGGCGGCCCTGTCCTTGCGGGTGATCGCGCCGAGCTGCAGGTTTTCCTCCACCGTCAAGGTGGTGAAGGTGCCGCGGCCTTGTGGCACGTGGGCGATGCCGAGCCGGACGATGTTCTCGGTCGAGCGGCCGGTCAGCGATGCGCCGTCGAACTCGATCGAGCCAGTCGAACGCACCATGTTGCAGATCGCCCGCAGCGTGGTGGTTTTGCCGGCGCCGTTGGCGCCGAGCAGGGTGGTCAGGCTGCCCTCGTTGAGACCGAATTCGAGGCCGTGAAGCGCCTGGACCTGACCGTAATAGGCCCGCAAGTCCTTGATATTGAGCATCGCGGTCATTGGTCCTTGCTCCCCAGATAGGCTTTGATGACATCCGGGTCGGACTGCACCTGGGCGGGCGTGCCTTCGGCGAGCTTGCGGCCGAAATTCAGCGCGACCACGTGGTCGGCGATCGACATCACGAGACCCATGTGATGCTCGACCAGCAGAATGGTCATGTGACGGTCGTCGCGGATCCGGCGGATCAGGTCGCCGAGCACGTGGACTTCCTCATGGTTGAGGCCGCCGGCGGGCTCGTCGAGCAGCAGGATCTTCGGCTCGGCGGCCAGCGCGCGCGCCAATTCGACGCGCTTCTGGGTGCCGAACGGCAAGCCAGACACCACGGTGTGGGCGACGTCGCCGAGGTCGAGATAGTCGATGATCTCGTGCACTTTCTTGTTGAGCTCGGCTTCGCCGCGGCGGACCCAGCCCAGCCTCAGCGAGTCCGAGACAATGTCGCTGTTGGTGCGGGCATGGGTGCCGACCCTGACATTGTCGAGCACCGTCAGATTGGGGAACAGCGCGACGTTCTGAAAGGTGCGGCCGATGCCGATTTCGGCGATCTTGTGCGGCGGCCGCGTCAGGATGCTCTGGCCTTCCATCAGGATGTCGCCGGTGCTCGGCTGATAGAGCCTGGAGAGGCAGTTGAAGAGCGTGGTCTTGCCGGCGCCGTTCGGCCCGATCAGGCCGAGGATTGCGCCCTTGTGCATGTCGAACGAGACGCCATTCAAGGCAACGATGCCGCCGAACACGACGCTGACGTCGCGAACCGCAAGCAGGGGGCTTTGTCCCTGCGCGACCTGTGCCTGCATCATCGGGTTCCGCCCGGCTTATTCTTCGGGCTGGAATGACCTTGCGAATTCGTTCGCAGAGTCTGCGAATGCGTCAGCCGGTCACTTCGATGAAGGTTACCTGATCCCCTCGACCACACGTGCAACTCTCCCTCCTGCTTTCAACTTCTTGTTTTCATTTTTTGATTGCGGTGCGGCTCCGCCGAGCGCCGCTTCGATGTTCCTTACCATCGCCACGAGGCGAGGTCCAATATCGTTGCGCAACCGATCTTCCGTGAAGCGGAATGCCGGCGCGCCGCAGTTGAAGGCGTAAGGACCGGTTCCGTCATTGAGCTTCAACCCGACGCCGACGGCGTGGATATCGTCGTGCCACTCGCCGGCCGAGATCGCGAAACCGAATTTTTCCACGCTTTCGCCGGCGCGTTCGATGCCGTCGCGCATCCGCGGCCACCGGCTGCCGTAGTGTTCGCGCAGTTCACGCAACAGCGTGGCGCGCTCATCGGCCGGCAAAGACCAGATATAGGCGCGCCCCATCGCGGTGGTTGCAATCGGAACCCGCGAACCGACGTCGAGCTGAACGCCTATTGTCTGACCACGACTCTGGCCGAAGTAGATCATGCTGGTACGGTCGCGGCCGCCGATGGCAACCGCGCCACCGGTTTCGCGCATCAATTCCTCGCGAAAGGGTTCGGACAAATGCCGAACGCCGAGATTTGCAAGGGCGGCATACCCCAGCGCCATGGCTGACGGCGCCAGCTGATACTTCTCGAACCGCGGAACGGGTGTAAGGTAGCCCAGCTTGGTCAAGGTATAGGTCAGCCGTGAAATGGTCGGCTTTGGCAAGTTGGTACGGGCCGCGATCTCCTGATTGCCAAGAAGCCCGTCGTTGGGATGGAATGCGCGCAACACATCAAGGCCGCGGGAAAGCGCGACGACGAAGCTGCGATCGGTCGCCACTTTCTTGCCTGGACGTTTCATTTCCTGCCGCTGGACGGACCTCGTTGACAAGGGACGTGCTTCAAAATAACCCTCCGTGTCAAGATGTGGAATTTAATTTCGCAGTGCGAAATCTACGGGAGTAGCTACTCAACGCAAGTCCCGGAGTGTCGTATCCACTCAACGCAAGTTAGAAGTAATCCAAGAACAAAACGCCCAGGGAGAGTCTCGTGAACGAAGTGGTCAAGCTCGAGCGTCGTGACGTCATCGCCATCGTCACCGTCAACAGTCCTCCGGTCAACGCGCTGAGCGCCGCCGTGCGAGGCGGTATTTTCGAGTGCATCAAGAGCGCCATCGCCGATCCCGAAGTGCAGGCGATCGTGCTGACCTGCGGCGGCCGCACCTTCATCGCGGGGGCCGACATCACCGAGTTCGGCAAGCCGCCGAAGCCGCCCGGCCTGACTGAAGTGCTGGAAACGATGGAAAATTCGCCGAAGCCGATCATCGCCGCCATTCACGGCACGGCGCTGGGCGGCGGCCTCGAGGTTGCGCTCGCCTGCCACTTCCGCGTCGCCACCAAGGAAGCGCGGCTCGGCCTGCCCGAAGTGAAGCTCGGCCTGCTGCCCGGCGCCGGCGGGACCCAGCGGCTGCCGCGCGCGGTCGGTCCGGAACTTGCGGTCAAGATGATCGTCGGGGGCGACCCGATCAGCGCCACGGACGCGCTGAAGAACGGCCTGATCGAGGAAATCGTCGAAGGTCCGGCGGCTGGCGGCGAGAGCTTCGCCCGCAAGGTGCTGGCGGAGAAGCGTCCGCTACGCAAGCTGCGCGACGACGATTCCAAGCTCGCCGCCGCAAGGGCCGACCGTTCGATCTTCACCAATGCGGTTGCAGCCATGACCAAGAAGGCGCGCGGGCTGGAAGCGCCGTTCGCCGCCGCCGACGCGGTCGGCGCCGCCATCGACTTGCCGTTCGACGAAGGCCTGAAGAAGGAGCGCGAAGGTTTTCTCAAGCTGGTATCCAGCGACCAGTCGAAGGCGCAGCGCTATGCCTTCTTCAGTGAGCGCGAAGCCGCCAAGGTCGCCGGCGTGCCCGAGGGCACCAAGCCGCGCAATGTCGAGCGCGTTGCCATCATCGGCGCCGGCACTATGGGCGGCGGCATCGCGATGTCCTTTGCCAATGCCGGTATTCCGGTGACGCTGATTGAGACAGGCGAAGAGCAGCTCAAGCGCGGCATGGGCGTGATGCAGAAGAATTACGAGGCGACGGCGGCGCGCGGCGGCATTCCCGCCGACGCCCCCGCCAAGCGCATGGGCCTGATCACAGGCAAGGTGGGGCTCGAGAACGTCAAGGACGCTGACCTGATCATCGAAGCCGTGTTCGAGACCATGGCGATCAAGAAGGAAGTGTTCACCGCGCTCGACAAATACGCCAAGCCCGGCGCGGTGCTGGCTTCCAACACCTCCTACCTCAACATCGACGAAATCGCCGCCGTGACCAAGCGTCCGCAGGACGTGCTCGGCATGCACTTCTTCTCGCCGGCCAATGTGATGAAGCTGTGCGAGATCGTGCGCGCCGACAAGACCGCGCCGGATGCATTGACCACAGCTGTCGCGATCGCCCGCAAGATCGCCAAGGTGCCGGCGGTGGTCGGCGTCTGCGACGGCTTTGTCGGCAACCGCATGCTGGCGCAGCGTGGCAAGCAGTCGGAAAAGCTGCTGTTCGAAGGCGCACTGCCGCAGCAGGTCGATGCCGTCGTCACCAAATTCGGCATGCCGATGGGCCCGTTCGCGATGAGCGATCTGGCCGGCCTCGATATTGGCTGGCGCTCGCGCCAGGACCGCGGCATCAAGTCGGAAATCGCCGACGCCTTGTGCGAAGCCGGCCGCTTCGGCCAGAAGACCGGCAAGGGCTATTACAAGTATGAAGCCGGTTCGCGCGCGGCACTGCCGGATCCCGAAGTGGAAAAGCTGATCGACGAGACCTTGCTGCGTCTGGGCCGCAAGAAGCGCGTGGTCAGCGACGACGAAATCCTCGAGCGCATGATGTATCCGATGATCAACGAGGGTGCGCGCATCCTCGAAGAGAAGATCGCAGCGCGTCCGAGCGATATCGACGTGATCTGGCTCTATGGCTATGGCTGGCCGATCTATCGCGGCGGCCCGATGTTCTATGCCGATCAGGTCGGCCTCAAGCACATCGCCGACCGGCTGTCCCATTACGCCAAGGAAACCAACGATCCCTCGCTGGAGCCGTCCCCGCTGCTGAAGCGTCTCGCCGCCGAAGGCAAGACCTTTGCTTCGCTGGCGCAGTCGGCGAAAGCGGCCTGAGCCGATGAAGCGGTGTTCTACCCCGCACAACGCGTCGTCCGTGCGAACGCAGGGACCCCAGCGTGAGCGCCAAGGGCGCTCATCGCGGCCGCGTGATTTCACGTTTTGGTACGGGGGTAGAGGCCGTCTTTCAATCCCGAGGCCCGGGATTACGGGTCCCTGGGTTCGCAGGGACGACATTGCATGACCCACCCCGGCGAGCAATTCTATCCGGAAGGCGTTCGGTGGGACGATACGATCGCGCGCGGAACGCTGCCTGATCTGTTGTCGGCGGCGGCGGCCGACTACGGCGCGCGGCCGGCGATCGAGTACCGCGATCGGCCGATCGGCTACGCCGAACTGGAAGCGATGGTCGAGGTCGCCGCCTCGGCCTTCCTGCGCGCCGGCTACGGCGCCAACCATTCGGTGGCGCTGTTCCTCGGCAACTCGCCGGATCATCCGGTCAACTTCTTCGGCGCGCTGAAGGCCGGCGCCCGCATCGTGCATCTGTCCCCGCTCGACGGCGCCATCGCGCTGTCGCACAAGCTGAGCGATAGCGGTGCGCGCGTGCTGGTCACCAGCGATCTCGCCACGCTGCTGCCGACGGCGCTGAAATTTCTCGAAAAGGGCCTCGTCGACCGGCTGATCGTCTGCCAGGACGACGACTGGGGCGCGGTCGGTAATCCGCATACGCCGATCCCGGACAACCCCGCGATCGTCACTTTCAAGACATTCACTGACGGCGCCGCCAGGCCTTCGGCATGGCCAAAACTCTCCGCCGACGATGTCGCGCTGCTGCAATACACCGGCGGCACCACGGGGCTGCCCAAGGGCGCGATGCTCAGCCACGGCAATCTGACCGCGGCGGTGTCGGTCTACGACGTCTGGGGCAAGCCGTCGCGCGCCGAGCGCAACAACCCGATCGAGCGCGTGATCTGCGTGTTGCCGCTGTTTCACATCTTCGCGCTGACCGTGGTGCTCTTGAGCAGCCTGCGGCGCGGCCATCTGATTTCGCTGCACCAGCGCTTCGATATCGAGGCTGTGATGCGCGACATCGAGGTCAAGCGCGCCACCTATTTTCCCGGTGTGCCCACGATGTGGATTGCGATCGCGTCTCTTCCCGATCTCGACAAGCGCGATTTGTCGTCGCTGGTGAGCGTCGGATCGGGCGGTGCGCCGCTTCCGGTAGAGGTCGCCAGAATCCTCGAGCGCAGGGTCGGCATGAAGCTGAAGAGCGGCTGGGGCATGACCGAGACCTGCTCGCCCGGCACCGCGCATCCGAAGGAGGGACCGGACAAGCCGGGCTCGATCGGGTTGATGCTGCCCGGCATCGAGATGGACGTGGTCGCGCTGGATGACCCGAAGAAGGTTTTGCCGGTCGGCGAAACCGGCGAGATCCGCATCCGCGGGCCGAACGTGACCAAGGGTTACTGGAACCGGCCGGCGGAAACCGCCGAGGCCTTTGTCGGCGACCGCTTTCTCACCGGCGATATCGGCTACATGGACGCCGACGGCTATTTCTATCTGGTCGACCGCAAGAAGGACATGATCATTTCCGGCGGCTTCAACGTCTATCCGCAGATGATCGAGCAGGCGATGTATGAGCACCCCGCCGTGCACGAGGTGATCGTGATCGGGATTCCCGACGATTATCGCGGCGAGGCGGCCAAGGCTTTTGTCAAATTGCGCGCCGGCGCTGCGCCGTTCAGTCTCGACGATCTGAAAGCGTTTCTCGCCGGCAAGCTCGGCAAACACGAAATTCCCGCCGCACTCGAATTCGTGGAAGAGCTGCCGCGCACCTCGGTCGGCAAACTCTCGCGCCACGAACTGCGCAACCGCCAGCCGGCGCAACCGAAACAACCGCAACTGGCAACGGGGGGCGGTTCATGAGCACCACACCACCGTCGTCCCTGCGAACGCAGGGACCCATAACGCGAGGTCTTGCGTTTGGGCTGGGTGTGAGACGCCTTTTATTGCCCGCTAACACCGGGCTATCGGTCCCCGCGTTCGCGGGGACGGCATGTGAGAGATAAGCGTAAATTTCATTCGCACACAGGAGGATCCGATGGATCTCAGCTTCAGCAAGGAAGAAGTGGCGTTTCGTGACGAGGTGCGGGAGTTCTTCAAGAACAACGTGCCGCCGGAGACGCGCAAGAAAATGGTCGAGGGCCGTCATCTCTCCAAGGACGCGATGGTCGCCTGGTGGCGCATCCTGAACAAGAAGGGCTGGGGCGTCTCGCACTGGCCGAAGGAATATGGCGGCACCGGCTGGAGCTCGGTTCAGCATTACATCTTCAACGAGGAACTGCAGATGCATCCGGCCCCGGCGCCGCTCGCCTTCGGCGTCAGCATGGTCGGCCCCGTGATCTACACCTTCGGCAACGAGAAGCAGAAGAAGCAGTATCTGCCGCGGATCGCCAGCGTCGACGACTGGTGGTGCCAGGGCTTCTCGGAGCCGGGCTCCGGGTCGGACCTCGCCTCGCTCAAGACCAAGGCCGAGCGCAAGGGCGACAAGTACATCATCAACGGCCAGAAGACCTGGACCACGCTGGCGCAGCACGCCGACATGATCTTCTGCCTGTGCCGCACCGACACCACGGCGAAGAAGCAGATGGGCATTTCCTTCATCGTGTTCGACATGAAGTCGAAGGGCGTCACCGTGCGCCCGATCGAGACCATTGATGGCGGCCACGAGGTCAACGAGGTGTTCTTCGATGACGTCGAGGTGCCGGTCGAGAACCTGATCGGCGAGGAGAACAAGGGCTGGGACTACGCCAAATTCCTGCTCGGCAACGAGCGCACCGGCATCGCCCGGGTCGGCGTTTCCAAGGAGCGGCTGCGCCGCATCCGCGACCTCGCCTCCAAGGTCGAGTCCGGCGGCAAGCCCATCATCGAGGACCAGAAGTTCCGCGAGAAGCTGGCCGAGGTCGAGATCGAGCTGAAGGCGCTGGAGCTGACCCAGTTGCGCGTGGTTGCCGACGAGAACAAGCACGGCAAGGGCAAGCCCAATCCCGCTTCTTCCGTCCTGAAGATCAAGGGCTCGGAAATCCAGCAGACCACCACCGAGCTTCTGATGGAAGTGATCGGCCCGTTCGCTTCGCCCTATGACGAGCATGGCGACGAAGGCAGCAACGAATCGATGGACTGGACCGCGCAGATCGCGCCGAGCTATTTCAACAACCGCAAGGTTTCGATCTACGGCGGCTCCAACGAGATCCAGCGCAACATCATCACCAAGGCCGTGCTGGGGTTGTAGTTTTCATTCCGGGGCGCGCGTCAGCGCGAACCCGGAATCTCGAGATTGGGGCACCCGGAGATTCCGGGTTCACGCGAAGACGCGTGCCCCGGAATGACTCGCTTCCAAGGTATCAAGGGAAAGTACGTAACATGGATTTTGATTTGTCCGAGGAGCAGCGGCTTCTCAAGGAAAGCGTCGACGGGCTGTTGAACGATTCCTACGACTTCGATTCGCGCAAGAAATACCGCGCGGAGAAGGGCGGCTGGAGCAAGGCGGTCTGGGGCAAGCTCGCCGAGCAGGGCCTGCTCGGCCTGCCGTTCGCGGAAGACGACGGCGGCTTCGGCGCCGGCGCGGTCGAGACCATGATCGTGATGGAGGCGCTGGGCAAGGCGCTGCTGCTGGAGCCGTATCTGGCGACCGTGGTGATATCCGGCGGCTTCCTGCGGCGCGGCGGCTCGGCCGCACAGAAGGCTGCGCACATTCCCGGCATCATCGACGGCAGCAAGACCTTTGCCTTCGCGCAGCTCGAGAAGAACTCGCGCTATGATCTGCAGGACGTCTCCACCACCGCCAAGAAAAAGGGCGATGGCTGGGTGATCGACGGCGAGAAATTCGTCGTGCTCAACGGCGAGAATGCCGACACCTTCATCGTCACCGCCCGCACCAAAGGCGGCCAGCGCGACGCAAATGGCATCGGCCTGTTCCTGGTGCCGGCTGACGCCAAGGGCATCGCCAAAAAAGGCTATCCGACCCAGGACGGCCTGCATGCCGCCGACGTCACCTTTACGGGTGTCGAGGTCGGCGCCGACTCCGCGATCGGTGATCCCGAAAATGGTCTTGCGCTGATCGAGCGCGTGGTCGACGACGCCCGCATCGCGCTGTGCGCGGAAGCGGTCGGCGCGATGGATGAATCGCTCAAGACCACCGTCGAATATCTCAAGACCCGCACCCAGTTCGGCGTGCCGATCGGCAGCTTCCAGACCCTGCAGCACCGCGCCGCCGACATGTTCGTCGCCGTCGAGCAGGCCCGCAGCATGTCGATGTTCGCCACCATGGCGTCCGATTTCGACGACGCCAAAGAGCGCGCCACCGCGGTGGCGGCGGCGAAAGTGCAGATCGGCAAGTCCGCAAAATTCGTCGGCCAGCAGGCGATCCAGCTCCATGGCGGCATCGGCATGACGCAGGAGGCCAGGATCGGCCATTACTTCAAGCGCCTGACCATGATCGAGAACACGTTTGGCGATACCGACTATCACCTCCGCCGCGTCACCAATGGCGGCGGGCTGGTGTAGGTCTCCGCACGTCATTCCGGGGTGCGTCGAAGACGCGAACCCGGAATCTCGAGCTAGTTACTTCTGGATTCCGGGTTCACGCGAAGACGCGTGCCCCGGAATGACGTGAAAGGTATCCTCCGTGAAAAACACCCCGTTCGATCTCACAGGCCGAGTCGCCGTCATCACCGGCTCCAGCCGCGGCATCGGCCGCTCCTCGGCGGAGCTGCTGGCAAAGCTCGGCGCCAGGGTCGTGATCTCCAGCCGCAAGGCAGATGCCTGCGCGGAAGTCGCCGATGGCATCAAGAAGGCCGGCGGCGACGCCCATGTCATTCCCTGCAACATCTCGCGCCGCGAGGAAGTCGAGGCGCTGATCGCTGGCACCACGAAGCATTACGGCAAGATCGATATCCTGGTCTGCAACGCCGCGGTGAATCCCTATTACGGCCCGCTGCTCGACATCAAGGACGAGGCCTTCGACAAGATCATGAACTCCAACGTCAAGAGCAACATCTGGCTCTGTGCGCTGGCGATCCCTCAAATGGCGGCGCGCGGCAACGGCTCGGTGGTGATCATCTCCTCGATCGGCGGCATGCGCGGCTCCACCGTGATCGGCGCCTATGGAATTTCCAAGGCGGCGGATTTTGCCCTCTGCCGCAGCCTCGCCGGCGAATGGGGTCCGCAAGGCGTGCGCGTCAACTGCGTCGCGCCCGGCCTGGTCAAGACCGACTTTGCAAAAGCCCTGTGGGAAGACGAGGAGCGCCTGAAGCGCCGCTGCGCCACCACGCCGCTGCGCCGCATCGGCGAACCCGACGAGATCGCCGGTGCGGTGGCCTATCTCGGCTCCGATGCCTCGAGCTTCATGACCGGCCAGACCATCGTGGTGGACGGCGGCGTGACGACAGCGTCGGTGTAGCGCTTACCCTCCCCTGGAGGGGGAGGGTCGACGCGACCCGGCGATGCGAAGCATCGTCCGGAGCGCGGCGGGGTGGGGTGACAGTCTCTCACCTCGCACAGTGCCGCGCCGAGGGACCGTCACCCCACCCCGTCTCGCATCGTGCTTCGCACGACACGAGCCGACCCTCCCCCTCCAGGGGAGGGTGAAGGCGCAGGCCTCACCATATTGACGAACCATTCCCAATCCGCTTGCCTTGCCTCCAACACCACCCAATAGCCACCCCGGGAAGCAACGCCAGGAATCCGCATCATGTCCTTCGTGCTGGCCATCGATCAGGGCAC
>NZ_JAUYAN010000368.1 GCF_030693485.1 Bradyrhizobium sp. | reverse complement strand
GCCGACGCTGACGCCGGCGATATCCTTGCGGCCGAGAATGTCGTCGGTGGTGTAATCGCCGGCATAGGCCGCCGATGCCATCGTCGCCGGCGCGAAGCGCGAACCCTCCTCGTTGGTCCAGTTGACGATGCAGATCGGGGTTTCGGTTTCAATCCCGGC
Source organism: Bradyrhizobium sp. (assembly GCF_030693485.1). Lineage (GTDB taxonomy): Bacteria > Pseudomonadota > Alphaproteobacteria > Rhizobiales > Xanthobacteraceae > Bradyrhizobium. The sequence goes on along the minus strand of NZ_JAUYAN010000368.1, from coordinate 7,184 downwards.
GTCGTTGAGGGTACGTACCACCTCGAGCGCCGCCAGCGTGCCGAGCACGCCGTCGAACTTGCCCCCGGTCGGCTGGGTATCGAGATGCGAGCCGAGGCCGACCGGCGGCTTCGACATGTCGCGCCCCCGGCGCAGGCCGAACATCGAGCCCAGCGCATCGACATGGACCTCGAGGCCGGCGTCCTCACAGGCGTCACGGAACCAGTCGCGCACCTGCTTGTCCTCGGGGCCGAGCGTCAGCCGCCGCACCCCGCCCTTTGGCGTGGCGCCGAATTTCGCGGTTTCGTGGATGGTATCCCAGAGGCGGGCCGAGTCGATTTGCAGGTTGGTCGAGATTTGGGTCATTCAATGTTCCGGAAAAGCGGGTGTGCGTATCGTCTGACGGCATGGTAGGATTATCCGGCACCACCTGTCGAGGCATGGAGCGCTTGAATGAACGTCGGTCTGACGAAGAAGGAGCAGGGCGGCCACGGCGAGCCGATGCTTTCGAGCCTGCAGGCACGGCTGGCGTGCCGCGCCGGGATGGCGACCACCACGGCGGGCATCGCCAACGGCTTCGTCCAGGGCAATCTGGCGATCCTGCCGGAGAAGCTCGCGGCCTCATTTCACCGGTTCTGCCAGCTCAATCCAAAACCCTGTCCGATCATCGGCATGTCCGAGGTCGGCGATCCCCGCATTCCCGCGCTCGGGATCGATCTCGACATCCGCACCGACGTGCCGCGCTACCGGGTCTGGCGCGACGGCGAAGTGGTCGAGGAGCCGACCGATATCATGGCGCACTGGCGCGACGATCTGGTTGCTTTCGTGATCGGCTGCTCGTTTTCATTCGAGGAAGCGTTGCTGGCGGACGATCTGCCGATTCGCCACATCGACTGCAACGTGCGGGTGCCGATGTACCGTACCAATATCGCATGCGCGCCGTCGGGCCCGTTCGCCGGTCCGATGGTGGTGTCGATGCGGCCGTTCAGGCCGGCGGACGCCATCCGCGCGGTGCAGATCACCTCGCGATTCCCCGCCGTTCATGGCGCGCCGGTTCATCTCGGCCATCCACATTCGATCGGCATCGAGGATATCGCGAAACCCGACTATGGCGACCCGGTGCCGGTGGGAGACGACGAGATCCCGGTGTTCTGGGCTTGCGGCGTCACCCCGCAGGCGGTGATCGCCGCCGCAAGATTGCCGTTCGCGATGACGCATGCACCGGGTTTGATGCTGGTAACGGACCTGAAGAACAAGCAGCTCGCGGTGCTGTAATTCGTCATTGCGAGGAGCGCAGCGACGAATCAATCCACCCTTTTGCGCTTGGGAATGGATTGCTTCGCTTCGCTCGCAATGACGGGCGGAGCTTTAATTGTGTCCATGTTCCGGCAACACCAGCCCGAACGTCTTGGACAGATCCGCAATCTGCTCCGGCGACAAATAACGCGGGTTCAGCCCGCGCAGCAGCAGATAGAGTTTTGCGGTTTCTTCCAGTTCCTCGATCGCGAACACCGCCGCTTCCAGCGTATCGCCTGAAACCACCGGCCCGTGATTGGCGAGCAGCACCGATGAATATTTTCCGGCCAGCCCCTTGATGGCATCGGCCACGGCGGGATCGCCCGGCCGATAATACGGCACCAGCGCGGTGGCGCCGCACTTCATCAGGTAATACGCCGTCATCGGCGGCAGGGCGGCGCGCGGATTGATCTCCGGCAGCATCGACAGCGCGACCGAATGGGTGGAATGCAGGTGCACCACGGCGCGCGCGGCGCTGCGGGTCTGGTACAGCGCGGTGTGCAGCGGCACTTCCTTGGTCGGGGCGTCGCCGGACACCAGTCGGCCATCCGGGTCGAGCCGCGACAGCCGCGCCGGATCCAGCGAGCCGAGCGAGGCGTTGGTCGGGGTTACCAGCCAGCCGCCGTCGTGCAGCCTGACGCTGATATTGCCCGAGGAGCCCGGCGTCAGCCCGCGCTCGAACAGCGAGCGGCCGAGCCGGCAGATTTCATCGCGCAAGGCCGTTTCGGTCATGGCAGTATCCCGGCATATCCTGGCATCGCCCACTTTGCCGCTTGTCTCATGCTTTGGCAGCACGGCCAAGCCGTGATACCCAGAGGCAAAGCCGCCCGTGAAATGCGGCACTGACAAAGCCCGGGGAGTCTTCATGCCTGAATCCGTAACGCAAAAGCCGCGTATTGCCGTTGTCGGGCTGGGCTCGATGGGATTTGGCATGGCAACCTCGCTGCGGCGCGCGGGTTTCGACGTTACCGGCTGCGATGTCTCCGACGATGCGGTGGCGCGGTTCGTGGCCGAGGGTGGCGGCGGCGCCAGGACGCCGGCACAGGCCGCCGGCGGCGCCGACATCGTCGTCAGCGTGGTCGTCAACGCCGCCCAGACCGAGACCATCCTGTTCGGCAAGGACGGCGTCGCCGAAACCCTGGCGGACGGCGCAGTGTTCATCTCCTCCGCCACCATGGATCCCGATGTGGCGCGGCGGCTGGCGAAGCAGCTTGAAGCGACCGGCCGGCACTATCTGGATGCGCCGATTTCCGGCGGCGCGCAGCGCGCGGCGCAGGGCGAGCTCACCATCCTGGCCTCGGGTAGCCCCGCGGCTTTCACGAAAGCAAGGCCGGCGCTCGATGCGATGGCCGCCAGGCTCTACGAACTCGGCGATGCCGCCGGGCAGGGCGCCGCGTTCAAGATGATCAACCAGCTCCTGGCCGGCGTGCATATCGCCGCCGCTTCGGAGGCGATCGCTTTCGCTGCGAAACAGGGCCTCGATATCCGAAAAGTCTATGAGGTGATCACGGCATCCGCCGGCAATTCCTGGATGTTCGAGAACCGCGTGCCGCATGTGCTCGACGGCGACTATACTCCGCGCAGCGCGGTGGACATCTTTGTAAAGGACCTCGGCATCATCCAGGACATGGCGCGGACGGCGAAATTTCCGGTGCCGGTGTCGGCTGCGGCGCTGCAGATGTTCCTGATGACGTCGGCCTCCGGCATGGGCCGCGACGACGATGCCTCGGTGGCGCGGATGTATGCCCGCGTCACCGGCACGCATCTGCCTGGCGAGCCCAAATAGAAATTAAGTAAATTTCACGAACAAGAGGACGTCAGATGCCCCGTTTCGCCGCCAATCTCTCGATGATGTTCAACGAGGTCCCGTTCCTCGACCGCTTTGAGGCGGCGGCGAAAGCAGGGTTTACATCGGTCGAGTTCCTGTTTCCCTATGACCATCCGGCAGAGGAGGTCGGCAAGCGGCTGAAGGCCAACGGCCTGACCCAGGCCCTGTTCAACCTGCCGCCGGGCAACTGGGATGCCGGCGAAAAGGGTTTTGCCGCGCTGCCTGAGCGATTTGCCGATCTGCAGCAGAGCCTGCGCACCGCGCTGCCTTATGCGCAGGTGACCGGCGTCAAGCGGCTGCATCTGATGGCGGGCATTGCGGACAGGGGCGATCGGCTGGCGCTGGAGGCGTTCTACAAATCGGTGGCCTGGACGGCGGAGTTTTTCGCGCCGCATGGCCTCGATGTCGTGATCGAGCCGATCAATTCGCGCAACGTGCCCGGTTACTTCCTGAATGATTTTAGCTTCGCGCGCGACCTGATCAACGAGCTGAAAATCCCCAATCTGAAACTGCAGTTCGACATCTATCACTGCCAGATCATCCATGGCGACGTCACCATGCGGCTGCGCGAGATGATGCCCATCATCGGCCATGTCCAGATCGCCAGCGTTCCCTCGCGCAACGAGCCGGATGGCGAGGAGTTGAACTATCCGTTCCTGTTCGCCGAACTTGACCGGCTCGGCTACCCGGGATTTGTCGGCTGTGAATATAACCCGCGCGGCAAGACCACGGATGGCCTCGGCTGGTTCAAGCCCTATGCCGGAGTGAAATCGTGACCCTCGCCCGAAAGATATTTCTGGGCTGCATCGCCGACGACTACACCGGCGCCTCCGATCTCGCCAATACCCTGACCCGTTGCGGCTTGCGCACGGTGCAGACCATTGGCGTGCCGTCCGACGACCTCGCGCTGCCCGAGGTCGATGCCGTGGTGGTGTCGCTGAAGAGCCGGTCGATCGAGGCCGGCCTCGCAGTGTCGCGCTCGCGAGCGGCGGAAAAATGGTTGCGCGGGCACGGCGCCGGCCATGTGCTGTTCAAGATCTGCTCGACCTTCGATTCCACCGACGCCGGCAATATCGGTCCTGTGATGGATGCGCTGCGCGCCGATTCCGGCGATGCGATCGTGCTGGTGACGCCGGCATTTCCCGAGACCGGCCGCACCGTCTATCAGGGCAATCTGTTCGTCGGCTCCGTGCCGCTGAACGAGAGTCCCCTGAAGGATCATCCGCTCAACCCGATGCACGATTCCAATCTGGTGCGGGTGCTGGCGCGGCAGAGCAAGACCAAAATCGGGCTGGTCGGTCTTGCCGACATCGCGCGCGGCGCGGATGCGGTTCGCGCGCGTCTTGCCGATCTTGCCGGCAAGGGATTTGGCGCCGCCATCGTCGATGCGGTGTTCGACCGCGATCTCGAAACCATCGGCGCGGTGGCGCTGGATCATCGGCTCTCCGTCGGCGCCTCCGGCATCGGGCTCGGGCTCGCCCGCGCGCTGGTGGCCTCGGGAAAACTCACATCGAGCGCACCCGATGCGGCAGCCGATGCGGCGATCGGCGGACCGGCGGCCTGCCTGGCCGGCAGTTGTTCGCAGGCGACGCTGCAGCAGATTGCGAGTGCTGAGCGGGTAATGCCGGTGCTTCATCTTGATCCGGATCAGGTCATCGCCGGCAGAGAGGAAGCCCGGCGTGCGCTGGCCTGGGCCATAGAGCGGCTTGGCGAAGGCCCGGTCCTGATCGCCAGCAGTTCCACGCCCGAAGAGGTCGCAGCCCTGCAATCGCGACATGGCCGTGATGCAGTTGGACATGCCATCGAGCAGGCCATGGCCGATATCGCGGAAGGATTGGTCGCGTCGGGCGTGCGGAGGCTGGTGGTGGCCGGTGGTGAAACCTCAGGCGCGGTGGTCGACCGGCTCGGCATTCCAGGTTTTCTGGTTGGCGCGGAAATCGCCGCAGGCGTGCCGGTTCTGCGCGCTGTGGGCGCCAAGGGCGGTGACATGTTGCTGGCGCTGAAATCCGGCAATTTCGGCGGCCCGGCGTTCTTCGCCGATGCGCTCGAACTGATGCGCTAGGTGTGGTCCGCTGCATTTCAACTCCTGGTTCCATCAAAAATGGTCGCGGCCGGGCGGACAAATTAACACTGGCACAACACATGTAGTGTCTGATGCGATCAACCTCGCGTTGCCGGATTGCAAAGCGCGACTTAACATCAGAAGCGCCAACGCGCTCAGCCCAGAGACCCCCCGCCATGATCAAGCTCAATCGCATCGGTAACAAACTGGGTCTTGCCGGCGTCGTCGGCGTGTTGCTGGCGGTCGGCCTGATTGCCAATCAGTGGGCGACCGAATCCACCGTGACTGCCGCGAATGACCGGACCGATCGGCTGCAGCTTGTGGCCGAACACACGCTCGCGGCCCACCTCAACATGCGCCAGGTGCAACTCGCCGCCCGCGGCATCCGGCTGGCGCGGACCCCGTCCGAGGTCGACACGGCCGTCGCCGAGATGCGCCAGTTCGGTACGATTGAAGCCAAAGAAATCGATGCCGCATTGGCGTCCGCCCGGTTGGCCGAAACCAGCGACCGGCTGCAGAAAATCAAGTCCCTGATGGCCAGCTACAGCGCCGGCATCGAGGAACTTGCGAAGGCGCAACGCGACTTGCTCACGCAGATCGACAAGCGATCGGAAATATCGGCTGAATGGGCCAAGGCCATCGCCGCGCAACAGACTTCGCCCGCGCTGGCCAGGCTGGATAACCGCGCCGAGATCGAAAAGCTGCTGCTTCAGGCCGACATCAAGGTGAACGCGCTGCAGGCCATGGTCTGGCGGCTGGGCGCGACCGGCGATGCCAGCCTGATCGGCTCGATTGCGAAGACCCAGACCGCGCTCAGGAACAATTTCAACGAGTTGCGCGGCGAGGCCGACGACAGGGACTTGCTGGTCGTGATCAGCTCGCTGGACAAGATCGTGAAACGCTTCCTGGCCGCCAATGACGAGGCCGTCAAGATCGAGGAACTGAAGTCCGAGATCGTTGCTAAGCGCACGACGAATGTCGTCAGGGAGGCCGGCGAGCTGATGGAAGTCGCGGTTTCCAGTGCGCAAAAAAGCATGAATGCCTCGAAGCAGGAAGTTGCGGCGGCCATCGCGCAAGCCAACCGCATCAGCATGATCGTGGCGATCGTGGTGGTGGTCTCGCTGATCGCGTCGGTGATATTCACTTTCCTCGGCGTTGCGCGTCCGATGACCCGGCTGAACGGCGCACTGGGACAGATGGCGGGCGGCAATCTCGATATCGCCATTCCCGGCGCCGGTCGCGGCGACGAAATCGGCGACCTCGCCAAGACCGTCACCGTCATTCGCCAGAATGCCGAACAGAAGGCCCGCGACGAGGCGGAAACCAAGATCACGCAGGATCAGGTCGCAGTCCGGCAGCGCAAGGCCGAGATGATCAAGCTCGCCGACGACTTCGAAGGCGCGGTCGGCGAAATCGTCGAGACCGTATCTTCTTCGGCGACGCAGCTCGAGGCTTCCGCCAGCACGCTGACCGAGACCGCGGAACGCGCGCAGGAGCTCACCATCATGGTGGCGGCGGCTTCCGAAGAGGCCTCCACCAACGTGCAGTCGGTAGCGTCGGCGACCGAAGAGATGGCGTCCTCCGTCAACGAGATCAGCCGTCAGGTGCAGGAATCGGCCCGGATGGCCACCGAGGCGGTCGGCCAGGCCCGCACCACAAACGACCGCGTCAGTGAACTGTCGAAGGCGGCAAGCCGCATCGGCGACGTGGTCGAGCTGATCAATACGATCGCGGGACAGACCAATTTGCTGGCGCTGAACGCCACCATCGAGGCGGCCCGCGCCGGCGAGGCCGGCCGCGGTTTCGCGGTGGTGGCCTCCGAGGTGAAAGCGCTCGCCGAGCAGACCGCGAAGGCGACCGGCGAGATCGGCCAGCAGATCACCGGCATCCAGGCGGCGACCCAGGACTCGGTCAATGCCATCAGGGAAATCAGCGGCACCATCGAAAAACTGTCCGAAATCTCATCGACCATCGCGTCCGCGGTGGAAGAGCAGGGCGCGGCGACCCAGGAGATTTCCC
>NZ_JAUYAN010000345.1 GCF_030693485.1 Bradyrhizobium sp. | reverse complement strand
CGACGCCGCCGCCGCCGCCGCCTGCTGCGCGGACTGCACCGCCACCGCCTCCCGCGGCCGCACCGTCACCGGTGCCGCCAACGCCGCCGGCCGCGCCGAGTGTTGCGCCTGTTGCGCCCCAGAAGGGCGTGCCGCCGGTGTCGCCGCCCGCGGGCGGCAAGCAGTTGCCGTCGTCATCCGCCACACCCGCTCCCGCCGCGCCAACGGTAACCCCGCCGGCGGGGTCCGGCGTGGGTACTCCCCCTGCGGGAGCAACGCCGGCGCCGGGCGCCCCGCCCGCGGCAACAGCGCCGCCGTCTCAGACAACGCCTCCGGGACGGCCCGGCGCTCGAACCGGTCCGCCGTCATCCCCGGCCCGAACCGAACCGCCTTCGGGCGGACCGACACCCACGCCCACGCCGACTCCGGGCGCTCCTTCGCCCACTGCGAGCCCTGCTCCGGGAGCGCCGACCGTTGCGCCCACCCCGGGAGGCCAGACGGCGTTGCCGCCGGGCGCACCGATCGTCCGAGGGCCGCCGCCGACGGTCGCGGCGCCGATCCCGCCCGCCCCTCCACCGGCCGAAGGCCTGAAGGCTATTCCGCAGGGCACGCCCGCCCAGCAGGGAGGGCCCACCAGGCTGGAGGGATTCCGAAGCGAACGCCGCGAGACCCAGGAAGGCGGCCGCACGGTCATCACCGAGCCCGGCCGGGTGATCATTCAAGATCCCAGCGGTCGGTCGTTCATTCGTCACAACGAAGTCGATCGCTTCCGCTATGGTGCGCGGGACATCAGGACCGAGCAGCGCGGCAACGAGACACGCACCATCGTGATCCGTCCCGATGGCACGCAGATCATCACCGTGAACGATCGAAGCGGCCAGTTGCTGCGGCGGATTCGCAGGGACGAGCGGGGCCGCGAGATCATTATCATCGACAACAGCTATCGAGGCCCGCGCGGCTTCGGCGGCTTCTATGTCGACCTCGCGCCGCCGGTCCTGCGCATTCCGCGGGAACGTTATATCGTCGAGGCCGACGAAGCATCGCCGGCCCTGCTCTACGACACCCTGATCGCTCCGCCGGTCGAGCGGCTCGAACGGCGCTATTCGCTGGACGAGATACGGTACAGCGCCTCGGTGCGCCAGCGCATGCCGAGCATCGACCTGAACAGCATCAACTTCGAAACCGGTTCGTGGGAGATTCCCCCCGATCAGGCCTCGAAGCTGCAGGCGATCGCCGACGGGCTCAATCGCGCCATCACGGCCAACCCGCGCGCGGTATTCCTGATCGAAGGCCATACCGACAAGGTGGGATCCGATGTCGACAACCTGTCGCTGTCGGATCGCCGCGCCGAGTCGGCGGCCACGCTGCTGACGCAGCAATTCGGCGTGCCGGCGGAAAACCTGACCTCGCAGGGCTATGGCGAGCAATATCCGAAAGAGAACGTCGACGGGCCGAGTATCGTCAATCGCCGCGTCACCATCCGCAACATCGGGCCGCTGCTGACCGGCGGATCGGCATCGCTGCCGCCCCCGCCGCCCGGCACCGCGCCGCCGCGCCGCTGAGGCAAGGCAAACGCAAGAAGGAAGAATGGCCGGGAGAAATCCCGGCCATTTTGTTGGGCATTCAGGCGCTGAGCGCGCGCGGCGACAGGACGGCTTCGCAGATCGCTGCGACATGGCGGTGGTCGGTGCCGCAGCAGCCGCCGAGCATCCGCATCGCCGGGAACGTGCGCCGGAGATCGCGGTAGCGCCGGCCGAGATCGTGCGGATCGCCCGCATCGAGTGTCGTGGATTCATCGAGCTCGGCGTGGCTTCTGGTCGATGCGTTGGCCCTCACGCCATGGATGCGTTTCACCCAAGCCTCATCTGCCTGCAGCGCCTTCTCGAAATGCACCGGGTGCGCGCAGTTGATCATGAAATATTCCGGCGCGCCGGACGTCTCGCGATCCACGGCCTCAACGGCCTCGCGCAACGTCTCGCCGTTGACCAGGCGGCCGTCGGTTTCCACCGTGAACGAGATCACCGCCGGAATTCGCTGTGCGCTGGCCGCACGCGCAACGCCGATCGCTTCATTGGTGGTGTTCAGCGTATAGGCGGTCACCATGTCGGCGCCGCCTTCGACGAACGCGGCAATCTGTGCGGCGTGATAGGCCTCGGCCTCCGCGGCATCCATGTTGCCGGACTTGTAACCGTCGCCGCGCGGACCGATGGCGCCGCTGATGACGCAGGGCGCCTCCGGCCTTTCCCAACTCGCGCGCAAGTCTTGCAGGAATGCAATCGAACGGACGTTGATCGCCTTGAGCGCCGCGGCATCATAGCCGAGCTTGTCGGCCCAATCGGGATTGGCGCGCCATGTCGGGCTGTCGAGCACGAAGCCCGCGCCGTGCGCGCGCGCCACCGCGAGATAGGCTTCGTAATACTGCTTCAGCTTTTGCCGGCCGTCCGGGCTGTCGAGCAGCACGAAGGCCGCGAAGTGCGGCAGCTCGACGCCTTCGTGAAAAATCAAGGTCGTTTCCATGCCGCCGTCGGTCAGAAAAATGCCACCGCGGCGTTGCGGCAGGTCGTGTCGATACTTTGTCACTGCAATCATCTCCGTAATCATCAAGCCCTACCGTCCGTTAGGTCTCGCGACACCGGTTTCGGTCTGCCGCGACTGGTGCCGCATAATGTCGCGGCTTGCTAGCGCGCGCGTGGTGCGGCTGAACCTTCGGCCGAAAAATGATACGAATTCAGCAGGGTGCACGGCAAAGGCAAAACCGTGGCGCAACTGGATGCGGAAGAATCCGTACCGCGAGTACAGTTTCGGAGCGTGGAATGGGAAAAGGCGAAGCGACGCGGGAACGAATCCTCGAGATCGCGGAAGCGGCCGTCCTCGCCAAGGGTTTCGGCGCCACCTCGATCGAGGAAGTCATCGCGGAGGCCGGTCTCACCAAGAGCGGCTTCTTCTATCACTTCCGGGACAAGAACGCGCTCGCCCGAGAAATGGTCCGGCGTTATGTCGACACCAATGATCGGCTGTTCGACGACATCTTCGAGCGCGGCCGGCAATTGTCGGACGATCCGCTGCAGGCATTCCTGATCTCGCTGAAACTGCTGGCCGAAGTGATGGCCGACCTGCCGAACGGCCATCCCGGCTGCCTGATCGCCAGCATCTGCTATCAGGAGCGGCTGTTCGATCGCGAGGTGCGCGACCTCACCGCGCAGTCGGTGCGGGACTGGAACGCGCGCTTCCGCGCCATCTTCGAGGGCATTGCCGCGGCCTATCCGCCGAAAGAGGCGGTCGACCTCGACGATCTCGCCGACATGCTGTCATGCATCGTCGACGGCGCCATCATTCTGTCGAAAACACTGAACGATCCGCGCCGGCTGGAGCGGCAGATCATGATCTTCCGCAGCTGCGTCAAGCTGATGTTCGCGCCACCACAACTTTCTTGAGTGCTTTCTTCTCCCCTCCCCGCCACGCGCAAGGGCGCGTGGAGGGAGGGGAGAAAAAGTTGCGCTATTGCCCCGCGGGCGCCAGCCCCAAGGCGTCGGCGATGACGCGGAAGACGTCGGTATTGTCCATCGATCCGTGGACCCGTTCGCTGCCGGGGCCGGCCGCAGTCAGGATCACGTCTTCTCCTGAATGCACGCTGGCGCCCATGATGGCCGGCAGATTGCCAAAACGCAGCGCGACGCCGGGAACATCCTTGTATTTCTCGTTGGCCCTGACGGTCCCGGGCGCCTCGCCCTTCACCGTCGGCTGGTTCGGACCATCGAGCTTCGGACGGAAGGTTTCGTAGTGATCCGGCAGCGCGGCCGAGAAGATCGCGAGCCTGCGGCTGACGTCGACGCGCGCCGGGTAGCCTTCGGCATCGGGCGCCGGATAATTGGGAAATCCCGCCTTCTCATAGACGCCCACGCGCTCGCGCATTGGCACGTTGGGAATCGTGCTCATGTCGTCGCTGATGGTGCCGACGAGGCTGTTGGGGTGATTGTGATCCGCCACGACCAGGATCAGGGTGTCGTCACCGCGCGCCCGTGCCCAGTCGCGCGCTAGCCGCACCGCATTGTCGAGCATGATGGTGTCGTAGACCGCGCGCTCCATATCCAGCAGATGCGCGTATTTGTCGATCATTCCGGATTCGACCATCAGGAAGAAGCCGGCGTCATTCCTCGACAGCACGCTCAATGCGGCCTGGAGCTGTTCGGTTAAATCGGGCTGCTCGGGAAATTTGCTAACGCCACCGCCCTTCAGGAATTTGCGGTCCAGCGCGCCGTCCATATTCCCTGACGCGAACAGGCCGAGCAATTGGCGCGAATCGGATTGGGCCGCCAGCGCATGGAGCTCGCCCGCTGTCATCGCCACCTTGTAACCGGCATCGCGAAACCGGGCGACGTAATCGATATCGTCCTTGCGCTTCGAGCCGGGCGCGCCTTTCGGCAGGAAGTTCGCGGCGCCGCCGCCCATCAGGACATCGGGCCTTGCGGCGAAGAACTGTTCGACGATCTCGTCATAGGTGGCGCGGCGGCGGGTATGCGCGATCATCGCGGCCGGCGTCGCATCCTGGACCTCGGTATTGGTGACGATGCCGATGCCGAGGCCGAGCCGGCGCTTTGCCAGACTGGTGATGGTTTCGACCCTGGGGTCATCGAACGGATTAGGGGTGCGGTCGGCATAGACGCCCATCGCGCCCGAGGCGGTCTTGTGGCCGGTGGCATAGGCGCTGGCCGTGTTGGTCGAATCGGGAATGATGGAATCCGAACCCGCCGTCGCTACCAGCGCCATGTGGGGCATATCGTCGATGGCCAGCTTGCCAAGGCTCTTGCCTTCCGCAATGCCCCTGGACAGCAGCCGCGCGGCGGTGCGATGGGCGGGCGACATCCCGTCGCCGATGAACAGGATGACGTTCTTCGCCCTGCGCGGTCCGGTGTCGTAGACCGTCCATGCCAGCTTGCGGCCGCGCGTGCCATCGCCGACTTCGACCGTGACGCGGCCGGGCTTCGTCAACGCGACGTCGCGCAGCATCAGCGCCGACTGGTCCTTGCCGTCTTCGCGCTCGATGAAATTTCCGGCCCGGCCGAACACAGCGGCATAATCCTCGCCGTTCACGGTCACCTTCAATTTCGCCGGATCGACCCGATCCGGGAATTCGACCTTGAAGTCGAATTTCGCGCCGGCAAGGATCGCGGCGCGATCGATCGGGTAGACAGTCTGGGCAAGGAGCGGCGATGCCGACGCCAGAACCATGAGGGCCGCTGTGGCGAAATGCTTGATCATGTTGGTGCTCCGCGTCAGAAAATTCCGGCGCGAGCACTGGGACTTCTCTGTCGCAGAAGCGCGCGCGCGGAGTCGGCAACCCTACCAGCCTTGAATGACAACTCGATAACTTCAGCTTGATGAAGCCCGCGGCATGATCAGGAGTTATGCCCGCGCGGTTCAACTCTTGTCGTTATCCAGCCTGAAGATGTCGGAGCCTTCTCCGGCCGACAGCAAGCCTGTCTTTCCGTAGAGATCCAGCTTGGCCCTGGTATCCGATATGTCGAGATTGCGCATGGTCAGCTGACCGATACGGTCCGCCGGCGTGAATGCCGCGTCTTCGACCTTCTCCATGCTCAGCCGCTCCGGCGCATAGGTCAGATTGGGGCTTTCGGTGTTCAGGATCGAATAGTCGTTGCCGCGGCGCAGTTCGAGCGTCACCTCGCCGGTGACGGCGCGAGCCACCCAGCGCTGGGCGGTTTCGCGCAGCATCAGCGCCTGCGAATCGAACCATCGCCCCTGGTAGAGCAATCGGCCGAGCCGCATGCCGCTGATCCGGTATTGCTCGATGGTGTCTTCGTTATGGATACCCGTGACCAGGCGCTCATAGGCGATGTGCAGCAGCGCCATGGCCGGCGCCTCGTAAATCCCGCGGCTCTTGGCCTCGATGATCCGGTTCTCGATCTGGTCGCTCATGCCGAGGCCATGCCGGCCGCCGATGGCGTTGGCTTCGAGGAACAACGCGACGGGATCCGTGAAGGTCTGGCCGTTAAGCGCCACCGGCTGGCCCTCCTCAAAACGCACGGTGACCTTTTCCGCCTTGACGACACAATCGTCGCGCCAGAACGGCACGCCCATGATCGGGTTGACGATCTTGATGCCGCTGTCGAGGCTCTCGAGATCCTTCGCCTCGTGGGTGGCGCCGAGCAGATTGCTGTCGGTCGAATACGCCTTCTCGGCGCTCATCTTGTAGGCAAATCCGCTTGACGTCATGAACGCCGACATCTCCGCACGGCCGCCCAATTCGTCGATGAATTGCTGGTCGAGCCAGGGCTTGTAGATTCGCAGGTTTGGATTGGTCAGCAGGCCGTAGCGATAGAACCGCTCTATATCGTTGCCCTTGTAGGTGGAGCCATCGCCCCAGATGTTGACGCCATCTTCCTTCATGGCCGAGACCAGCATCGTGCCGGTCACGGCGCGGCCGAGCGGCGTGGTGTTGAAATAGGCGATGCCACCGGTCGAGACGTGGAAGGCGCCGGACTGGATGGCGGCAATGCCTTCGTGGACCAGTTGCGTGCGGCAATCCACCAGCCGGGCTATTTCGGCGCCGAACTCCAGCGCCTTGCGCGGAATCTCTTCGTAATCGGTCTCGTCGGGCTGACCGAGATTGGCGGTATAGGCAAAGGTGCGGGCGCCCTTCTGCTTCATCCACAGCAGCGCCGCTGAGGTGTCGAGGCCGCCGGAGAAAGCAATACCGACTTTTTCCCCCTTGGGCAGGCTTTTCAGGATCGTACTCATCGAGCTTCCAATCGGTCGAAATGACGGACGTTGCTTTGCGTCGTTGGCGGTTTGAGTGCGCGAATAACAAATTTCGCGCCGATGGGCACGCGTTTACTTAGCGGGAGCCGACGTCGCGCCCGCGCCATTTCTGCCGCAGCCGGTAGAGCGGCCATGCGAACCGCGTCAGCGCAGCGTCGATGCGCGCGTCGGTCAGCCGGGTCGAGGGCCAGCGATAGATGTAGCCAAAGGCCAGCCAGACCACGATGAACGTCACCAGCCCGGCGGCCGCGACGTCGGTGAAGAAGTGGCCGCCGAACGCCATCCGCAAGCCGCTGGTGACCACGCCGAACACCGTCGCGGCGGTAAACGCCAGCGGCCGCCACGCCGGCGGCGCCAGCGCCGCAGGCGCGTAGGTCCAGAACGCGGTGGCGCCTTCGCCCGAGAAGAACGAGCAGTTGCGGCCACAGCTGCCGCGCGGATCCCACCACGCCACGAATTGCTGGGGGCCGTTGAATTCCGTGACCACGACGGGACGCGGCCGGCCCCAATAGCCCTTGAACACGAGATTGGTGAGAATGCCGGCGGAAAGCACCAGCGTCACGAGCAGGAAGAACACCGTACGTCCCGGCACCAGCAGCGGCTTGTCCGGCCGCGCCAGCTTCACCACCAGTGCGACAATCGACGGCAGTGCAATTCCCCACGCGATCCACATCGCGGCGTCGCGCGCGAACATCGCCAGCGTGTTGAATTTCAGCGGAAAGTTCTTGTTCGACGCGTCGAAGAACAGGGCGGCCAGCTGCAGATCGAGCTCGGGATAGATCCCGAACAGCAATCCGACAATCAGCGCCAGGGCCAGCGCGGTATAGAGTCCCGATCGGTTCATGGCGCGGGGTTTAGCCGAGGCGGCCGGGGATGAAAAGAGCCCGTCATCCCTGCGTAACGGCTTCGCCTTTATCGCTGGAGGTGCGAGCCTCTTCGGCGAGCCTCGAAGGATGACGGACCCGGTGCCTGCGGCCATCCTTCGAGGCGCGCAAGAGCGCGCACCTCAGGATGACGACGGAGTATGCGGCGGTACCGGCGAATGCGATGGCAACGGCGGCGGGGGCCGCAGCGGGCGCCGCGGCTCGCGCCAGGCGCCGGCGTTGCGGCCGGCGATCAGCCAGTAGACCAGGCCCGCGACGATGCCGGCGCCGGTCATGATTTCGAGGTGGCGGCGGACGATGCCGTCGAAACGCAGCGTGTCGGGATCGAACGGGATCAGGCCGAGATAGCAGGCGAGACCGACGATGCCGCCGCCGATCGCGTAAGCCAGCACGCTCCTGATGTAGAACGCCTCGGTGATCAGGACCACGATGGTCGCCGGCAGCAGCGCAAAGCCGCTGAGGAAGATGAAACCGAAACCCAGCAGGATGTTCAACGCATCCGGGTCGATCACGCCACCGGCGAAATCGGAAAACTCCGGAAACAGCACCGTGCCGACCACGATGATCCCCGCCACCAGGCAGGCGGCGAGGAAACCGAACAGGATGACGAACAGGCGGCCGATCAGTGCCATATCAATTTTCTCATGTGTCGAGCGCGCCTCCGGGCATCATCCTGAGGAGCCACGCATCTCTGCGCGGCGTCTCGAAGGATGGCAGCAGGCCGTGTGCCCGATGGTTCGAGACGCGCGTTCGGCACCGCAGAGCGCTGCTGAACGCGCTCCTCACCATGAAGGATCTGAACATGACTCACTATGAGCACCATCGAAGATGCCCTCTGCACGCATCAATCCGTCATCGCCATGGCGCGTAGCGCCTGGCGCTCGCGTGCCGAGAGTTTTTCGGTCTCCGACTTCAACTGGCCGCAGGCCGCCAGGATGTCGCGGCCGCGCGGCGTGCGCACCGGCGAGGAGTAGCCGGCGTTGAAGATGTATTCGGAGAATTTCTCGATCTGGTCCCAGTCCGAACATTCGTAGCGCGTGCCCGGCCACGGATTGAACGGAATGAGATTGATCTTGGCGTGGATGCCCTTCAGCATTTTCACCAGCAGCTTGGCGTCGTCGAGCGAATCGTTGACGCCTTTCAGCATCACATATTCGAAGGTGATGCGCCGCGCATTGGAAGAGCCTGGATAGTCGCGGCAGGCCTTCAGCAATTCGGCGATCGGATATTTCCTGTTCAGCGGCACCAGCTCGTCGCGCAATTCGTCGCGCACCGCATGCAGCGAGATCGCCAGCATGACGCCGATCTCGTCGCCGGTGCGGGCGATGTTCGGCACCACGCCTGAGGTCGACAGCGTGATGCGGCGGCGGGAAATGCCGATGCCTTCATTGTCGGAGACGATCAGCAGCGCATCGCGCACCGCCTCGAAATTATACAGGGGCTCGCCCATGCCCATCATCACCACATTGGTGACGAGGCGGCTGCCGGTCGGGGTTTCGCGGTCGGCCCAGTCGTTGAGACGGTCGCGCGCCACCATGATCTGGCCGACGATTTCGCCCGCGGTGAGGTTGCGCACCAGCCGCTGCGTGCCGGTGTGGCAGAACGAGCAGGTCAGCGTGCAGCCGACCTGCGAGGAAACGCACAGCGTGCCGCGGTCGGTTTCCGGAATATAGACGCACTCGACTTCATGCGCTTTTTCGATCGAGTCGCCGCTCGGCAATCGCAACAGCCATTTGCGGGTGCCGTCGCTGGAGATCTGTTCGGCGACCACCTCGGGCCGCGCCACGGTAAAATGCGTCTCGAGCGTGCTGCGCATATCCTTGGAGATGCTGGTCATGTCGGCAAAATTCTGCGCGCCGCGGACGTAGATCCAGTGCCACAGCTGCTGCACCCGCATCTTGCGCTGCGACGGCTGAACGCCGATGGCGCCGAGCCGGTCGGAAATCTCGGCGCGCGACAACCCGACCAGCGACGGCTTGGCCAGCGGCACGTAGGTTTCGAGCGCGATCTTTTCCAACGGCGCATTGGCGCCGGAATGGGCTTCTGGCGAATGGGTCAAGGTGTCAGTCATGGGACATCAAATAGGCCTTCCAGGGCCTGCTGGAAAGCCACCAAATACAACGTTTTCAGCGTCAGAAGCAGGCCTAGCGCTTGCAATCCTGCGCCAGCCGGTCGAGCGCCTGGGCAAGGCCCTTCAGCGAGAAGGTGTCCGTGGTCTCGGTCCCCTTGGCCGACATGCCCTTGACCGTCACTTCGGCGGCCTTGCGCATGGCTTCCACCATGCGCTCTTCCTCGGCGGCGTTCTTGATCCAGAGCCCGTCGCCCTGGGTGTACATGGCGTAGGAAGCGCCGCCGACTTCCAGCGACGATTCCGAGCCCGGCTTCAGCGCATAGCCGATCATGATGGAGACTTCGTTGGTGACCTTTTCGGCCGGACGCGTCGAGACGAAGGCGTAGGCCGGGTCGCGCGGGCGATTCGGCGGATTGGTTTTCGACGACGAGGGCTTGGCCAGCGCGAAGCACACCTTCTTGCCGTTCGGCGCCGCGGTGTAGGCGCCCCAGGTGCCGAACTGGCCGATCAGCGTCGGTTCCGCGCCGCCCGCAGCAGCAGCGGCGGCTGGCTTGGCCTCCGGCTTGGCGGGCGCTGCTTTGGCGTCTTTCGACGCTTTCGGCGACGCGCTCTGCGCCTGCGCAGGGACCGCGATCCCGCACACAACCACACTCGCCATCAGGGATATCAGAGTTCGCCGCACAGACATGACCAAATCTGGTTCCCTCATTATTGTGACTGGAAGATGGCCCCGGCATCGCCGATCACGCACCGATGGATAGCCGGGAAATGCCTTTTTGGGAAGGCAGTTAGGGATCCCTGAGCCGGGCGCAGCCAGAACCGCGCGCCCAGGTTCGGCCTCAGCCCTTCGAGCGCGCCGAGCGCTGCTTCTCCCACTGTGCATCGGTCCATTGCAGCAAATCCTCGGCGCCGGAACTGCGCAAATGCGAGCCGCCATCCTGCACCACCATTTCGCCGTTGATGTAGCCGGCGCGGTCCGAAATCAGGAAACTCGCGAGATCGGCCAATTCGCCATGTTCGCCGACACGGCCGAGCGGATTTTTCGACGACCATCCGTCGGCACGGCCCTCGGGCCGAAGCTGGCCCGATGCACCCGGCGTCGGGAACGCGCCCGGCGCAATCGCCACGGTGCGGATGCCCCTGGGTCCCCATTCCACCGCGAGGCTTTTGGTCATGGCGAGGATAGCGGACTTCGCCATCGCCGAGGGCACCGTGAAGGCCCGGCCGGTGATGGTCGAGGTCGAGAGGATGCTCAGCACCACGCCCTTGTGCGCGCCTTCGATCCAGCGCTTGCCGGCGCCGAGCGTGCAATACATCGCGCCGTGCAGGGTCGGCGCCAGAATCGCGTCCGCCGCGCGAAACGACAGATGCTCGGTCTGCGCGATGAAGGTCGCGGCGGCATTGTTGACCAGCACGTCGAGCGGCGCCTCGCGCCAGACCGCGTCCAACATGGCATCGACCGCGGCGCCGTCACGGATATCGCATCTGACGACGCTGACCTTGCCGCCGAATTCGCTGCGCAGCTGCGCCGCGGTCGCCTCCAGCAATTCGAGCCGGCGGCCGCAGATGATCAGTTCGGCGCCGAGCTCGACGAAGCGGCGTCCCATCGCAGCCCCCAGCCCGGAGCCGCCGCCGGTGACCAATATGCGTTTTTTCGCCAGCAGTCCCTTTTCGAACATCGTTTGATTCCTCCGCCCTGTATTGTAGCCCGACCGCAAATCCGGCAAGAAGCATTCAGCCCTCTTTGTGCGTCCGAAACTCAGGTGTGTCCATGAAAGCCATTCTCTGCTCGCAATATTGCGGCCCCGACGATCTCGTGCTGGCCGACGTGCCCGATCCCGTCGCCGGACCTGGCGAGGCCGTGATCGCGATCAAGTCGGCGGCGCTGAATTTCTTCGATCTCCTGATGATCCAGGGCAAATACCAGATCAAGCCGCCGTTCCCGTTTTCACCGGCCGCAGAAGTAGCGGGCGTGATCGAAAGCGTCGGCGCCGGGGTCACCGACCTCAAGGTCGGCGACCGCGTGGCGGCGTCCTGCGGCCACAATGGCGCGCGCGAAAAGATCGCGCTGCCGGCCAATTCGATCGTCAAGATTCCGGACAATCTCGATTTCGATCGCGCCGCCGGAATCTTCATTATCTACGGCACCGCGCTGCATGCGCTGGAAGACCGCGCCAGCCTGAAGCCGGGCGAGACCATGGCGGTGCTGGGCGCCGCCGGCGGTACCGGCCTTGCGGCATGCGAACTCGGCAAGCTGATGGGCCTGAAGGTCATCGCCTGCGCTTCATCGGAAGAAAAACTCGAATTCGCCAAGGCGCACGGCGCCGAGCTCGGGCTCAACTACGCCACGGAAGATCTCAAGGAAGGCCTGCGGCGGCTGACCGGCGGCAAGGGTGTCGACATCATTTTCGATCCGGTCGGCGGCACCTATGCCGAGGCCTCGTTGCGCTCGATCGCATGGGAAGGCCGCTTCCTGGTGATCGGATTCGCCGCCGGCGACATTCCGAAGATGCCGCTCAATCTCGCTCTGCTGAAGGGCTGCGACATCCGCGGCGTATTCTGGGGCGCATGGGCCAGGCTCAATCCGGAGAAGAACCGCGCCAATCTGGAGAAGCTGGTGAAGTGGACCGCGGAAGGCAAGATCTCGTCGCATGTCGACCGCACCTTCCCGCTGGCGCAGACCGCCGACGCGTTAAAGGTGCTCGCCGGCCGCAAGGCGATGGGCAAGGTGATCCTGCATCCGTGATGCGGGGCATCGGCGCGTCGATTGCGCGCGTGTGCAACATGGCAAGACTGTCTTCGTCCGGCTTGACCGGGCGACCCAGTACGCCGTGGCTTCTCGGCTGAACTCAATCAACTCGGAGTAGAGGGTTCCCCGCTTTCGCGGAGGACAAGAACTGTGTGTGGTGCACGAACTCGCCCTGATAACGTCGGGTCTTGCCGCAATGAAATCAAGATATCTCCCGATTCGCGCCGGCGATGGTCGCTTTTTGGACTGATTCAAAATGCGACTTATGGGGCTCGGTAGCGGGCGTCCGGTCGACTACAATAATAATAAAAAGCTGATGACGGAATGCCCCGATGTTGCGTGAGTAGCGCGGGAGGCATCACCATGGCGCAGGATACAAGGCCGACATCGCATCTCGGCGAACAAGCGGTCGAGTCGCTCGACGAACCTGCAGGCGGCCCCGAATTAATGGCATATGGCTCTACGCCATCGATGGCGAAGAGTGATTATTTCCTCCCCGAGGGCACTCCACTCTTTCTCTCCAGTGATGCCGCCGAGCCCCAATACCGGGGTTTCGGCAGCGGCGGCGAGAGAAATCTGAATGGAGCGGTAGCCTGGTCGAAGTTCATCAAGGCGGGTATTCTTGCGGTATCCGCGGCAGCTATCACCGTTGCAATCCTGTCAGTGGAAAACCCCCTCTCGCTGTTTGCAAGCGCCAAGGCATCGCTGATCGGCGTTCAGTCCAACGACACCGCAAAATCCACTTTAGAGCGCGGGGCAGCAGCACGACCGGCCACCGCTCAGCCGGCGCCGGCCACTCCATCAACGGTCAGCCTCGCCACTTTGCCGACCCCCGCAGAGGCCGCACCGACGCGCGATCAAATCGCTCTCGCCCTGAGAGCTGCGCACCAGAGCCAGCAGCAAATCCATCCCCCCGCGGCCGCGGCGACGCCGGCGCGACAGCTGGATGCCGGCGAACTTGCGACGCTGCTGAAGCGGGCCATGGGCCTGATCACGATCGGCGATATCGCCGCAGCCCGATTGCTGCTTGAGCGCGCAGCGGACGCGCAGGAGGCCAGCGCCGCGCTGCTGCTGGCCCAGACCTACGACCCGGCCGTGCTGGGAACGCCGGATGCGCGAAGCATCACTCCAGATCCGGCGAAGGCGCGTGACTGGTACCGGAAAGCAGCCCGGTTCGGGTCACCGGAGGCGCAGCTGCGCCTAAGCCAAATGCAGAACTAGCTTTTCACGATAGCAGGGGGACACCATGCAACGCTTACTTGGAATGGCTGTTTTGGCCATGACGATGGCTTGTGGCTTCGCGGCACGGGCCGAGGATACCGAGTTTGACCCTGCAAAGGTCAGCGAGAGTCTCAAGGCGATCTTCCAGTTCGGATCGGTCGAGACGAAGAAGGCATTGAACGCCAATACGGTGACGGTGATGTCCGGCACCATCGGCGGCACCTATGTTCAGTTCGGCGCCGACCTTGCGTCGGTGCTCGATGACGGCAACAAGCTGCGCGTACTCTCGATTGTCGGCCGCGGCTCGGTGCAGAGCGTCGCCGACATTCTGTTTCTGCAGGGCGTCGACCTCGGCATCGTGCGATCCGACACGCTCGACTATCTCGAGAAGAAGGGTTTCGCCAAGGGCATCAAGAAGCAATTCTCCTATGTCACAAAACTCTACAATGAGGAGATGCATGTCATCGCGCCGAAATCGATCCGCAGCATGAAGGAGCTCGACGGCAAGACCGTCAGCGTCGATCTTCCCAACGGCGGCACCTTCGTCACCGCCTCGATCGTGTTCGAGCGGCTCGGAATCAAACCGAAGCTGGTTTATGTCGAACAGCGCATCGCGCTTGAGAAACTGAAGGCCGGCGAAATCGACGCGGTGATTGCGGTTCAGGGCAAGCCGTCCAGAGCCGTCAGCCAGATCAAGGATGACCGGCTGCACCTCGTTCCGGTCGACTACGCCAGGCCGCTGCAGGGCGACTATTTGCCGGCGAGCCTGTCGGCGAAGGACTATCCCAACCTGATTTCGGATCAGAGGCAGGTCGACACCATCGCGGTGCCGGCGGTGCTGGCGGCCTATAACTGGGCGCCCGACACCGAGCGCTATCGCAAGCTCGCGCTGTTCGTGGACAAGTTCTTCACCAAATTTCCGGCCTTCCAGAATCCGCCGTTCCATCCGAAATGGAAGGAAGTGTCGCTCTCGGCGCCACTGCCCGACTGGCAGCGTTTTCCGGCCGCCAAACAATGGCTCGACGCGCACAAGATCGAGCCTGTGGCGCGCAGCCGTTTCGACGACTTCCTGAAGCAGAAGACGACCAGCGGAAAGCTGTCCTCCGATTCCGAACGGGAATCGCTGTTCAAGCAGTTCCAGGCATGGGAGGCCGAGCAGGCGCGGGCGCAATTGCGGCCAGAGCAAAAGCCGAGGTAGTTTACGGACCTCGGTCGGGATCAGACATCGGCCTCGCGGGGGGCGGAACCCTCGCGATCGACGCCCCGCTGCAACGCGGCGCGGGCGGCATCGCGATGCTCCGGCAGGATGTGGGTGGCGACCATCCGGATCGCGGTGGCAAGCACCGCGGCGTCGTCGGTGAAGCCCAGCACCGGCAACACGTCGGTGACGAAATCGAACGGAATGATGAAATAGGCGATGGCGCCGAGCAGCGCCGCCTGGACATGGCGCGGCGTCTGCCGGTCGAACGCGCAGTAATAGGCCGCGAGCAGTTCCTCGGCGAACGGCAGCCTGCCCGCCACCCGCTTCAGCTTGATCCAGAAGCGCCGGCGCACGCTTTCGCGGTCCTTCGCCAGCTCATCGGCCGGCTCGAAACCCACGCTATGTTCGGATGCCATCGCTTAAGGCTCCCCCAAACTTGCGCGGCGGATCGCCGCGGCTGTCGCAGGTAACAGTTGGGGATGTCGCGCCCGCGCTGCAAGATTGGGCGGCATCAGACGACGCCGAACTGCCTCGCAATCGCGTTCATGGCCTTGGCGAGCCCGATATCGAGCGCGGTCACGCCGCCGGCGTCATGGGTGGCCAGAACCACCTCCACCGTCTTGTAGACGTTGCGCCATTCAGGGTGATGATCGGTTTTCTCGGCCATCAGCGCGGCGCGGGTCATGAACCCGAATGCTTCGTTGAAATCCTTGAAGACAAAGGTTCGCTCAATTGCCTCGCGTCCGAGCGCGTCGGTCCACCCCGGCAGCAATTCCAGCAGCGCCGCTTTTCGTGCCTCCGCCGACAACCGTTCCGCCATGATCGCCTCCGTTTCACGTGAACTTTACCCTAACACCGAAGTTGAGTTCGGGGATCCATGCCACAATAAGGCGGCAAAGCCCGTCCAGATCCTTGCCAGAGCCCCGCAGTAACCATGACGCAGAAGTAACCCCGATCCGGCAGGAAATTTGCTAGAATATCAATCTAACCGATTGGCAGCATGAATTTGGACGTCAAGCGATTGTTTGCGAGATCCGCGAGCGGAGACCCCGATCTGGTCCAGCCGCCGAGGCCGCGGTCGCCGCGATCGGCGAAGCGACGGCTGATGTTCGTCACGCTGGCGGGGCTCCTCGCTTTGGTCGGCGCGGTCGCGGCGGCCTACTATTTCGCGATGCGCCCGGTGACGCTGCGGATCGCGGTCGGCCCGGCCAACAGCGAAGACGTCAAGGTGGTGCAGACGCTGACGCAGGCCTTCGTCCCGGCGCGCGGCCAGATCCGTTTGCGCCCGATGCAGACAGATGGCGCCAAGGCGAGCGCCCAGGCGCTGGCCGAAGGCAAGGCCGATCTCGCCATCATCCGGGGCGATCTCGACGTGCCGAAAAATGCCCAGGCCGTGGCGACGCTGCGCAAGAATGTCGCAGTTCTGTGGGTGCCTCCGGCGACCAAAGCCAAAGGCAACAAGGCGGCGCCGAAGATCACCAAGATCGTCCAGCTCGCCGGACGCCGCATCGGCGTGGTGGGCCGCACCGAAGCCAACGTCAATTTACTCAAGCTGATCCTGCAGCAATATGGCGTCGACCCGGCCAAGGTTGAAATCGTCCAATTTCCTGCCCATGAGGCCGCCGAAGCCATCCGCAACCAGAAGGCGGATGCCTATCTCGCCGCCGGTCCGGTCAACAGCAAGATCACCGCGGACGCGATCGCGGCCTCGATCAGGGATGGTGGGGTTCCGACCTTCCTCGCGATCGATTCGGCCCGGGCGATCGCCCAGAACCACCCGTTTTACGAGGTCTCCGAAATACCTGCCGGCGCCTTCGGCGGCTCATCTGCCAGGCCCGAGGAAGAGATCAAGACGATCAGCTTCTCCCACCACATCGTGGCGCGGAAGGGCCTGCCGGAAGCGACCGTCGCCACCTTCACCCGGCAGTTGTTCGCGGTCCGACAGACCCTGAAGACCGATTTCCCGCTGGCGGCGCAGATCGAGACACCGGACACCGACAAGGATGCCGTTCTACCCGTGCATCCCGGCGCCGCGGCTTACGTCGACGGCGAGGAAAAAACCTTTTTCGAGCGCTATGGCGATTTCATCTGGTGGGGGCTGATGGGGCTGTCGGCGATGGGCTCCGCCGGAGCCTGGTTCGCCGGTTATCTGAAGAAGGACGAGCGCCACAACAACAGCACCTTGCGCGAACGCCTGCTGGACATGATCGCCACCGCGCGCCGCAGCGATTCCACCGAAGAACTCGACCAGATGCAGACGGAAGCGGATGACATCCTGCGCGATACGCTGCGCTGCTTCGAGCATGGCACCATTGAGGAGGGGTCATTGACCGCCTTCAATATCGCGCTCGATCAGTTCCATAACGCGGTGGCCGACCGCAAGGCCGTGCTGATGAACATGCCGCAGAGCCTGCAACGGGCGAGCGCCCAGTTCCGGGCAGCAGGCACGCTGTAGGCCGCGGAAATTAGCGAATCCGCATGTCGGAAACGGCTGGCAGCAGCCCTGATCCGTCAGCGCCCGTCGCTATCGCCGAAACGCAGCAGCAGCGCCTTCAGCGCATCCGATGAATAGGGTTTCGGCAGCCGCGGCTTGTCGGCGAGCGCCCCCGGCAGCCTGACATCGGCGCCGTAGCCCGTGACGAAGATGAAGGGAATTTTCAACTCGGCGAGGCGCTCGGCGATCGCAAAGCTCTTCTCACGCACCAGCCCGACATCGAGCAGCGCGAAATCCGGCGCCTGATCGGCGATCATTTCGAGCGCCTTGACGACGTTTCCCGCGGTCCGAACCGCCTTCACCCCGAAACCGAGGATGGTGTCCTCGAAATCGAGCGCGATGATCGGGTCGTCCTCGACAATCAACACGTTGCCGGGCACGCCATTCAAGGATGCGGGTTCCATCATTCGCCA
>NZ_JAUYAN010000342.1 GCF_030693485.1 Bradyrhizobium sp. | reverse complement strand
CCAGCGTCCACGGCCGCACCCAGCGTGCCCAGGCCGCGTCAATCCGGCCTTCGAGCAGTGCTGCGACCGCGAATGAAAACGAGATCGAAAAGCCGACATAGCCGAGATAGAGCATCGGCGGATGCACCGCGAGGCCGATGTCCTGCAGCACCGGGTTGAGGTCGCGGCCCTCGATCGGCGGGCTGGCGATGCGCAGGAACGGGTTCGAGGTGAGCAGGATGAACAGATAGAACGCGCTGGCGATCCAGCCCTGTACCGCCAGCACATAGGCACGCAGCGACAGCGGCAGGTTGTTGCCGAAGGCTGCGACCAGGCCGCCGAACAGCGCCAGGATCGACACCCACAGCAGCATGGAGCCCTCATGATTGCCCCATACGCCGGTGATCTTGTAGAGCAGCGGTTTGGTCGAATGCGAATTCTCGTAGACGTTGACGACGGAGAAGTCGGACGTGATGTACAACGCGGCCAGTGCCGCAAACGACGCCGCGACGAACAGAAACTGCGCCAGCGCGGTGGTGCGTGCGACATTCATCAGAGCGGGATCGCGCCAGCGCGCGCCGAGGATCGGCACGGTGGACTGGATCAGCGCCAGCGCCAGCGCCAGCACCAGTGCGTAATGTCCTGATTCCGCGATCACTGCGAAACTCCCTGCTTCGCCTGCGACGCCCCTTGCGTGGCGGCAGCGGGTTTGGCGCTGTAGTCCGGCTTTTTCGCGCCGTAATCGTCTTTCCAGTGTCCCTGCTTCTTCAGCGCGTCCGCGACTTCCTTCGGCATGTAGGTCTCGTCGTGCTTGGCCAGCACGGTATCGGCCTTGAACACGCCTGCGGCATCGAGGGCGCCTTCGGCGACCACACCCTGCCCTTCGCGGAACAGATCGGGCAGAATGCCCTTGAAGGAAACCGGCAGCGTGGCGCTGCCGTCGGCAACCTCGAATGTGACCGCAAGATTGTCGCCGCGAACCAGCGATCCCGGCTGCACCAGGCCGCCGAGCCGGAAACGCTTGCCGGCGGCGACCGGCTTTTCCGCCAGCATCGTGGGCGTCGAGAAGAACACGATCGAGTCGCGCATCGCGTTCAGCACCAGAGCCGCCGCGATGGCGAGCACCGCGAGCGAGCCGCCGATCATTGTCAAACGCCGCTGCTTGCGCGTCATGGCTCGCCTCTAATCCTGCGCATGTTGCTCCGAAAACCGCTTCGCACTTTTCGGCATCATGCTATCCGTCGAGCCCGAGATTCTTCAGGCCCTCATTCAGTTGCCGCAGCCGCGCGGCGTCATTGGCGACCGCCTGACGGGCGTCGCCCAGCGCGGACCTCGCCTTGTCGCGATCGCCCATCACCATATAGGCCTGCACCAGCCGCAGCCAACCTTCGACATCGTCGCCATTCTGCTTCAATCGGGTGGCGAGCCGCTCGACCATGCCACGGATCATTTCGCTGCGGTCGGCCTCATTCATGTCCTTTGCCGCCGCCATCGCCTCGTTGGACAACGCCGGAGCCGGCGATCCGGGCGGCGGGACCGGCGCGCCGCCGACCCGTCCCAGGGCGGCCTGCACCAGCGGCCGCCACGGCGCATCCGGCGGCGCCTTGGCCAGCATGGTGCGCCAGATCGAGGCGGCCTCGCTGCCGCGACCGTCCTGCTCGGCGGCCAGCCCGAGGAAATAGCTCGCCTTGACCTCGTCGGCGTTCAGCGCGATGGCGCGCTCGAATTCAGCCTTCGCCTCCGCGGTGACCACGCCGCTCGCCGCAGCAACCAGCGCTTCGCCGAGGTCGGACCGGCGCTCGGGACTGTCGCCATTGTAGGTGATCGAATTGCGATAGGCGCGGACCGCTTCATCGAAGCGGCCGAGCCGCGCCAGGACGGGCGCCAGCACGTTCCAGCCCCGGCCATCGGTCGGATTCTTCTCCAGATGCGCCTCGACCTGCGCAACCATATTCTCAAAAGGCTGCGCCGTATCGGGCGCGCGGGCGCGCTGGGCCAGCGGAAAATCGCCGAGCCTGGGCGATCCCAGCGGGAGGTAAATCGCGACCGCCACGATCGGGAGGCCAACCAGGGCCAGGATGGCCGCGGATCGGCGCAATCTGGTGCTGGATGCGACCGGAAGGCCGTCCTGGCTGTCCCTTGCCGCCAGCAGCCGGCGGCTGATCTCGACGCGCGCGGCTTCAGCTTCGGAGGGACCGATCAGTCCGCCGGCGACGTCGCGGTCGACCTCGCTGAGCTGGTCCTTGTAGACGGCAGCCTCGCTGCCTTCGCTTTGCGGCCGGCCAGCCCGGCTTAACGGCCACAGCACGGCGAAGATCGCCGCGACCGTCATCAGCGCGAACACAAACCACAGCGTCATCAGCCAAGTTCCGGTGGAACGGCGCCACAGACTAAGGCGCCGATGCGCCGCTTTACACCACGGGCGGTGACCCCGGCAATTGACAATTGTCAATCTACCGGCGCTGCGGGGAAACCCCGAAAACCCGCAGAAAACCGCGGTTAGCCGACATAAAACCCGACGCTTTGCGCGACCGGGGCACCGTGCCCGTTCAGCGCTTTCAGATAATAGTCGCCCGGCGGGACCGTGGCCGGCAGCCTGATCCTGAGCGAGCCCGCCGGAGCCGCTGACGTGATCGTCGTGACCGGATCGGACAATGGCTGGCCGCTGGCCTTGTCGACCAGGACGACCTTGGCGCCGATCATGAGGCTTCGATATGTTGCGGAAACGACGCGGTTTTCGATTTCAACGTAATTAATGACTGAGTTCATATTTCAAAATTCAATGACGTGATGAAACGGGCGCCATCAATGTGTATGTCCCGCGCCGGATTCCGTCAATCAAAATTACAACCTGGAATTTTACCAGATGTTTAACTAGCGCGCGACGACTTGCGTTCGACGGTCTGCGCGTTTTCGGCCGCCCTGCTCATCAGCGATGCATAGTCCTGGCCGAACAATACCTCGCAGAAGCGGATCGCCGCCTTGACCTGCATCTGCCGGAAGCCACGCGTCCTGGCGTCGCCGCCGCGCAGCGATTGCACCAGCGACTCCGTGGACTTCTCGACATATTGCTGCAGGTCGGAATAGGTCCGCAGCGTGACCTCGTTGATCGCGAGTTCGCTGGCATAGGTGCGGCACACCGCGACGAAATCGATCAAGGCTGCGGTTTCGTCCACATCAGCGGCATCGATGCTGGCGCCGGCGGGAATATCCTTGTCGGCGCGTTGCCGCAGCAGGCGCCGGACCCGGCCGGGTACGCTGTCGATTTCCGATTGCAGGGCGTTGGAAATATCGGCCCGGATCGACGTCAGCAGCTTGCCCCAGGTGGAATCGTTGCGCAGATCGAGCTCGGTCCGCAAGCCGCGCAGGCCGTCGTGCAGGATCTTGATCTGATCCGCAACGGTGTCGAAATGACCGCGCTTGATATCGGTCCGCAGGTTGGCGGCGAGCAACGACATATCCTGCAGCGCGATGGTGACGGCAACGCCGTAAGGTGTCGCGGCAACGCGGATCTCATCATCGGACGCGGCCATCTTGATGGCGAGGCGGATGATCTGCCACGGCGCGGGCAATCGCTGCATCACCAGCGACAGCGCGAACGGCAGCAATTGCGGGGTTTGCAGCGAGGGAACGTTGAGGCTCGCCCCGATCGAGGCGATCTGCGAATCCGCGAATACACGCAGCAGACTGGGGAGCCGGCCGTTGAGCGTATCGATGGCTTCGCGAGCCTGCAGCACCGAGCCGATCGGCAGCACATCCTCGATCACCTTGGGCGGACCGATCCGGGTCAGCGCGCGTTGATGGTCGCCGCCGGGCACCGGCTTGGCGATCTTGAAGATCGCATCGGCCGCGGCGTGCTGAAACTTGCGGACGGCCACCTCGAGATCGGACGTCGTTCCGGATTCCCGCACCCGGGCCAGCGCTGCTTCGAATTCCTGCGCCTGCTCCGGCGCCCCCTCCCGGTTCAGCCATTGCCAGACCGGCAGCAGCGACGTGCGGCGGATCTGACCCGGCCGCACCGGAGCGTTGCCTTCGACCAGAAATGGCTCGAGCGGGCGGAACAGCAGGCGGGCCGGATCGTCGATGCGAGGCCGCGCCTCCTCGTCGGTTCCGCGCACGATCTTGCGCAGCTGTTCGAGCACGAAGGTGGCAACCGTGGTGTCTTCGCCCTTTTCGATGGCGCGCTCGAACTCCCGCATCAGCAGCGCCTGCGCCTGCGGCGGAAGCTGCGCGAGATAGTCCCTCAGCCGCTCGATCGATGTCTGGCTCATGCGCCCGGTATGGATGCGTGCTTCGCTCGGACGGCATTAAGCGTCCACCGGTCATCATAAATGCCCCGACGTTAAGAAGCCGTTTAGGAAGATGAACTGGCAGGCATTCCCTAGGGGTTCCGGCGGCCGTCCAACCCCGGGCTTCCGGCGCCGGGGCGAGCTTACACCCCCGGCAGCACCAGCTCGGCCCGCAGTCCCCCGATCGGCGCATTGCCGAGGGTAAGGCTGCCGCCGTAGAGGGCCGCAAGGTCGACCACGATCGACAGCCCCAGCCCCGAACCCGGCTTGGATTCGTCCAGCCGCTGGCCCCGGCGCGAGACCTGTGCCCGCTCGGGCGCCGACAGGCCGCGCCCGTCGTCGTCGACGATAATGCGAAGCATCGGACCGGCGCCCGGCTGCGCCGCCGGTTCCACCAGCACCTCGATGGAGACCTGCGCCGCCGCCCATTTGCAGGCGTTGTCGACCAGGTTTCCGGCCATCTCCTCGAGGTCCTGCCGTTCGCCGCGAAACTTGGCCTGGGCGTCGGCCTTGACGCCGATGGCGATGTCGCGATCCCGGTGGATTTTCTCCATGGTCCGGCGCAGGGCCTCGATCGCGGGCGCAACCTCGGTGACGGTGCCGATCACGGTGAGCCGCGCGGCGATGCGGGCGCGCTCCAGATGGTGCGCGACCTGGTCGCGCATGATGTCGGCCTGCTCCAGCACCTTGGCCGCGAACGGATCCGAGCCTCGCGCGGAGGCTTCGTTGACGATGACCGACAGCGGCGTCTTGATGGCATGGGCGAGATTGCCGACATGGGTGCGGGCGCGCTCGACAATTTCCCGGTTGGCGTCGATCAGCGCGTTGGTCTCCCGCGCCAGCGGCGCTATCTCGACGGGGAATTCACCCTCGAGCCGTTCGGCGCGGCCGGAGCGGATATCGGCGATCGATTCGGAAATGCGCTTCAGCGGCGCGAGACCGAAGCGGACCTGGAAGATCGTGGTCAGCACCAGCACGATCGACAATGCCACGAAGGTACTGCCGAGGTAGTAGTCGAAGCTGCGGATCTCGTCGAAAATCTCCGAGGCGTCGCCGGCCACGCTGACCAGGAACAAGCCGTCGACGCCGAGGTCTACCGGCCGTTCCACCATCCGCAACAACTGGCCCTCGGGGCCATCGACATAGCCGAGGCGGACGCCGGCCGCGGTCAGGCCGGCGCCCTGATTTTCCAGCTTCGGCAGCTTCTTGTCCCATAGCGAGCGCGACGCGCGCGTCTCGGGCTTGTCGCCGTCGGCGCGAATGATCTGCCAGTACCAGCCGGACAGAGGCAATTCGAACAGCGGCTCGCCGAGCGACTGGAACTGATCGGGCGTGTTATCCGGCGTCGCCACTTCCGCGATGACGGTGCGGAGATAGAGATTGAGACGGCGATCGAACGCACGCTCGGTCGCGTTGCGGTAGACCGACGACAGCACGATGCCGGTGAGGAGCAGGATCACCACCACCCAGGCGGTCGCCGACAGGAACAGCCGGGTGGCGAGCGAACTGCCGCGCATCAGGGTGTCATCCCGAAACACAGGTCGAAACCGGAGTGTTGGGGATTCGACCCGATCGATGGATGCAGGTTCTGGAACAGGATCATGCCCGGACCAGAGCGCAAGCCGGCGGCCCGATCAACACCTTTGATCAGGCGCCTGGCGTGGGCGGCGTCAGGAGATAGCCGAGCCCCCGCACGGTCTGGATGATGTCGACGTCCAGCTTCTTGCGGATGCGGCCGACGAACACTTCGATGGTGTTGGAGTCGCGATCGAAATCCTGATCGTACAGATGCTCGACCAGTTCGGTACGCGACACCACACGCCCGGTATGGTGCATCAGATAGGCCAGCAGGCGGTATTCATGCGAGGTCATCTTGATCGGGTTGCCCGACACGCTGACCCGGCCGGTCCTGGTATCAAGCGACACCGGTCCGCAGGTCAACTCGGACTGGGCGTGACCGGTGGAGCGGCGCAGCAACGCGCGAATCCGGGCCAGCACTTCCTCGAGATGAAACGGTTTGGCGACATAGTCGTCGGCGCCGGCGTCAAAACCCTGCACCTTGTCGCTCCAGCGGTCACGCGCGGTGAGGATCAGCACCGGCATCGCGCGGCCGTTGCGGCGCCACGCCTCCAGCACCGAGATGCCGTCCATCTTGGGCAGGCCGATGTCGAGCACCACGGCGTCATAGGGTTCGCTGTCGCCGAGGAAATGTCCCTCCTCGCCATCGAAAGCGCGGTCGACCACATAGCCGGCATCGCTCAGCGCCGTCGTCAGTTGACGGTTGAGATCCGGGTCGTCTTCAACGACGAGCAGGCGCAAGCTGGTCTTCCCTCAATAGTCCGGCAAAATCGCCGCCATCCAGAAGAGGTGTTGTGGCGTGAATGCTGGATGAACAGCAATCGATTCGGATTATTACTTTTTTGTCACATGGCGTCGAATCGACAGGCGCCAAACAGGAACGGGCGCGGACCCCTGGGATGCGCGCCCGGCTGTTCGCCAGTCCGAGTTTCGTCAGCCCTCAGGTGCGGAAGAACACGAACCACACCCCGCCGAGGATCAGCACCGCAAGGCTGGTCGAGACCGTGAGCAGGGCAAGCACCGACGGCCCCGGCTCGGCCCCGCGGGCTTCCCTCGCGGTTTCCACGATCTGGTCGTGATCTCTCCTTGCCATGGGTGCACTCCTGGGGTGTCGCGAAAAACAGCACGTCGTTGCGGTGTCACATCTCGAAAGCAACGCCTGATGCCGGATCATGTTCCGGGATTCCGGGCCTTGCTGCCAGATCGCCGCACCACGTGTCAGGCAAACGGCGCGCCCCTGCCCCATGCAACCATCCCGCTCCGCGAGGGTTAACGCCATTAGGAGATTTCCCGCCCCATCCGCTTGAAACCGGATTCTCCGGTGGTATCCTCACCGGTCATTGTTGCGTTTTGGAGTATCCCATGGCCCCTCGCGCCAACTGGAAAGGCTTTTTGCGCCTTTCGCTCGTGACCTGCCCGGTCGCCCTGTATCCGGCGACGTCGGACACCGAGAAGGTCAGTTTCAACCAGATCAACCGCAAGACCGGCCACCGCATCAAATATGCCAAGGTCGATGCCGATACCGGCGAGGAAGTCGCCGCCGAAGACATCATGAAGGGCTACAAGGTCGACACCGACACCTACATCGAGGTGTCGAAGGACGAACTCGATGATATCGCGCTGGAGTCGACCCGCACCATCGAGATCGACGAGTTCGTTCCCAAAACGGACATCGACAACCGCTATTTGATCCGACCCTATTATCTCGTGCCCGACGGCAAGGTCGGCCATGACGCTTTCGCCGTCATCCGCGAGACCATCCGCAGCATGAACAAGGTTGCGATCGGCCGGCTGGTGCTGACCAACCGCGAACACATCATCGCGCTGGAGCCGCTCGACAAGGGCCTGATGGGCACCCTGCTGCGCTATCCCTACGAGGTGCGCAGCGAGAAGGAATATTTCGAGGATATCCAGGATGTGAAAATCACCAGGGACATGCTGGATCTGGCCCGGCATATCGTCGAGCAGAAATCCGGCTCGTTCGAACCCGGCCGGTTCGAGGACCGCTATGAGTCCGCGCTGATCGAACTGATCAATCAAAAGCGCAACGGCCTGCCCATCGCAAAGGCCGCGCCGAAATCGAGCGGCAACGTCATCAACCTGATGGACGCGCTGAAGCGCAGCCTCGCCGGCGAGAAACAATCCGCCCCGTCCGCCGCAAAGGTGACGGAGAAGGCCACCGACAAGGCCAAGGGCAAGAAGCCGCGCAAGGCCGCCGCCGGCCAGCGCGAGATGCTGCTGCCGATATCGGGCAGCGGCAAGCGCGCAACCAGGCAGCAGCCGAAGCAGGATACGAAGAAGGCCGAGAAACCGGCGCGCGCGCCGCTGCGGTCGAAAAAGGCCGGCTAGATGCGCACGCGCTCACCGCGGCGCGTAATCGCGACAGGCCGGCAAGTGATGGCGACGTTGCAGCCGCCGCTTGCCTGAGATGCCGTGGTCGACGCCATTCGAGGAGCCGATCCGCTTGCGCGGCGGCGCCACGCTGATCACGCTGCAGCACGCCGCCGATCATGTCATGCAGATGCCGAAAGACGTTCAGCAGCAGGAGTGCTGGCAGATTGCGGTGGAGAATTTGATCAATGCCGCCGAGATCGGCGGCGGCTGGCTGATGTTCGCGCGGATCGCGATGTTGCGGGCGCTGAACGGGGATGGCGACGGCCGGTGAAACTGCCGCGCCCGTCCCCGTCGCCGAAACTCCGGCGCTACTTCAGCGATGAATTCACCGAGGTGAAGCTGCCATTGAGCGTGGTGCCGATGCCGTTGACCGCGGCGATGATCACGAAAGCGATTCCGCTCGCGATCAGGCAATATTCGATGGCGGTAGCGCCGGACTGGTCACTGATGAATCTTGAAAAGAGCGGTCGCATCCAGAACTCCTGTCGACGCGCCACGGGTTCGTCCCGTGCAAATATCAGGTGGAACCTAAACTGGATTGGTTGACGGCCCATTGAGGAACAGGCTGAACCATCGATTAAGGCCGAGCTCGATAGTTTACGGATCGGCCGGGAGCCGCGACAAGCGGCCTGCAAACGGCGCTCGCACCGGTATTCATACGGGACCTAAAATTTACGTTTGGTTGCGCGCCTGGCTCGCATGGTCGCCCCGTGGAGTGAGCAAGAATGCCGGCCCAGCAGCGGGACTCGAAAAAGAACTATATCGGGATCGTGAACGACGGCGTCGCGGAGCAGCGCGCCATCGGGTCACTTGCGAAATCCGGCAATTTCGTGAGGGATTATTTCCTTGCGTTGATGGCGGCCGTGCTGAAACGGCGACGCGGGACGAGAAGCTGACCTTGCTTCTCGCCCCGTCTCGCCTCACTTCACGGCATTATTAAAGCATCGACGTCCGCGATCAGAAATTGCGCTGGGCGCGCAGCTGCAGCAGAACCGTGTTCTGGTCCTTGAACTCGTAGAGGGCCGTCGGCTTGGGCGCGGTGGCGGTAAACACCGAACTGCCCGACATTTTCTGATCGAGGTGGAACCACATGACTTCCGCCGAGAACGTCAGGTTCTTGACCGGAGTCCAGCGGGTGACCGCGCCGAGCTGAGAGACGTTGAAGTCCGGATTGCAGGTGTAGTTGCCGGCCTGGTTTCCAACGGCTGCCTGACCCGGGTGACTGGCGGCGAAGGCGGCGCAATAGGCTCCCTTGGCCGTGGTGGTCCCGAGCCCGTTGATGTTGTCGTTGGCGCCACCGTCATAACGAATGGCGGAGTAGCTTCCGAACAGGGCCGTCGACCAGTAGGGATCCCAGTTGTGGTTGAACGCGCCGCGAATACCCCAGGCCGTCGTGAGCTTGAGACCGCCGGTGCCGGCGGCGCCGGGAAAATAAACGGCGTCGGTGGTCGCGCCAAAGCCGACGCTCTGGTAACCGAAGCCGCTGCCGCCGAACATCGCGAAGTTTGGTGAGGTGCCGGAGGTCGAGATCACCTGCTTGGTGCTGCCCTTGGCGTAGCTGACGTCGATCTTGATATCGTCGCCCTTGCCGGTCGGAATGTTCTTGATCTGCAGCGCGGCCATCACCGAACCGCCCCACTTGCTGTCGGGGTGGCCGCTGATTTCGGAAAGGTTGTTCGGCACCGCGCCGGCCGCCAGGGTGTTGTAGGACGCGTTCACGAGATGCGCCTTGCCCGAGAGCTGGAACAGGCCCCAGGCCTGATCGATGCGGATTCTGCCGACGATGTCGGGAGCAAATGAGCCGCCATAGGCGCTCGTTCCGGTTCCGTTGGCGCCGATCGCGCTGGGGATTCCCAGATTATAGACGGACGTGCGGTTCCACACCGTCGGATCGTCGAGACCGAAGCTGCCGGAAACGCCGTTGCCGAACTCCTGGGTGTACTGGATGTTGTTGACGCCGGTATCGGTCGTGTGACCGCCGAGCAGGTTCGAATCGATGTTGCCCGGAGTACCCTGCCAGGGCGTCGCATAGGCCGAGGCAGACTTGCCGAAGGTGAAGCCGGCGAACTGGATGAAAAGGAATTCGACCGCGACGTAGCCGCCACCCGCGCTTGAAAGCAGGGAGCTGCTGAGGCCGGTCGTCTGGCTGCCGACCGAACCCGCCGGGTTGGTGTTTCCGAAATTGTTGAACTGGAAGTCACCCTGACCAAAGGTACGGACCACGCCGTATTCGGTGGCGGTACGTGTATCGACCGTCAGCGCCATGCGCGAACGGGAGCTGAAGTAATCGCGAAAACGGTTCTGCTGACCGAGATCGCCGCTCCAGGACGGGGTTCCGTGCGCCCCGCCGTTGAAGGTGGTGTCGACACGCAGATAGCCGCCGAGCTTGATGCAGGTATCGGTGCCGGGGGTGAAGTAGAAGCCGGCGCCGTAGAGCGAGCAGATCCGGACATACTCGACCGCCTTGGCCTTGACCGGAAGATCGGCTGCCTGGGCCGCGCCCATGGCGAGAAAGCTCGCCGCCGATCCGAGGATGAGTTTTCGGTAGATCGTCATTCTTGTTCTCCGGTGTGAACGCTTGCATTGCATGGTTTCGATACATGCAAGCGAGTAGCGCAGAGTTCATCAGGGAGAATGACAGCGCGGTGACGCGAACCAGTTTCGGCACGCCTGTGTTCTTTGCGCAACGCACCGAGGCGTCCGCGGCGGCGTCAGATGGCCGCATTGTTCAACATTCATGCGCCAGGAAAAATTCCGGGCAAAGTCCGTTCGTGTCATCAAGGCAATATATTTGCCGCGATAGCGGCGGGTCTCGCCATCGCGACAAGTCCGGATTCGATCGTGGCGGGTCCGTGATCAGAAATTGCGCTGGGCGCGAACCTGCAGCAGAACCGTGTTCTGGTCCTTGAACTCGTAGAGGGCCGTCGGCTTCGGCGCGGTGGCGGTAAACACCGAACTGCCCGACATTTTCTGATCGAGGTGGAACCACTGCGCTTCGGCCGAGAAGGTCAGGTTCTTCACCGGGATCCATCGGGTGATCAGGCCGAGCTGCGAAACATTGAAGTCGGGATTGCAGCTGTAGTTGCCGGCCTGGTTGCCAACGGCGGCCTGGCCCGGATGACTGGCGGCAAAGGCCGCGCAATAGGCGCCCTTGGCAGTGGTGGCTCCGAGCCCGTTGATGTTGTCGTTGGCGCCGCCGTCGTATCGTACACTGGAGTAGCTGCCGAACAGGCTGCTCGACCAGTTCGGATTCCAGTTGTGGCTGAAGGCGCCGCGGACGCCCCAGGCCGTCGTCAGCTGGATGCCGCCGGTGCCCGCCGCGCCCGGGAAATAGACGCCGTCCGTGGTCGCCCCGAAGCCGACGCTCTGATAGGCAAAGCCGCTATTGCCGAACGTCGAGAAGCTCGGCGAGCCGCCGCTGGTGGCGATCACGTTCTTGGTGTGGCCCCTGGCGTAGGACACATCGAGCTTGATGTCGTCGCCCTTGCCGGTCGGGAGGTTCCTGATCTGCAACGCCGCCATCACCGAACCGCCCCACTTGCTGTCGGGATGACCGTTGATCTCGGAAAGGTTGTTCGGCGCCGCGCCGGCTGCCAGCGTGTTGTAGGAACCACTGACCTCGTGCGCCGCGGCCGAGAACTGCAACACGCCCCAGGCCTGGTCGACGCGGATGTTGCCGACGATGTCGGGCGCGTGCATGCCGGCATAGGCGTTCGAGCCGGTACCGTTGACGCCGATCGCGGCCGGGATGCTCAAATTATAAACGGCCGTGCGGGTCCAGACCGTGGGATCATCAAGACCGATGCTGGCGGACACGCCGTTGCCGAACTGCGCGGTGTACTGGATGTTGTTGAGGCCGGTATCGGTATTGTTGCCGCCGAGCAGGTTCGCACTGATGTTGCCCGGGAAACCATTCCACGGCGTCGAATAGGCCGAAGAGGACTTGCCGAAGGTGAATCCGGCGAACTGGATGAAGAGATACTCGACCGCGACATAGCCGCCGCCCGCGGTGGACAGCAGGGCGCTGCCGAGTCCCGCGGTCTGGGTGCCGACCGAACCTGCCGGGTTGGTGTTGCCGAAATTCTGAAACTGGAAATTGCCGTGGCCGAAGGTGCGGACCACGCCGTATTCGGTGGCGGTGCGGGTATCGACCGTCAAGGCCATGCGCGAACGGGAAAGGAAGTAATCGCGAAAACGGTTCTGCTGGCCGAGATCGCCGTTCCAGGCCGGCGCACCGTGCGCGCCACCGTTGAAAGTGGTGTCGGCGCGCAGATAGCCCCCGAGCTTAATGCAGGTATCGGTGCCCGGGATATAGAAGAAGCCGGCGCCGTAGAGCGAGCAGATCCGGACATACTCTACCGCCTTGGCCTTGACCGGAAGGTCCGCCGCCTGCGCGCCGCCGGTGAGAAGCAGCGCCGCCGCCGAGCCGAGGATGAGGTTCTTGGTAGCCATGGGAGCTCCCCGAATCGCGCATTCATGCAGATGCATATGTCTTACGCTAACTAGCCCAAAAATCGCCGGGGGCAATGACAAGGCCGTGATAGGATGGCATTTGAGCGGTTGCTGTGGTCTTTGCGCCACGTCCGGCAAAATACGGGTTCCGCATTCGCGCGAATAATATTCTTCGCGGGTGAGATGCGTTCGCCGTAATCATGATTTGGGTCAATCGTCCTCACCCACCCCGGACATATGTTTCCAAAGGCTCCCTCTGGCCCGGCCTCGTCACATGAACTCCGTCGATAACTCTCGCACAGCCCTGAAGATTCGAAGCGTCAATCTGGACACGGGGCGCGAGAACGTCGTGGTCATTTCGAGGCAGTCAACGGCCCTGCGCCCGGAAATCTTCCGCGGCTTCAGCCGGGTCGAACTGCGCCGGAATTCGAGGGTTTTGCTGGCCACCCTTCTCATCACCGACGACGACGCCCTGGTCGGCCCGGACGAGATCGGTCTTTCCGAACCGGCTTTCCGGCGCTTCGCTGAACCTGTCGGCAGCCTGGTGACGGTGACCCCCGCTGCGCCGCCGGAAAGCCTCGAAGCGGTACGTGGGAAAATTCGGGGCCGCACCATGAGCGCTTCCGAAATATCGGCTGTCGTCAATGATCTGACCCACTACCGGTACTCCGACATGGAGATTGCGGCGTTCCTGATCTCTTCCGCCAGCTTCATGACCAGCGATGAACTCATCGCCCTCACCGCCGCGATGGCGCAGGCCGGAACGCAACTGAAGTGGACCAATCCGATCGTGGTCGACAAGCATTGCATCGGCGGAATTCCCGGCAACCGAACCTCCATGATCGTGGTGCCGATCGTGGCGGCGCACGGCCTCACCATCCCCAAGACCTCCTCGCGCGCCATTACGTCCCCGGCGGGCACGGCGGACACGATGGAAGTATTGGCGCGCGTCAATGTCGGCGTCGACGAGATGAAGGCCATCGTCGCGGCCTGCAACGGCTGCCTGATCTGGGGCGGACACGTCAACCTGTCGCCGGCCGACGACATCCTGATTTCGGTGGAACGCCCGCTCAGCCTCGACACCCGCGAGCAAATGGTCGCATCGATCATGTCGAAGAAGCTCGCGGCGGGTTCGACCCACCTCCTGATCGACCTGCCGGTCGGCCCGACGGCCAAGCTCACCAACGGCATGGAGGCGATGCGGCTACGCAAACTGTTCGAATTCGTCGGCGACCGCTTCGGCATCTCGGTGGAGGTGATCACGACCGACGGCAGCCAGCCGATCGGCAGCGGCATCGGCCCGGTGCTCGAAGCCCGCGACGTCATGGCCGTGCTGACGAACGATCCCGCCGCGCCGGTGGACTTGCGTGAGAAGTCGCTGCGGCTTGCCGCCCATTTGCTGGAATATGATCCGAACCTGCGGGGCGGCGCCGGCTATGCGCGCGCCCGCGAATTGCTCGACAGCGGGGCCGCGTCGAGACAGATGCAGAAGATCATCGAGGCGCAGGGCCCCTCGGACTGTCGCGACGATCTGGGGAATCTGACGTTCGATGTGACGGCCGGCAGCGACGGCTTCGTCTCCGGCATCGACTGCCTGCGGCTCAACCGGCTGGCGCGGATCGCCGGCGCGCCGCTCGACAAGGGGGCCGGCATCCGGCTATTCAAGAAAATCGGCGACCGTGTCGAGCGCGGCGAACCGCTCTACCGGGTCTATGCCTTCGATCGGTCGGAGCACGATCTGACGGCAGCCGGCGCGAAGAGCGATACCGGCTACGCGATCGACAAACAGCGCTCGCTTCCCGGCACGGCACCGTGACCGGGGTGGCCATCCAGAGCCTGCCGACCGGTGCCGACGATGCCAGGCGGCTGGCGGCGCTGCTTGGCCTTCCACTCCGGGAAATCGCTTTGCACGACTTTCCCGACGGGGAAATGCGCGTGACAATCGGTCCGGCTGCATCGACCACGATTATCTATGCCTCGCTCGACCGCCCCAACGACAAGCTGCTCGCTATCCTGTTCGCGGCGGAGGCGATGCGGCGCGCGGGCGCAAGGCGGCTCGTTCTGCTCGCGCCCTATCTCTGTTACATGCGGCAGGACACCGCCTTTCATGACGGCGAAGCGATCAGCCAGAAGGCCGTCGGCCGGCTGATCGCGGGAATGGTGGACCGCGTCATCACGGTCGATGCCCATCTTCATCGCACCACCGATATCAGAGCGGTGTTTCCCGGCATCGAGGCCGAAAACCTCTCCGCCATGCCGGCCATCGCCGATGCGATGCGCAGCACCGGAATTGATCCCGCCACTGTCGCGATCGGCCCCGACGCGGAGTCACGCCCCTGGGTGAGCGATCTCGCAGGCCGGCTCGGGCTCGCGCATACGGTCGCGCAAAAAATCCGCCGCGGCGATCGCGCCGTCGAAATCGGATTTGCCGAGGCCGCACTGCTCGCCGGCCGGCCGGTGCTGCTGGTCGATGATATCGTCTCGTCGGGAGGCACCTTGATCGCCTGTGCAAAGGCGCTCAAGGCGGCCGGCGCGACCACCATCGACGCCGTCATGACCCACGCCTTGTTTGCACCCGAAACGGCAAACGCCTTTGCCGACGCCGGCATACGCTCCGTCCGCTCGACCTCCAGCGTGCCGCACCCCAGCAACGCGATCCCGCTCGATGAAATCCTTGCGACCGCCCTGCGCCGCGAGTTGGACGACCGAAACTTCCCGGAGAAAACCCCATGAGTGTGACCGTTCGATTCTGCGGCGCGGCGCGCACCGTGACCGGCTCCTGCT
This sequence comes from Bradyrhizobium sp., assembly GCF_030693485.1. GTDB lineage: Bacteria > Pseudomonadota > Alphaproteobacteria > Rhizobiales > Xanthobacteraceae > Bradyrhizobium. Next base: position 16,789 of record NZ_JAUYAN010000342.1, on the reverse strand, counting down.
ACCTCGTCGAAACGCCGGCCGGCCGCTTTCTGATCGACTGCGGCCTGTTCCAGGGGCAAAAGACCCTGAAGGAACTGAACTACCGGGTGTTCCCGTTCCGGCCCGCCGACATCGATACCGTGTTGCTGACGCATGCGCATATCGACCATAGCGGACTGCTGCCGAAACTGGTGCACGAAGGTTTTGAAGGCAGAATTCTGGCGACGCGCGGAACGATCGACCTGTGTTCCTGGATGTTGCCGGATTCCGGAGGCATTCAGGAGTCGGAGGTCGCGTTCCTCAACCGCCGCAACACGGCGCGCGGGCGGCCGGAGGTCACGCCGATCTATACCCAGGCCGATGCCAAGGCCGCGCTACAGTCGTTCCAGCCGGTCGAGTACGAGAAATGGGTCGACGTGATCCCGGGCGTGCGCGCACGCTACTGGAATGCCGGGCATCTGCTCGGCTCGGCTTCGATCGAAATCGAGTTCGACGGTGCCGGCTCCGGCGGAAAAAAGCTGCGCCTGCTGGCCTCGGGCGATGTCGGCCCCGATGCGAAACTGCTGCAGCCTGATCCGAGGGCGCCAACGGGCTTCGACTATGTGATTTCGGAGGCGACCTATGGCGACAGGCTGCGTGCCGCGACGACGCCGGAACAGCGCCGTCAGCGGCTGGCATCCGAGGTACGCGACGCCGCAACTTCACGAGGCGCCCTGCTCGTTCCCGCCTTTGCCGTCGAACGCACCCAGGAACTGATCGTCGATCTGATCGACCTGATGGAACGCGGCGAAATACCGGCCGCGCCGATATTTCTCGATTCGCCGCTGGCGATCCACGCCACCGAGGTTTTCCGGGATCACGCCGAAAGCCTCGATCCTGACATCGACGTCAATCGCCTGTTCAACTCGCCGCATCTGCGCTTCACCGAAACCGTCGATGAAAGCAAGGCGATCGCCAAGCTGACCGGCTTTCACATCATCATCGCGGCAAGCGGCATGTGCGACGCCGGCCGCATCCGGCATCACCTGAAGCGCTGGCTATGGAGCAACCGCGCCACCGTCCTGCTGGTCGGTTTTCAGGCCCATGGCACCCTCGGCCGGTTCCTCCAGGACGGTGCCAAGGCGGTCCGGATCCAGGGCGACGAGATCAAGGTCGCGGCCCGTATCCGCATGATCGACGAGTATTCGGGTCATGCCGACGGCACCGAGATGGCGCGATGGATCGCGGCACGCCGCCCGATTCATCGGGGCGTGTTCCTCGTTCATGGCGAAGAGGAAGCGATCGCCGGGCTGGCCGGGCGCCTTGCGGAGCGGATCGTTCCGGCGGCCAAACTGTTTCAGCCGCTGCTCGACGACATCTACGAACTCTCGACGCCGGAGCCCGCGCTGCTGGATGTGGCGCATCGTCGCCGGCTCGCGCCTGAAGCGGTCACGAATCTGGACTGGCACAACGACATGTCGACGCTCGTGCTTGATATCAACGACCGGATAACGGCTGCCGCCGACGACCGCGCCCGCGGCGTCATCATCAGGCGGCTGCGGCGCGCGCTGGAAGAAGCCGGCTGAAGCCGGCCCGACGGGGCAGATGCCGCCAGGTGCCGACGTGGTGCATATCAGGGCCTCGCGGGACAGCCCGCGCCCGCGCTTTACCGGACGCGGGATTCCTGTTCCAACTACCTGTCACAGGCCGAGCCCTCAACATCGGCCATTTCAAGGGGAGAGCACGGCATGAAGCTCGGCACCGCGATCGCAGAAATCATGAAGCGGGAGGGTATCGAGATCCTCTGCGGCTATCCGGTCAATCACCTGATCGAGCACGCCGCGGCAGCCGACATCCGCCCCGTGATGGTGCGGCAGGAACGCATCGGCATCCACATGGCGGACGCGATCTCCCGGGTCACCTCGGGGCATACCATCGGCGCGTTCTGCATGCAGCACGGCCCGGGCGCCGAAAACGCCATGGGCGGCGTGGCGCAATGCTACGGCGAATCGGTACCCGTGCTGGTGCTGCCGATGGGATACGCGCGGCGGCTGGCCCACATCGATCCGAACTTCAATTCCAGCCAGGCGATGCGGGCGTTCTCAAAATCGTCCGAACCGATCAACATCGCCGCCGAAGTCTGCAACATTTTTCGCCGCGCCTTTACAAAGCTGAAGAACGGCCGTGGCGGACCGGTGATCGTGGAAATTCCCGCCGATATGTGGAACGAGGATGTGCCGGAGCCGCTGAACTACACCCCGGTACTGCGCACCCGCTACGGCGCCGATCCGGTGCACATCAAGGAAGCCGCCGCCGTGCTGGTAGCGGCGAAACGGTCGGTGATCTACGCCGGCCAGGGCGTGCATTACGCCCGGGCATGGCCGCAGCTGAAACGGCTCGCCGAACGGCTCGGCATTCCCGTCACCACCAGCCTCGGCGGCAAATCGTCGTTTCCGGAAGACCACCCGCTCTCGCTTGGCTCCGGCGGCCTGGCCGTGCCGCGCGCGGTGCCGAAATTCCTCGCCGAGGCCGACGTGATCTTCGGCATCGGCTGCTCCTTTACGGAGACCTCGTTCGGCATCGCCATGCCCAAGGGCAAGACCATCATCCATTCGACGCTCGACCCCGCGCATCTCAACAAGGACGTCGAGGCCCAGATCGGACTGGTCGGCGACGCCGGCCTCGTGCTCGACGCGCTGCTGGAAGAGATCAACAAGACCGTCACCACCGATCGCGACGCCAGCGCCGTCGCCGCCGAGATTGCGGCGTCGCATAAGGAGTGGCTGGCGAAGTGGCTGCCGAAGCTGACCCACAACGACGCCCCGCTCAATCCCTACCGCGTGCTGTGGGATCTGCAGCATACCGTCGACATCAGGAACACCATCATCACCCATGATGCCGGCAGTCCGCGCGACCAGCTCTCGCCGTTCTGGAAGGCGGTCGAGCCGCTGTCCTATATCGGCTGGGGCAAGACCACCCAGCTCGGTTACGGTTTGGGCCTCGCCATGGGCGCCAAACTGGCAAAGCCCGACAAACTCTGCATCAACGTCTGGGGTGACGCCGCGATCGGTTTTACCGGCATGGATTTCGAGACCGCGGTGCGCGAGCGAATCCCGATCATGTCGATCCTGCTGAACAATTTCAGCATGGCGATCGAATTGAAGGTGATGCCGATCTCGACCGAAAAATATCGCTCGACCGACATCTCCGGCGACTACGCCGCAATGGCGCGGGCCTTCGGCGGCTATGGCGAGCGGATTACAAAACCGGAAGACATCATCCCCGCCATCCGGCGCGGCATCGCCAAGACCAGGGAAGGCATCCCGGTGCTGCTGGAGTTCATCACGTCAAAGGAGACCGAGGTGTCGCGGCCGGGAACGTGACCGGCGCTCGCCAAGGCATCTACTCCCATCCCTCCGCGAAGCGGCGGGGAGGGGTCGGGGGTGGGGGGTGCTTCCGCAAATTCGCCGCCAATCGAATGCGCTGATAGACCCCCCACCCCCGACCCCTCCCCGCCACGCGCAAGGGCGCGTGGAGGGAGGGGAGTAGAGCTAGAGCATCACCAAACGACAGGTCGCGAAGGATGAAGCATCGGGAGTAGAAATTGCTCTATGGTCCTGTACGGACATCGGTGCCGATACCGTCCAGATAGAGCGACAATTCGTTTACCCATTTGCGCGACACATCATTGTCGGCGCTCCCGGCGGCGTCCTCAAGGGCGGCGCCGATGTCGGTGATGGCCTGAAATCCATAGGAGCCTCCGGAACCCCGCATCTGGTGCCCCAGACTGGTGACGGTTTCGAAATCAACCCGATCCAGCGCGTCCCGCATCGTGATGACATTCCGCCGGCAGTTCTGCAAATAGGCGGGAATCCGATCGGTCAATTTTCGGTTCACGCGCAACAGCATCTGGTCCATCGGTCTATCTTCATGCGCTGATAACGTGAGTGCAACCACGGAGTGCTCCTTGATCGCTTGAAGCAGAACCTCTTGCTTGATTGGCTTCGTCAAGAAAGCCGTGCATCCCGCCGCCAGGCACTGCTCCCTGTCCCCCTTCAAGGCGGAAGCCGTCAATGCAATGATCGGTGTAGGCAGCCGGCCGTTCGCTCGTTCCCAGGCTCGAATGGTCCGCGTCGCCGTCAAGCCATCCATGACCGGCATTTGCCGATCCATCAGGACGAGGTCGTAGCGGCCGGCCTCAAACATTTTACAGGCGATGGCCCCGGTCCCGGCGATTTCGACCCGGTACGGTGTGTCATCGAGATAGGCCACTACGATCGTGCAATTGTCGGGAGAGTCCTCCACCAATAGAATTCGCAGCGCCGGCAGTGGCGGCTCGGGACCCGTGCCGACCGGAGCGACCGCTGGCCGATTGGCCGCCGCCCAGATCTCGATGGGCACGGTGAAAGCAAACACGCTGCCCTCGCCGACTTCGCTTTCGACCCAGATGCGCCCAGCCATCAGTTCCACCAGACGCTTCGAAATCGTGAGCCCCAGACCCGAGCCTCCGAACCTGCGCGTGGTGGATGAGTCGGCTTGCGTGAAGCGCTCAAACACCTGGTCCAATTTCTCGTCGGGAATGCCGATGCCGGTATCGGTGACGGTGAACCGCAATGCCGCCGGGATCGAAGAGTCCGCATCGCGGGTTACACACAGCGATACGCCGCCGAATTGCGTGAACTTGATGGCGTTGCCGATCAGGTTGAGCAGCACCTGCCGCAGCCGTGTCGGATCGCCAACCAGATCGGTGGGCACGTCCGGCGCGATCTCGCACACCAGCGTCAGCCCTTTTTCATGGGCCCGAGCCGCTACCATCTCTGTCACCTTCTCAAGGTGATCGTTCAACGAGAAGCCCGTTCGTTCCAGCTCGAGCTGCGAGGCTTCGACCTTGGAAAGATCGAGGATGTCGTTGATGAGATTCAACAGGTTGTCGCCTGCGCGGCGAAAGATTTGCACATACTTGTCTTGCTCGGGCGACAACGTGGTCTTCGCGAGCAGGTCCGCAATGCCCATGATCGAATTCATCGGCGTTCGGATCTCGTGACTCATGCTGGCCAGAAAATCCGATTTGGTCCGGCTCGCGCTCTCGGCAGCGGCCTTGGCCTGCTGCAATTCCGCCTCTACCCGCTTGCGCTCGGTGACGTCGCGGGCCGCGGCGAACACGCCCTGCAGGGTACGGTCGCGGTCATAAAAAGTGGTCGCGTTGTACGAAACCACCGTCTGCTTGCCGTCGCGGGCGCGCGCCGTCAGCTCATAGTCGGTGACCGATTTTTCACTCAGCACGCGCTTGATCCCGTCTTCGGCTCGCTCCGGATCGGTAAAGTACCCCTTGAACGGCGCGCCAATCAGCTCGTCACGCGTGCACCCGGTCAACGCCTCCATCTGCTTGTTGACGTCGGTGATGATGCCGGACGGATCGGTCGTCATGAGCGCATCGATGTTGGATTCGATCAGCGAGCGGGTGTAGAATTGCTGGTCGCGCAGGCGCTGATCCGATTTTTTCTGCTCGGCTTCGACCAGTTTGCGCGCGGTGTTGTCGGTGCCGATCAGGAGATATCCGATGATCGCGCCCTGCGCGTCGCGCAGCGCCGTGACCGAGACTACCGCCGGGAACCGGCTGCCGTCCTTGCGGATGTAGGTCAGCTCATAAATGTCTTCGATTTCGCGCGAGGCCTTGAACACCAGCGCCTCGAAGCCCGGTGTGATCGGCGTGCCGAGCTCGACGCTGAGCGCTGTGGCGCGCGCGATCAGCTCCAGCGGATCGGAAATGTCAGCCGGCGTGATCTTGTTCATCACGTCGGCCGCCGCGTAGCCGAGCATCCGCTGGGCACCGACGTTGAAGATCTGAATGACACCCTTGGCGTCGGTGGCGATGCTGGAGAAGTTGGCGCTGTTGAAAATCGCGCTCTGCAAGGCTCCCGCCGTGTGCAGCGCCTCCTCGGCCTGCTTGCGCGCGCTGTTGTCGGTGCCGATCAGCAGATAACCGATGATGGTGCCCTGGGCGTCGCGCAGCGCGGTGACCGATACAACCGCCGGGAACCGACTGCCATCCTTGCGGATATAGGTCAGCTCATAGATGTCCTCGATGCCGCGCGAGGCCTTGAACACCAGCGCCTCGAAGCCCGGCGTGATCGGGGTCGCGAACTCGGCGCTCAGCGCCCTGGCGCGCGCGATCAACTCCGGCGGATCGGAAATATCGGCTGGCGTGACCTTGTTCATGACGTCGGCGGCGGCATAACCAAGCATCCGTTCGGCGCCGACATTGAAGATCTGAATGACGCCCTTGGCGTCGGTGGCGATGCTGGAGAAATTGGCGCTGTTGAAGATCGCGCTCTGCAAGGCTCCCGCCTTCACCAGCGCTTCTTCCGCCTGCTGGCGTGCAGTGTTGTCGGTGCCGATCAGGAGATAACCGATGATGACATCCTGCGCATCGCGCAGTGCGGTGACCGACAATACCGCCCCGAACCGGCTGCCATCCTTGCGGATATAGGTCAGCTCATAGATATCCTCGATACCGCGCGAAGCCTTGAACACCAGCGCTTCGAATCCCGGCGTGATCGGGGTCGCAAACTCGACGCTGAGCGCCTTGGCGCGCGCGATCAGTTCGGCCGGATCGGAAATGTCAGCCGGCGTGATCTTGTTGGTCACCTCCGCGGCCGTGAAACCGAGCATCCGCTCGGCGCCGACGTTGAAGATCTGAATGACACCCCTGGCATCGGTGGCGATGCTGGAGAAATTGGCGCTGTTGAAGATCGCGCTCTGCAGCGCACCCGCCTTCAGCAGGACGTCTTCAGCCTGTTTCGGCACGGCGTCTCCAGTGCTCTCGGAGACGCCGATGCGTGTCCTCGTCCCGTCGTCTCCAGCGGTCAAGGTACTTCTCCCGATAATTTTTGCCTGGGGCAGCTCAGCGGATCAATGGCGCGCACTCAAAGCTGCCGGTGCGAGCAGCATTTCGACGGAGTTCTGAAGCTGAAATCGGGTGTAGGGCTTCTGCAGGAAGTGCGCGCCGTCGACAAACAACATCTTCATCTTGTCGTCAATGATATTGCCGGTCGTATAGAGCACCGGCAGATTCAACCGGAGCTTGATCGCCTGATCGGCAACCTCATACCCGCCGAGGACCGCTCTCTTGAGGTAGATATCGGTGAAAAGCGCATCGATCCGGCAGGATGACCGCAGCAGCGAAAGCGCCTCGTCAACGTCACTGGCCGAAAGGATGTCGTGACCAAAATCCTGAATCATCATCTCCGCGTCGTCGCGGAGAAAGCCATCGTCTTCGACGATAAGTATCACGGCCATGAAAACTGTTCCTGCCGTGACAACCAGAATCGCGACTATCGAACTCGTCCAGCCGTGACACGGCCATCGGAGCCCTTCCGAGCGCTATCAGGGCTAAGGCAGACGCGCGCGGAGGCAAAAGGTTCCCTCGACGGCAAAATAATTCCTGGTATCAGGATATTTATGAAATATCCATGTTACATCAATATCTTATGAAGATTCCTGGATGCGATCAGGTTGCGTATTGCAGGCCGGTCCGCTTTCATTGCATGGGGTTGTTTTCGCTTTTTTTGTCCAAGCTCCAGAGTGCGCCGCCGAAGCAAAGATTACGGCTTGAAAAATGCGGGATCGTTGAGCGCCTTGATCATGGTGTCCACCATGTCGGCGGCGGCGTGATCTTCGCGCTCTTCCAGCAGTTCCCACATCTTGCGCAGATTGGCGCGCAGCGGCGCCTTCAGCGAGGGATCGCGTTCGATCAGGGTCCGCGCGATGCAGAAGGCGATCCCCTCGGTGCCCATCTTGGTCTGTTCAATAGTGGTTTTGCTCATGACGAGCTCCTGTCGGGTTCCATGTTGGATTGCTGGGGCCGCTGTTAGATGAATTGCAGGCCGATAGATAGCCGCCGCGGCCCGCGCCTACTCTGCCAGGTCGGCCGGCACCGCGGCCGGCCCGGCCAGCGGCTTTTCTTCCATCAGGATCATGCACAGCAACGAGATCGCGATCAGCGCGGTGGCGGCTCCGAACACGTAACGGAACGCCACGACCATGTCGGCGGGGACAATCGAATTCACCGGACCGCGATGCTCGCCGAGGGAGACGTCGGCGCCGAGCGACATCAGCAGGATCGCGCTGAACGCCGCCACCATGAATGACGCCATCAGCGCGCGAAAGAAATTCATCGCGCCGGTGGCGGTGCCGACCTGGAACCGCATCACCGTATTCTGCACCGATACCACGCTGACCGGAAATACCGTGCCGAGCCCGAGCGCGTATACCGACAGCAACGCCAGCAGCCCCCACAGCGGCATCGTCACCAGCGTGAGCGCAATTCCCGCCAGCACCGCACACCCGGTTCCGACGATGGCCACCCGCTTGTAATGTTTCGCGCGCGCCATGGTCTTGCCCGCGATCGCGGCGCCGACGGTCGAAACCGCCGCCAGCGGAATCAGCGCCAGACCGGCCTCGCTGGCGCTGAGGCGATAGACCACTTCGTAATACAGCGGCAGATGCACGGTCAGCCCCAGCATCGCGCCCATCGCACAGCTGCCGGCCGCCATCGCATAGGGCACCACCGATCCGCCCAGCAGCGGCAGCGGCAGGAACGGTTCGGCGGCATGGCGGGCATGCCACACGAACGCCAGCGCGAATGCGATGGCAGCGCCTATCATCGCCATGATGACAGGCGACAGCCATTGATAGCGGTTGCCGCCCCAGGTCAGCACCAGCATGATCACGACGGCGGAAGCCATCAGCAGTACGCCGCCGAGCCAGTCGACCTTGCGCCTGCGGTGAAACACCGGGATCTTGCCCATCTTCGGCAGCAGCAGCGCCAGGGCGCCGAGTGCGAGCGGCACGTTGATCCAGAAGATCATCGACCAATGCAGGTGCTCGGCGAAGACGCCGCCGAGGATCGGCCCGCCGATGCCGCCGATCACCCATACGCCGCTGAAATAGGCCTGGTACTGGCCGCGTTCGCGCGGGCTCACCACGTCGGAAATCACGGTCTGCACGATCGGCATGATGCCGCCGCCGCCGAGCCCCTGCAGCGCGCGCGCCAGGATCAGCACCGTGATGTTCGGCGCCAGCGCGCACAGCACCGAGCCCGCGACGAACAGGCTGAGCGAGACGATGATCATGGCGCGGCGGCCGTAGATGTCGCTGAGCGTGCCGAACAAGGGCGCCACTGCGGTCGATGCCAGCAAATAGGCCGAGATCACCCAGGCCAGGCTGGAGACGTCATTGAACTGGCGGCCGATGGTCGGCAGCGCGGTGGCGACGATGGTCTGGTCGAGTGCGGCCAGAAACATCGTCAGCAGCAGGCTCATCAGGATGGTGCGGACTTCGCCTTGCGTCAGCGGCACCTGCGGCGCGATCGGCGGCGCATCGCGAAGTTCGATGACCTCGCCCGGCAATGGCGAGGCATCGCCGGCGGTGGTCTCGGGCAATGTCTTGATGTCAGCCGGGTGATGGCCCTGCCGTTCGAACTTGTTCATGAGGCCGTGTGTATCGGGGCGCGGCAGGCCGCGCGGAATCGCTGTATCTAACTAATGTAAGCGGATAATCGTGGCTGCGGCAGCGGGTTGCACGCATGGGTGCATCCCGCGAAGCGACAATCGCATCGCGCGGCCGGTCTATCCTGCACCAACTAGGTTTGCGGCCGCTTTTTCAGCCGGGCCCGCTTCGGCAACAGCGCCGGCCATTGCACGATGTGGTCCTCGAGGTCGGCGTCAGCGATCTCGTTCTCGGTTCCCTGCACCCGCCCGCGCACGGAGACGCCGGCTTCGTGCACGGTATCGGGGTCGCCCGAAATCAGCGGGTGCCACCAATAGAGATCGCGGCCCTCGGCCACCAGTTTGTAGCCGCAGCTCGGCGGCAGCCAGTTCAGGGTGCGGACGTTGTCCGGCGTCAGCCGGACGCAGTCCGGAACCTGGTCGGAGCGGTTCGCATAGTCCTTGCAGGCACATAGCCCGGCATCCAGCAGCTTGCAGGAGACGTGGGTGAAGTAGATCTTGCCGGTATCCTCGTCCTCGAGTTTTTCCAGGCAGCAGCGCGCACAGCCGTCACACAGGCTTTCCCATTCGGCGTTGGACATTTGCTCCAACGTCTTGGTTTTCCAAAAGAATCCCTCTTGTCCCGAGGGCGGCTTGAGCTGGGCGGTCATGATTCCCTGATTGGGCGGAGTGGGCTTGGACCCTTCTATAGCGTTTTCGCATCAAGTGGGTACCGCAAAGGTCCGACAGCGCGCAAAGCCGGCCGGCGCCGTTATCCCTGCTGTTCAAAATCGGCAGCCAGACCATTGGTTTGTGGCCCCCGCTCGGTTAGATAGGTGATGAGTCCCCGAGGGCGACAAAGCGCCTTGGGTTTGCCGCAACATTCCCGCATGACGTCTCGACGGTGCCCGGCCGGGCGCCTTCAAGCGATGCGAATTCACCTGGGGTCCCGGTGCGCCAGATCGTACCACCACACTGGAAGAAAAAGATCCGGCACTGGATGCTGGATCTGGATGCGCGCATCGACTCGACGCTGTTCTCTTCCGGCAAGGGCGCCCGTGAACTCTATGAGCGGTTCTCCACCTTCATGGACCGCTTCTATGTCGGCCGCTGGAAACGCTGGGTCATCATCGAACCGCTGTCGGAGGCTGCGACCATCGGGCTCGTTGGTCTGATCCTGATGCTGGCGCTGGCAGTGCCGGCGTTTCGCGAGACCGCCGACGACGACTGGCTGAAGAAATCCGATCTCGCGGTGTCGTTTCTCGACCGCTACGGCAACCCGATCGGCAACCGCGGCATCAAGCACAATGATTCGATTCCGCTGGAGGATTTTCCGGACCATCTTATCAAAGCGACACTCGCCACCGAGGACCGCCGCTTCTACGACCATTTCGGCATCGACCTCGCCGGCACCGGGCGCGCGCTCATGACCAACGCGCAGGCCGGCGGCGTCCGCCAGGGCGGATCGTCGATCACCCAGCAGCTGGCCAAGAACCTGTTCCTGAACAACGAGCGCACCATCGAGCGCAAGGTCAAGGAAGCCTTTCTGGCGATCTGGCTCGAGACCCGCCTCACCAAGAATGAAATTCTGAAGCTCTATCTCGACCGCGCCTATATGGGCGGCGGCACCTTCGGCGTCGATGGCGCCGCGCATTTCTACTTCAACAAGTCGGCGCGCGACGTCACTCTGGCGGAATCCGCGATGCTGGCCGGGCTGTTCAAGGCCCCGACCAAATACGCGCCGCATATCAACCTGCCCGCCGCCCGCGCCCGCGCCAATATCGTCCTGGACAACCTGGTCGATGCCAGCTTCATGACCGAGGGTCAGGTGTTCGGCGCGCGGCGCAACCCGGCCATGGCGGTCGATCGCCGCGACGAGAATTCGCCGAACTACTATCTCGACTGGGCATTCGAGGAGATGCGCCGTCTGGTCGCCACCTTCCCGAAATCCTACACCGAGCGCGTCTTCGTGGTCCGCACCTCGATCGACATGACGGTTCAGCGCGCCGCCGAGGCAACCGTGGAAAACCAGTTGCGCCAGTTCGGCCGCGACTATCATGCCACCCAGGCAGCCGTCGCAGTCGCCGATTTCGACGGCGGCGTGCGCGCCATGGTCGGCGGACGCGACTATGGCGCCAGCCAGTTCAACCGCGCGGTGGATGCGATGCGCCAGCCCGGCTCGTCGTTCAAGCCCTACGTCTACGCCACCGCGCTGATGAACGGCTACAAGCCGACCTCGATCGTGGTCGACGGTCCGGTTTGCATCGGCAACTGGTGTCCGCAGAACTACAGCCACTCCTATTCGGGACCGATGACGCTGACGCAGGCGATCACGCGTTCGGTCAACGTCATTCCGGTCAAACTGTCGATCGCGCTCGGCGGCAAGTCACCGAACCCGGCCAAGGCCGGCCGCGTCAAGATTACCGAGATGACGCGCAAGTTCGGCATCAAGGCGCCGCTGCCCGATACGCCGTCGATGCCGATCGGCTCCGACGAAGTTTCGGTGCTTGAACACGCGGTGGCCTATGCGACCTTCCCGAACAGGGGCAAGGCGCCGATCCCGCATGCGGTGCTGGAAGTGCGCACCGGCAGCGGCGATCTGGTCTGGCGCTTCGATCGCGACGGCAAAAAGCAGACGCAAGCCATTCCCGCCTCGGTAGCTGCCGACATGTCGGAAATGATGAGTCACGTCGTGAGTGAGGGCACGGCACGCCGCGCGATCATCGACGGCATTCCGACCGCCGGCAAGACCGGGACCACCAACGCCTATCGCGACGCCTGGTTTGTCGGTTTCACCGGAAACTTCACCTGCGCGGTCTGGTACGGCAATGACGACTATTCCCCGACCAACCGCATGACCGGCGGCTCGTTGCCGGCACAGACCTGGCGTGAAGTCATGGTGGCCGCTCACCAGGGCGTCGAGATCAAGGAAGTGCCGGGAATCGGCATGGGCCAGAAGCGGCCGCCGACGCCGCAGGCCGCTGCCGCAATGGCCGCGGGGACGCCGAAGATCATCGACACCAAGCCGGGACCGCCGCCGATCCTCACCAAGCGCGGCGCTGACATTCTGGTGCGCGTGGAAAAGATGCTCGACGAGGCCATCAAGACCGCGGGCAAGACCTCGTCCAGCGAGCCGCCGAAACCGGTGCGACCCTTGTCGTCCAGTTCGGTCGCATTCCCGGATAGCTTTGCCGCGGCAGCACCGGGCCAAGCCGCGGCGACAGCTCCGCCGCGCAAGAACTGACCGTGCGGCTGATCTTCATCACACTGCTGGCATTGATCCTCGCGACCGTCGTCGGCCTCGGCGCGACCTGGATGACGGCGACGCGCGGCACCGATCTCGGCACCCTGACGATCGGCGCCTGGACCGCCCGGCCCAAGACCGGCACCGCCGACGTCGACCCCTATTCGCGCGCCTCGATCGCCCGCAGCGGTGAACTGCCGGTCGGCACCGGCGACGGCGTCGCCTTCTCGGCGACCACGGACGACCGCAACAAGCCGCTCGACGGACGCTGCGACGTCGTGGTCAGCGGCGTCACCCCCGCGGCGCGGTTCTGGACGCTGACGCTCTACAACACCAAGGGACATCTGGTCGCCAATTCGCTGCAGCGCTATGGCTTCACCAGCCAGGAAATCATTCGCGGCGCCGATGGCGCCTTCGAGATCCGGGTGGCGTCGCGCTCGCGCGCCGGAAACTGGCTCCCCACCGGCGGCATCGAGCGTTACGCGCTGATGCTGCGGCTTTACGATACGCCGGTCGGCGTGGCGACGCGGACGCAGCGCGATGCGCCGATGCCCTCGATTGCGACGGTAGGCTGCCCATGATCCGCCTGTTGTTCACCGTCATCGCGGGCGTGCTGCTGGGTGCCGTCGTGCATCTCGTCAGCGTTCTGGCGTTGCCGCGGATCGCGACCCAGGACGCCTATTCACGCCTCACGCCCCTGACAAAACTCAATACCGTGACGGCGCTGCCGCCGGCGGAACCGAACAACGCCCCGCTGCCGTTCATGGATCCCGCCTTCGCGACCGCGGTCTGCCGCTACGATCTGTCGGGCGGACCGATCAAGCTCACGGTCCCGGTCAGCCAGGCCTACACCTCGGTGTCGTTCTATACCCGCAACGAAGTCGCCTATTACGCCATCAACGACCGGTCGGCCGGACGCAGGCTGATCGAACTCGATCTGATGACCGAGGCGCAGCACGCCGAATTGCCCGAGGACGAGGAAATTACCGCGGCCGACCGGCTGATCATCGACTCCCCGACCACGACCGGGCTGATCGTGCTGAAGGCGCTGGCGCCGGAGCCGGGCCTGATGATACAGGCGCAAGCCTCGCTCGCGGCTTCCAGCTGCAAGGTGCAGACCGAGCCGACGCCGGCGAAGCAGGAAGCGCCCGCGCCGCCTCCGCCGCCGCGGGCCAAGCGCTGATCTGATCGCGCTCCCTTCTAGGGACGCATGAACATGAAATCCGTGCCGGGATCGCAGTTGTCGGCGACAAAGCGGAGTTCCGACTGGACGTCGGAGACGCTTCTGTTTTCGAGGTACTTGGCGACAACGAGGCCAAGCAGCGACCGGCAGACGCTGTCGTGACCCATTCCGGCGGCTTCCGCTTCAGCGATAGCCGCCGCGAAATGACGCTTCGCGATCTCGGTTGCGGACATCCCGGTTTCCTTTTTTTTCTTCTGTCATCAAAGTCCCGGATCTCGTTTGATCTGCGTCAAACGCGCAGGCGCCGGTGCGAGCCTGCTGAACGGGCGCATTGCGCACGCATCCGCCGCCACCGCCGACACGACATCCCTCGATTTGTTGACTTGCCGGGCTGCGAAACTAGAGTTGACACCGCACCCGGAGACATGGATCGCATGACGTTGCCGATGAGCTGGAACGAATGGGCGCAGCACGACGGCGTAGCGCTGGCGGCGCGCGTCAGGAAGGGCGAACTGACGGCAAAAGAATTGGCAAGCCAGGCGGCCGCGGGCATCGCCAAGGTCGATCCGGCTCTGTCGGGCGTGGTCGAGATTTTTGAGGACGCCATCGCCGATCCCGCGAAAGACGGCGCCAACCTGTCGGGACCCTTTGCCGGCCTGCCGTTCCTGATGAAGGATCTGGGCCCGACGATGAAGGGCCGCTTGCAGGAAATGGGCTCGCTGCTGATGCGCGGCAACCGCGCCACCGCCGATACGTTCCTGACCGGGAAGATGCGCGCGGCCGGACTGAACCTGATCGGACGGACCACCACGCCGGAGTTCGGCGTTTGCAGCTCGGCCGACAATCCCGCCGTCTACGTCACCCGCAACCCGTGGAACACGGACTACACGACCTGCGGATCGTCAGCCGGCAGCGCCGCCATGGTCGCGGCGGGCGCAGTTCCGATCGCGCACTCAACGGATGGCGGCGGCTCGATCCGCATTCCGGCCGGGGTCAATGGCAATATCGGCCTCAAGGTTTCGCGGGGCGTGTTCTCGCTCGCACCGCACATGTCCGACTTGACCGGGCTGGTATCGATCCAGGGCTGCCAGTCGCGTTCGGTGCGCGATACCGCAGCCTTTGTGGATGCCTGCCGCGGTCCGGCCCCCGGCGAATTCATGCCGTTCTGGACCTCGCCGGAGCCTTATCAGGAATTGATCAAGCGTGACCCGGGACGGCTCAGGATCGCGCTGTCGCATCAGTGGGGCGACTACCGCGCGACGCCGGCGATTTCAGCCGAACTCGAACGCACCGGAAAATTCCTCGAAGGTCTCGGCCACCACATCGAGCACGCGCTACCCGCGATCGATTATCGCGCCGCCTTTGATGCCCAGACCACCTGCTACATCAGCAATTTCGCCGTCGTGATCGGCAACATGCTGGCGGCGCGCGGCCTCGACCGGCCGCCGGCCGATCTGGTCGAGCCGGTCAACATCCGGATCTGGGAAGCCGGCCGGCATACGACATTTGCGGAGCGGGCGCGCATGCAGGCGGTTTTCAACGCGACCACGCGCGGTTTCGGTGCGTTTTTCGAGGAGTGGGACATCATCCTGACGCCGATCACGGCGCTGCCGACACCGAAGGTCGGCACAACTGAATATCTGACGATATCGGACAATCCATCGGTGCTGGACTGGTTCGGCAATCTGTGGCGCAACTTCGCCTTCACGCCGCTGGCCAACCTCAGTGGCCTTCCGGCGATCTCGCTGCCGCTGGCGCAACATGAGAACGGGTTGCCGCTCGGCATTCAGGCCCAGGCCCGGCAGGCCAATGACGGCCTGCTGCTACAGCTGGCGGCACAGATCGAGCGGGCTGTCGGCGGGCAATGGAACGCCGGACGCACGCCCGGGGTGCACGTGACCAACGATTGAACGGCGATCGCGCCTTTTGCTCGCTTCGCAATATGGCGTAGAACGTCGGCATGTCCAAAGCGCCCATCATCACGCAGCTACCGTTTGAGCAACTCGCCGAAGCCATCAAGGCCAGCCGCTCCGTCTATGGTCACATCAGCGGGCTTCGGCTCGACCGCGCCGCGCCGGGCGAGGCCTGGTCGAGCCTGCCCTACCGCCCGGTCTTCGTCGGTGACACCGCGACCGGCGTCCTGCATGGCGGCGTCGTCACCGCCATGCTCGACGAGAGCTGCGGCATGGCGGTCCAGTTCGCGCTCGCCGGCACCAGCGCGATCGCCACGCTCGACCTGCGGATCGACTACCAGAAACCGGCGACGCCGGGCCTCGACATCAGGGCGCATTCGGTCTGCTATCGCGTTACCCGCTCGATCGCCTTCGTGCGCGCGACCGCCTACCAGGAATCCGAAGACGATCCCGTCGCCACCGCGACGGCCTGCTTCATGGTCGGCGCCAACCGGACCAACATGCTGAACCGGGCGATGGAGCAGCGCACGCTGCCGGTGCTGGAAGCGCCGGGGGACCCCGCAAGCCCGTTCGCCAACAGCCCGTTCGCGCGCTGCCTCGGTATCCGCATCGGCGAGGATGACACGCTGCTGATGCCGTTCTCGGCGAAAATCATCGGCAACCCGATCCTGCCTGCCATCCACGGCGGCATGACCGGCGCCTTCCTCGAAACCACCGCGATCGTCGGCGTGGCGCGTGAACTTGGTGTGTCGTCGCCGAAGCCGATCGGCCTCACCATCAATTACCTCCGTTCCGGCCGCGCCCTCGATAGCCACGCCAAAGTGTCGATCGTCAAGCAGGGCCGGCGCGTCGTCGCCTTCGAAGCGCAGGCGTGGCAGGACGATCCGGCCAAACCCATCGCCTCGGCGTTCGGGCATTTCCTGCTGAGGCAGGCGCCGGGCGTGGACGAGGAATAGGTCTGTGTCGACCGGATGGACCGTATCGCGACGGTGCTGGGTCGCCG
>NZ_JAUYAN010000323.1 GCF_030693485.1 Bradyrhizobium sp. | reverse complement strand
AAATTTCTGCCCGCCGACGGCGCGTTCTATCTCTACGCCGATGTCTCCAGATTTACCTCCGACAGTTTTGCCTTTGCCGGCCAGATGCTGGAAAGGGCGCGCGTCGCGGCCACCCCCGGGGTCGACTTCGATCCGGTGCATGGCCGACAATTCGTTCGTTTTTCCTACGCGGGCTCCGCCGATGAGATGCGCGAAGCCGTCGCGCGCATCGCGAAATGGCTCGGATAGCGGCCGCGCAAGCGATCACCTTGGAAATAAAAAACCGCCCGGTTTGCCGGGCGGTTTCTATCTCGCAAAAACCCTTGGGTTATTCGCCGTTGCCGAAGCGACGCGACCACCAGCCGGCCTTGCGTGGCTGGGTATCGGTCGTCGTCTCGGCTGCGGATTGAGCCGGGGCTGGCGCCGGCGGCTCAGGCTGGCTGTGTGCAACGGGTGCGGGTGCTTCAGGCTGGACGGTCGCCAGGAAGCTCACCTTCTCGCGCACGGTCGAACGGCGTCGCGCCGCGGCGCCTTCGGTTTCCTGGGCGATCTCCGATTCGCCGGTTGCCCGCGCAGGCTCCGGCTGAGCGGGAACTGGCTGAACATAAGCGGCTGCTTGCGGCTCCGGCTCCGCCATCGGTTCGGGCTGAACATCGAGCGGAGGCCGCTCGGCCGAATAGCCGTCGAAATCGGCAACCGCGCTGGCGACTTCCGGCGTCGATGTCGGTCCGAGTTCGTCCGCGATCGATCCGACCAGACCATCCTCGGGTCCGCCGCGCCGGCGGCGTCCGCCGCGGCGTCCGCGACGGCGGGGCCGCCGTTCGCCGTCAGCCGTCTGCTCGGCGCGCGCCGCACCGGGCTGCTCCTCGGATTCGTCGTCGTCACCTTCGGCTTCATCGGCAGGGCCTGCGACCGCAACCTGGTCCGGCGCAAGGCGCGGGGCGTCCGTGCTGTCGCGGGCGGGACCGCCTTCACGCGGCTCGCCGGGACGGCCACGCCGTCGCCGCCGTCGCTTGCGCTTGTGACCGTCGGCATCGGTTTCGCCGCCGGCTTCCTCGCCGGCCGCAACTTCCTCGGTCAGCCCTTCGGTCTCTTCGGTTTCGACTTCCGATTCGGTTTCGATGTCGAACGGCTCTTCCTCGTCATAGGCTTCCTCGACCTGCGGCGGGAAGGCGGCAACCTGCGCCGCCAGCAGCGCCTTGGCCGCCTCCAGCGTATGCACCTGTTCGCCGCGATCGATGATGAACGACTGCTGACCGCTCACGGTCGCGTCGGCAACCACCGCCAGCATGACCTTGAAGCTGTTCTCGAGATCGCGCAGATGACCACGCTTGTGATTGAGGACGTACAACGCGACGTCGGTTCGGGTGCGAACCGTCAGATTGTGGGTCGCGCCCTTCATCAGGATTTCCTCGATGCCGCGCAGCAACTGCAGCGCCACCGAAGATACCGAGCGGACATGTCCGCTGCCGCCGCATTGCGGGCAG
Source organism: Bradyrhizobium sp. (assembly GCF_030693485.1). Taxonomy (GTDB): domain Bacteria; phylum Pseudomonadota; class Alphaproteobacteria; order Rhizobiales; family Xanthobacteraceae; genus Bradyrhizobium. Next base: position 19,101 of record NZ_JAUYAN010000323.1, on the reverse strand, counting down.
GGCTCGGTCGAACTCTCCAGCACGCTGGCGCGAATGCGCTGGCGCGACATCTCCAGCAGGCCGAAATGCGAGATGCGTCCGACCTGGATCCGCGCGCGGTCCTGCCGCAGGCAATCCGACAGCTTGCGCTCGACCGAACGGTTGTTGCGCTTCTCGTCCATGTCGATGAAGTCGATGACGATCAGGCCGGCGAGATCGCGCAGCCGAAGTTGCCGCGCGACTTCCTCAGATGCCTCGAGGTTGGTCTTGAGCGCGGTGTCCTCGATATGATGCTCGCGGGTGGAGCGGCCGGAATTGACGTCGATCGAAACCAGCGCCTCGGTCTGGTTTATCACGATGTAGCCGCCGGAGCGCAACTGCACCGTGGGCGAGAACATCGCGTCAAGCTGGCTCTCGACGCCCATCCGCGAGAACAGCGGCTGGCCGTCGCGATACTGCTTCACCGCCCGCACATTGGTCGGCATCAGCATTTTCATGAAGTCGCGGGCTTCCTGGTAACCGGCTTCGCCGGCGACCTGGATCTCGTCGATTTCCTTGTTGTAGAGGTCGCGCAGCGACCGCTTGATCAGCGACCCCTCCTCGTAGACCAGGGTCGGGGCCTGCGATTTCAGGGTCATGTCGCGGACGGTTTCCCACATCCGGATCAGATATTCGAAGTCACGCTTGATTTCCGGCTTGGTGCGCGAGGCACCCGCGGTGCGCAGGATGATGCCCATGCCCTCGGGCACGTCGAGATCCTGCACCACGTCCTTGAGCCGCGAGCGGTCCTGCGCCGAGGTGATCTTGCGGCTGATGCCGCCGCCGCGCGCGGTGTTGGGCATCAGGACGGCGTAGCGGCCGGCCAGCGAGAGGTAGGTGGTCAGCGCCGCGCCCTTGTTGCCGCGCTCTTCCTTGACGACCTGCACCAGCATCACCTGGCGGCGCTTGATGACTTCCTGGATCTTGTACTGGCGGCGCGGACGGAAGGCGCGCTCCGGCACCTCTTCCATGACGTCGTCGCCGCCGACGGATTCGACGACTTCCTCTTCGGCGTCGTCGTCTTCGTCTTCCTCATCGTCGTGAAGCTCGTCGCCCTGCGGCTGGGCGGCATGCTCGTCGTGGGACGAAGCGGCGGGTTCGTCGACGGCCTGTTCGGCGCGCGCCGCGTCCTCGGCATGGGCCGCGTTTTCTTCGGCATGCTCGGCGTGGAAACGCTCGTCATGGACGGGTTCTTCGTGAACCTCGGGTGCCGCGGCAGCCGCGGAGGCCTCGACCACCGCCGAAACCGGAGTCTCCGTATGCGATTCCGCCACCGGCGCCTCGCTGGCGGCATGAGTGTGGTCGTGCTCGCCCTGCGCATGCGCGTGATCAAGGGAGTGATCGTGCGCGTGATGACCGGCATGATCATGACCGGCATGATCGTGCGCATGTTGCCCGGCATCATCATGATGATGTTCGGTCTCGTGCGTGTGGCTATCACCGCCCTCGACGCTCAAGTGTTCCGGATGTTCCTGGTCCGCTTGCGGCGGGGCGACCTGCATCAGGTCGGGGCTTACATTCTCGACGACCTCGCTCTGCACCCGCTCGCCGCTGCCGCGACGGCGCTGGTTGCGGTGGCGCGGACGGCGGCCACGGTTGCTGGAACGATTCTCGGTCTCTTCCTCGGCTTCGCGATGGGCGCGTTCGTCGGCCTCGATCAGCGCCTGACGGTCGGCGACCGGAATCTGGTAATAGTCGGGATGGATTTCGCTGAAGGCCAGGAAGCCGTGGCGGTTGCCGCCATATTCGATGAAGGCGGCCTGCAGCGACGGTTCTACGCGTGTCACCTTGGCGAGGTAGATATTGCCGCGCAGTTGTTTGCGCTGGGCAGTCTCGAAATCAAATTCCTCGACGCGATTGCCGCGGATCACAACGACCCGGGTCTCTTCCGGGTGGGTAGCATCGATCAACATTTTGTTGGGCATTTTGCAACTCATGACGGCGGCGGGCGCGTATGACCGTGGGCGCATGTCGCGCCGCCGGGTGACGCGACGGTCCACCTGATTCGGGGGTGAGGGGAAGGCCAAAACGCAACCCGGGGCGCCGGTCCGAACGGGATCCTGTCGGCGCAACACGACGCGCGGAGCTTTCGCTTCGCGGCGGCGCGATTCTACCGGGGATCATGGTCGGCAACACAGTCTGGCGCATCAAGCGTCGGCCCGTCTGAACACGTTGGCGGCAAGAATAGCCGCCTTGTCTATTCGCTGAAGACCCGGCGCGGCGCCAAAGCGCTCGCCGGCCATCGCATATCGGGCCCGATTGGACCCGGATAATCAGTTATGCCGTGTCTGAAGCCGTCCCTGGAACAAGATGGTAACCTGGGACCGACGCCGCTCGGGCTCGAAACCGCCCTCCGTTTCAGCCGCGCGCTGCGCTGGCCTGTGGAGGGATCGGAAAGACGCTGGAATCCTCTGGGTTCAGAGAGTTCCGGCGCTGCACCGGGAGGCTGAACGCGACACAACCGGGAGTTTTAGCCGTCAGCCCCTTGTACATACGTGGATTGGAGGCCCGGTGCAAGGGAAGTGAAGGGGGCGTCGCAGCGCGGCAACACCGCACCTTATTCGTCGCCAGAACCTTAAGCTCTCGTTAACCCTGTGGCTCTATTGCGGTAAGAGAGCTGCTCGGAGGCACGGATTCGTTGGCGAGCCGCGCAAATCATCGTGTTTTTAGAGGCGGGGTGCTGTTGTGCACCGCAGCATTGCTGTGTTCGTCCGCCGGCACTGGCCGCGCGGCCGAGGATGCGGCGCCGAATCCCGCAGCTTCGAGTTTTCCGGTCGCTTCAGAAGTCCGCCTGGCCGGCGATGCCAAGCAGACCCGCTTCGTCCTCGACCTCGACAGGCCGATCCAGTTTCGCGCCTTCGCGTTGGCCGACCCCTATCGGGTGGTGGTGGACATTCCCCAGGTCAACTTTCAGCTCAAGGCCGGCGCAGGCACCGCCGGTCGCGGGCTGATCAAGGCGTTCCGCTATGGCCTCGTGATGCCCGGCGGCTCGCGGCTGGTGTTCGATCTGACCGGTCCGGCCAAAATTGCCAATGCCTACGTGCTGGCGGCTGCCAACGGCCAGCCACCGCGGCTGGTGCTCGAACTGGAACAGGTCGACCGCACCACCTTCGTTCAGTCGCTTGGCGCCGAGAGCCGGCCCGAACTGAAGCCCGCGATCTCGGATACCGTGGCGGCGATCGTGCCAGTCAAGCCGAACGGCGCAGGCAAGCCGGCTACACCGACGGATACAAGACCGGTGGTCGTGATCGATCCCGGGCATGGTGGCCTCGACAATGGCACCCAGGCCGGCGGCACCAATGAAAAGGAACTGGTGCTGGGGTTCGGCCTGGCGTTGCGCGACCGGCTGGAGAAATCAGGCAAATATCGCGTCGTCATGACCCGCACCGACGACACCTTCATTCCGCTCACCGACCGGGTCAAAGTCGCCCGCACCCACGCGGCGGCGCTGTTCGTGTCGATCCATGCCGACGCCCTGCCGCGGCGCGAGGGCGACGCCCAGGGCGCCACGATCTACACGCTGTCCGACAAGGCTTCCGATGCCGAGGCGGAGCGGCTCGCGGAAACCGAAAACAAGGCCGACGCCATCGGCGGGGTCAACCTGACCGAGGAACCGACCGAGGTCGCCGACATTCTGATCGAACTGGCGCAGCGCGAGACCCGCACGTTCTCGAACCGGTTCGCCCGGCTGCTGATGGGCGAGATGAAGACCACGGTGCGGATGCACAAACACCCGCTGAAATCGGCCGGCTTCAAGGTGCTCAAGGCTCCCGACGTGCCGTCGGTCCTGGTCGAACTCGGCTATGTCTCCAACAAGGGCGACCTCGAACTGCTGGTCTCGGAGAACTGGCGTAACCGCACCGCGGGCGCCATGTCGCAGGCGATCGACACGTTCCTTGCCAAGCGGCTGGCGACGGCCGGGGCCGCCAACTGAAAAGGGAGCCTCGCTGAAAAGGTGTCTTGCAGGGCGGGAAGCCCTAGTTTGGCCACAGCGGCGGCATTATAGAAATGACTGCGGGAACGTCGGAATCGCGCTAAATTCGCTCGCGGCCAACGTAGTATTTCATTCGCCTGCGCGAGACCGCTGATCGCCGTGCGGGACTTTGCCGAGGAAGCGCCGTTCAATGCGGCGCCAGGGCTGGAACGGAACTTGGATAATGCGCTTGCTGGTTCGGTTCTTGGGTTTCTTGTTTGCTGCCGGAACCGTCGTGTTCCTGGTCGGCGTCGCCGCTGCCGCGGGGCTGATCTGGCATTATTCCAAGGACTTGCCCGACTATTCGCAGCTGCAGGATTATGAGCCGCCTGTGATGACGCGCGTCCATGCGACGGATGGCGCGCTGCTCGGCGAATATTCCAAAGAGCGCCGGCTGTACCTGCCGATCCAGGCCGTGCCGAAGATGGTCATCAACGCGTTCCTGGCCGCCGAGGACAAGAATTTCTACGAGCATGGCGGCATCGACTTCACCGGCATGGCCCGCGCCGCGGTGCTCTATGCGCAGAATTTCGGCTCCAACAAACGGCCGCAGGGCGCCTCCACCATCACCCAGCAAGTCGCCAAGAACTTTCTCCTGACCAACGAGGTATCGTTCACCCGCAAGATCAAGGAAGCCTTGCTGGCGATGCGGATCGAACGCACCTATTCCAAGGACAAGATTCTCGAACTCTATCTCAACGAAATCTATCTCGGCCTCGGCGCCTACGGCGTCGCCGCGGCATCGCTGGTGTATTTCGACAAGTCGGTCAATGAACTCACCATTGCGGAAGCGTCCTACCTTGCGGCGCTGCCCAAGGCGCCGTCGTCGCTGCATCCGGTGAAGAACCGCGATCGCGCCATCGAGCGCCGCAACTACGTGATCGACCGGCTGGTGGAGAACGGCTGGATCAAACAGACCGATGCCGACAAGGCCCGCAAGGACCAGATGACGGTCACCAGCCGCAGCAACGCCGCGCACACCTTCGCCGGCGAGTATTTCGCCGAGGAGGTCCGCCGCGACGTGTTCGAGCGTTATGGCGAGAAGAAGCTCTACGAAGGCGGCCTGTCGGTGCGGACCACGCTCGATCCGAAGCTGCAGGTGATCGCGCGCAAGACCATGACCGCCGGGCTCGTGAAGTTCGACGAGGCGAGCGGCTATCGCGGCGCCGTCAGCAAGCTCGACATATCCGGCGACTGGGGCGTCAAGCTCGCCGACGTCAAGGCGCTGTCGGATATCTCGCCGTGGCGGATGGCCGTGGTGCTGGAGACCAGCGACCAGTCGGCGCGGATCGGTTTTCAGCCCGGCCGCGAACTCGGCGGTGCCGTGGCCAAGGACCGGCAGACCGGCCTCATTACGCTCGAAGGCGTGAAATGGGCGAAGGCCGCCTCCGGGCCGACGCGCTTCAAGCCGCCGACCACCGTGGCGCAGGTGCTGGCGCCGGGCGACGTCATCTATGCCGATCCGCTGCTCGCCAAGGACGGCACCATCGTCGAGGGCCAGTTCCGGCTGCGCCAGCTGCCGGAAGTGTCCGGCGCGATGGTGGTGATGGATCCCTGGACCGGCCGCGTGATGGCGATGGTCGGCGGATTCTCGTTCGACCAGAGCCAGTTCAACCGCGCCACCCAGGCCTATCGGCAACCGGGTTCGTCGTTCAAGCCGCTGGTCTATTCGGCGGCGATGGACAATGGCTATACGCCGTCCACCATCGTGGTCGATGCGCCGATCGAAATCGACCAGGGGCAGGGTGTCGGCGTCTGGCGTCCCGAAAACTATTCGAGCGGCAAGTATCAGGGACCGACGACGCTGCGCAATGCGCTGAAGCGCTCGCTCAATACGGTGACGGTACGACTGGCGCAGGATGTCGGCATGCCCCTGATCGGCGAATACTCCAAGCGCTTCGGGGTCTATGACGAATTGCCGAACTATCTGTCTTATTCGCTCGGCGCTGGCGAGACCACGGTGATGCGGATGGTGACGGCCTATTCGATGTTCGCCAATGGCGGACGCCGCGTGAAGTCCACGCTGATCGACCGTATTCAGGACCGCTACGGCCGCACCATCTTCCGGCACGACGCACGCGAATGCCGCGGCTGCGACGCGCCCGGCGGCTGGAAGAACCAGGCCGAACCGCAACTGGTCGACCGCCGCGAGCAGGTGCTGGATGCGATGACGGCCTACCAGATCACTTCGATGATGGAAGACGTGGTGCAGGGCGGTACGGCCACGGTGCTGAAGGAAGTCGGCAAGCCGATCGCCGGCAAGACCGGCACCACCAACGACGAGAAGGACGCCTGGTTCATCGGCTTCTCGCCTGACATCGTGATCGGTATCTATGTCGGCTACGACAAGCCGCGTCCGCTCGGCAGGGGCGCCACCGGCGGCCATCTGGCGGCCCCGATCGCCAAGGACTTCCTCAAGCTCGCACTCGCCGACAAGCCGGCGATCCCGTTCAAGGTCCCCGCCGGCATCAAGCTGATCCGCGTCGACGCCAAGAGCGGCATGCGCGCCGGTCCGGGCGGCGGCGGCATTCTGGAAGCCTTCAAGCCCGGCACGGCGCCGCCGGATAATTACAGCGTCATCGGTGTCGCCGACGCCGACGGCGGCCGCGATCGTCCGCTGATGGCGCCGCCCGACGCCGGCTCGATCATGCGTCCCGGCACCGGCGGGCTTTGGTAGCCGATTGCACTTTGCGGCCGGTGCCGTTACATCCCCTCGACAATACTGTCCAGACAACAACTGCCAGTAGCGGTTCGTCCCCCGCAGAATCAGAGAAGCCATGCGCGCTGAAGTCGAACGCCTCGTTGAAGAGATCAAGCAGTCAGTCGGGCTGCTGAGGAGGCATCTTTGACGTCGATGCATCCACGGCGCGCCTCGCGGAGCTGAACAAGCTCGCTGAAGATCCCAATCTCTGGAACGACCCGCAGAAGGCCCAGAAGCTGATGCAGGAGCGCACCTCGCTGGAGGATTCGCTTCAGGGCATCGGCAAGGTCGAGCGCGAGCTCGAGGACAATATCGGGATGATCGAACTCGGCGAGGCCGAGGGCGATGAAGGCGTGGTGGCGGAAGCCGAGGCCGCGCTGAAAGCCCTGAAGAAGGAAGTCGCCCGCCGCGAGCTCGAAGCGCTGCTCGGCGGCGAAGCCGATCGCTTCGATTCCTATCTCGAAGTCCACGCCGGCGCCGGCGGCACCGAAAGCCAGGACTGGGCCTCGATGCTGCTGCGCATGTATACGCGCTGGGCCGAGAAGCATGGCTTCAAGATCGAATATCTCGAGGAAACCCAGGGCGAGGAAGCCGGCATCAAATCCGCCACCATCCAGATCTCGGGCCATAACGCCTATGGCTGGCTGAAGACCGAGGCCGGCGTGCACCGGCTGGTGCGGATCTCGCCGTTCGATTCCAATGCGCGGCGGCACACCTCGTTCTCGTCGGTCGCGATCTTTCCCGTGGTCGACAACTCGATCAAGATCGACATCGCCGAATCCGACGTGCGTGTCGACACCATGCGCTCGGGCGGCGCCGGCGGCCAGCACGTCAACAAGACCGAATCCGCGGTGCGGCTGACCCACATTCCGACCGGCGTGGCGGTGGTCTGCCAGGCCGGCCGTTCCCAGCACAAGAACAAGGCGCAGGCCTGGGACATGCTGCGCGCGCGGCTGTACGAAATCGAGCTGAAGAAGCGCGAGGCGCAGGCCGCCGCCGACCAGGCCGCCAAGACCGATATCGGCTGGGGCCACCAGATCCGCTCCTACGTTTTGCAGCCCTATCAGATGGTGAAGGACCTGCGCACCGGCGTGCAGACCTCGGACACTTCGGGCGTGCTCGACGGCGACCTCGACGAATTCATGGCGGCGACGCTGGCGCAGCGCGCCTTCGGCACCGCCCCCGCTTCGGTGGACGACGTGGACTAGCCCCATGGCCAAGGTCGCTTTCATCGGGTTGGGACGCATGGGCCATGGCATGGCCGGCCGCTATCTCGATGCCGGTTTTAGCGTCGCGCTGTGGAACCGGAGCAAGGCAAGGCCGAGGATCTGATCGCGCGCGGCGCGCGATGGGCGACCTCGCCGGAGGATGCCGCGATCGATGCCGACGCCGTGGTGACGATGGTGGCCGACGACGAGGCCTCGCGTGCGGTGTGGCTGACCAAGGACGGCGCCGCCGCGACCATGAAGGCCGGCACGCTCGCGATCGAATGCTCCACGGTTTCCTACCGCCACGTCCTCGAAATGGCGCGGGTGTTGCGCGAACGCGGCATCGTTTACATCGACAGTCCGGTCACGGGTTTGCCGGATGCCGCGGCCAGCGGAAAACTGACGCTGCTGGTCGGCGCCGATGCGGCCGACCTCGAACGGGCGCGGCCTTTCCTGACCCCGCTGGCCACCACCATCCGGCATTTCGGCGCGGTCGGGTCCGGCACGGTCTACAAGCTGATCAACAACCTGATGGGCGCGATCCAGATCGCTGGAATCGCCGAAGGCCTTGCGATCGCGGAGCAGGCAGGTCTCGACATGAAGCTGGTGCTGGAAGCGGTGGAAACCGGCGTCGCCGCCAGTCCGCAGGTGATCCGGCACTCCAGGCGCATGGTGGAGCGGAACTTTGCCGGCGCGACGTTCACGGCGTCGCTGCGGCAAAAGGATGCGGCTTACGCGGTGGCGCTGGCCGAGAGCCTGCTGCGCGATGCCCCGATCATGGGACGGGCGGCGGTTGCGGCCTATGACCGCGCCAAAGCCCATGGTCCCGACGACGACGAAGGCAAGATGATCGAAATTGTGTCGCGGCCGAAGGGCGGCCATACGAACTGATCGCATCGCACCAAATCGTCGCTTCGGCTTTAGTTCTATTTGAACCTGTCACGTTTCGCAGCCTAGTATCGGCGCGGCAACTTTGCAGCCGATCCATTCATTCGTAGTGGGGATTCGTCATGAGAATTGTTTCCGTCCTGCTTGTTGGAATTGCGCTTGTTCTTGCCGGATGCGGCCGGGATCCCGGACCGAAGGGCGAGCGAGGCGCGGAAGGCCCCCAGGGCGCGCAAGGCATCCAAGGCGTCGCTGGCGCCCAGGGGCAGCCTGGCCCGCAGGGTCCCGCGGGACCGCCCGGACCGCAAGGACAGCCAGGTGCGCAGGGTGCCCAGGGACCCCAGGGACCGCAAGGCGCCCCCGGGGGCAAGGGTGACAAAGGCGACAAGGGTGATGCTGCCGGCTTGAGGGCGGTGCAGGGCGACGGCGCGGCAGGCTGCGAAGCGAACGAGACCCTGGTGTCGGTGTTCTGTCCGGGCGGCGGCGCGCCGGATGGAGCAAAATGCTCGACGCCACCAACCGTCGGCCTCTGCCTGCGCAAGTAAGCGCTGACACATCCGCGAGCACGACGGCTCGCGGCGCACCGGCGCAAGGTCAGGACCTGCGCCAGCGCGACGCCGTTTCGGGAATCGGGTGGCCAGCGTTGCGGCCTTTGCCGTAAGCGTCTGCTCGATCCTGAATGGCAGAGCCGCAGATGATTTCCAGTGACCATCGGATTGACGCGAGGGACTGGTTGCTGCTTGCCGTGCTTTCGGTGCTGTGGGGCGGCTCGTTCTTCTTCCATGGCGTAGTGCTGCGGGAATTGCCGCCGCTGACGGTGGTGCTGCTGCGGGTCGCGCTCGCGGCCCTGATTCTTCTGCCGGTGCTGTGGGCGTATCGAATTAGCTTGCCGCTGACGCTGTCGGGCTGGAAGCCGTTCTTCGCCATCGCATTTCTGAACAACGTCCTGCCGTTCTCGCTGATCGTCACCGGACAGACCTATATATCGAGCGGGCTGGCCTCGATTCTGAATGCGACCACGCCGCTGTTCACCGTGCTTGTCATGGCGGCGGCCGGCGACGAAAAGCTAAGGGCGAGCCGCGTCGCGGGCGTCGTCATCGGGCTGATCGGGGTCGCCATCCTGCACGGCCAGCATCTCGGCTTCAGCAGCGGCCAGGGTTTTGGCATCCTGCTCTGCCTCGTTGGCGCGTTCAGTTACGGGCTATCGGCGCTCTATGCGCGACGAAAACTGTCGGACTCGCCGCCGCTGGCGACCGCGACATGTCAGATGCTGGCGTCCACGCTGATGATGATGATCATTGCGGGCGTGGCCGAGCGGCCGTGGCAATTGCCGATGCCCGGCGTCACGACATGGCTGGCGCTGGCAGGCCTTGCCGCGCTGTCGACCGCGCTGGCCTACATCGTGTTCTTTCAGATCCTGCGCAGGTCGGGCTCGACCAATGTCATGCTGGTGACGCTGCTGATTCCCGTCACCGCCATCCTGCTCGGCTATCTCCTGCTCGGCGAAAGCATGACGGTTGCCGAGGTCACCGGCGCGCTGGTGATCGGCAGCGCGCTGCTGGTGATCGACGGGCGGGTGTTCGGCTTCATCCGGGGCGTCGTGTCCATTCCGAAAGCCAGCCCGTAAACCTTCCGCTGTCGCGCTCGCCGCCGTGCCAGGCCGCGGTGACCGTGCCGTCATCGGCCACCAGCAGCACCGCGTCGAGGCCTTTCGAACGCCGCAGCGTATCGATCGCCTGGTGCGGGGACTGCGCGATCGGGCCGGCGACATTGAACGAGGTGTTGACGGAGATCTCGACGCCGATGTGGCGGCCGAGCGCCTTCAAATACGCGTAGGTGAGGGGATCGTCTTCCGCCCGCACGATCTGGATTCGCCCGGTGCCGTCGGCGTGAATGACGGCGGGAATCTTGTCGCGCGCGCCCGGCTTCGATGGCGCGGTCAGCACCATGTAATTGTAGGCGTTGTAACCGGCATCGGAGGCGCCCTCGTGCAGATCGAAATATAGGTGAGCCGCCTCCAGCGTCGCCATCGGCGCCAGGGGCCGGATCGCCTCGCGGTATTTGACCCGTTCGTTGAGCTGTTCGCGCGCCCGGGCGTCGCAGGGATTGGCAAAGATCGAGCGATGCCCGAGCGCGCGCGGTCCGGTTTCGGCGGCGCCCTGATAAAGCGCAATGATGCCGCTGCGCGCCACCATGTAGGCCATCAGATCGGCGACGGCGTCGCGCCCCTCTGGTGTCGAAATGTCGCCGATCCCTTGTGAAGCAATATCGACGGCCTGCAGCGCGGTTGCGATGTCGTCCTGCCGTGGCGGCAAACCGCAATAGAACGCATGCGTCATCGGCGAACCGCGCGGCGCGCCCGCCAGATGCGCAAACAGCCAGGCCGCGCCGATGGTGACGCCGGGATCGCCGGGGGTCGGCGGCACCCAGAGATGCAGGCGGGCCTTGCGGTGCTGGTGCTTCGCAAACCACGCTTCGTCGAAATGCTCCAGCAGCCGCATATTGCCGACCGCGTTCAGCGCCACGCCGCCGGTCAGCACCAGCCGGCTCGCGCCGGTCGAGCGCAGCAGGTGGTCGACGACATGGATCATGGCGTCCTCGAACACCAGTTGCGTCGCGGCGGCCTTGTCGAGCCGGTCCTGGGTATCGGGACGGTGCGTGATGTCCTCGACCCGCAGCACCGCATCCGGATTCCAGAGCTGTTCGGGCTTCAGGGGCTCGCCGAGGATATCGATCAGCGCCGCCTTGTAGGGATGATCGAACGGGTCGCAGTACCAGTTGGCGAGTGCGCGGTTGATCCTGATATCGCCATCCGCGCCGAAATCCAGCACGTCTCGCAGCCGCGCGTAATACGGATTGCTGGTGCGGTTCATGTCACCCCAGGCGGCGGCACCCATATAGCGGCCCTCGCTGGATAGCCAGGTCCAGCCGCCTTGCGTCGATGAGATCACGCTGTAGAAAGCGCCGAGCGAGTCGAACATGCTGTCGTTGCAGGTGAGCTGTCGCATCGCACCGTTTTCGGCGACAAAGAGCGAGATCGATCCCCGGTCGCCGGTACCGTCGAGCACCGCGATCGCGACGGGCTCGCCATTGTCGGCGAACGGCGATGCCGCGAACGAGAACCAGGCGTGGTTGTCGTGGTGCGGCAGGCAGATCAGCGGCACCCGCCCGGCAAGCCCGAGCTGCCGGCCGAGAATTTTCGGTGTGCGGGTCATCTGGTCGAGCCGGCGGCCGTCGAAGCCGGCGGCTTCCGTGGTGCGCAGCAGCTTCAGGCTTTGTGGTGCTTCCTCCAGCACCGAGCGCGCAATGGTCCCGCAGAGTGTCGGATAATCCCAGCTGGTGAGCCAGGCGTCGATATCCCCGATGTCACGGCCGATGCCGCGCAGCGTGGCTACCACCGCGTCGATCGAGGCCTTCGGGTACTCGGTCGTGTGCTTGTTGCCGGAAAAACGCTCTTCCTCGTTGTTGACGATCAGGCGCGGCCCGTTCGCCTGCGTCACCTCAACCAGCGCCACGCCTGAATTGTGGGTGCCGGGTGGCCCCAGCCCGGCCAGATAGACGGTCTCGCCGCGTTGCAGCTTTTCGCGGATATGCGCGATCCGCTGGTCGGCAAATTCCGAGCCGAGCTGATGAAAACCCGCAGCCGCGAACAGCCGCACGCAGAGCCATCGCACGGCGCGAAATCCGGCAGCGCCGAGCCGTGGATGTCTTGGACCAATTCGCTTGTTCGGAGGATTCAACCGGACGTGCCTCGAGGCGCTGGATCGGAATGTTTTGTGATGGCATCACAATCGGAGCAGCGCAACAATGGGCTGACGCACTATTCGGGAATATCCGGCTCCACCAGCGACGCGAGCTGCGCGAGCGATTGCTGCCAGCCCAGATAGCAGGCTTCGACCGGAATCACTTCCGGCAGGTTGGACTGTTCGATGTTGATTTCGGTTCCGACCGAGACCGGCTTCAGGAGCACGTTGACCTCGATGACGCCGGGCAGATTGGGGTCGTCGAAGCGATCAGTGTAGCGGAGACGCTCGTTGGGCACGATCTCCAGATATTCGCCGCCGAACGAATGGCCCGATTTTGTCGTGAAGTTGGTGAACGACATCCGGAACGTGCCGCCGACCCTGGCGTCGAGATGGTGGACCCTGCAGGTGAAGCCATGGGGCGGCAGCCATTTGGCCATGGCATCAGCATCGAGGAAGGCGCGAAAAACCTTCGCCGGCGTGGTGGCGAGGACGCGATGCAGACGGACGGTATTTCCGGACATGATGTTGGCACTCCCTGGCCGAGCGGCGTGAGCGACAGTGGGTTTGGCTTGCTCGGCGTCTGTTGCAAGGACGCCCGACCGCCCCGGCCGCCGACATCGCAGCCGGAATCTTTTTCGACAAACGGTTTGCCCGATTTCGCAAGGGCTCCATCCGGGCCACGGCTTGGATATGATTGCTGTCAGACTGAAAATTTCTAGCCCGCGCTGAGCCGCACACCCGCGCGCAAAAACTTCTGCGGATCGACGGGGTCGCCGTCGATTCTGGTTTCGTAATGCAGATGCGGACCGGTGGAGCGGCCGGTCGAGCCGACGGCGCCGATCACCTGACCCAGCTTGATGAGATCGCCGATCTTGACGTGTATCTCCGACAGATGGCCGTAGCGCGTCGACAGCCCGTTGCCATGGTCGATTTCGATCATGCGGCCATAGCCGCCCTGCCAGCCCGAGGTGACCACTTTGCCGTTTGCGGTGGCGCGTACGGGATCGCCGGTGGCGGCGCGGAAATCCAGGCCGGTATGCATCGCGGGGCGGCCGAGGAACGGATCGCTGCGAATCCCAAAGCCTGAGCTGAACTCGACCGCGCCGATGACGGGCTTGCGATACGGCACCAGCGCCAGCGTGCGGTTAAGACGCTCGACGTGGATACGCGTGACATTGATCCGGTGGAGCTGGCGCTCGAACGTGCCTGCATCCGGCGGCAGCTTGACCGGAACGAACGGTCCGCCGACGCCGGCGCGCGGGGTCGCTGCTTCCAGTTGCGCCATGTCGAGGCCGAGATCGGTGATGACGCCGCGCATCCGGCGGATCCGCGATTCCATGCTCTCTTCGACCGAGGAGAGCGCCGCCATCTGGCGACCCTCGACCTTGTCGAGCGAAGACTGCAGGCGGAGCACGACGTTGTCGAAGCCCTGGACCTTGGCGAACTGGTTGGGCTGGACCTTGCCGACCACGGGCGTGCGGGATTCCAGCCGAGCTTCGCGGTCTGGCGGCGCCACGAAGATCACAGTGTCGCTGATCGGCGACGGTTTCGGCATTCCCGAAGGCGCCGGATCGCTCGCCGCGGCGCCACGCGCCGGCGGCCGGATCGATCCGGTGACCGAGCCATCCGGAATGACGCCGAGCGCCGTGGCGCGCGATTCCAGCGTGGTCTGCCGCCGCATGATCTGGTCGAGCTTCTGGTCGAATTGTTCCTGATCGAGCAACTGGCGGCTGGTGGTGCGGTCGACCTTGGCGCGCAACTCGGCGATCCTGTCCTCATAGGCGTATTGCATCTCCGCCTGACGGGCGATCAGCCGGGTCAGGACGTCGTCGCGGAAGGCGAAATAGGTCGCGGTTGCCGCCGACCACATTCCGAGCACGGTCACCGTGCCGACCACGATCCAGAATGCCACCGGGCCAAAGCGGACCTGCTTGCCGGCGTGGACCAGCGTATAGCCGTCCTGTTGCTGCTGCGCCGGTGCGACCGGCGTGCGGCTCGACGCCGGGCGGCGAGGGGAAGCCCTGCCATGGTCGTGCGCGTGGTGCTGCTCGGAATAATGACCGGAACGGAACGACATTGGCACTCCCGCGCCGGCCGGAAATGAGTTCCGTACGGCTGTATTGGCGCGGGGTGATTTGACCGGCTCATGGTTAATTTTCAGCGAATGGAACCGGATAAATCTTACAGGGTGCGCACCACCGCGAGCACCTCGTCGGCATGGCCGTCGACCTTCACATTGCGCCAGATCCGGATGATCCGGCCGTCGGCGCCAACCAGAACCGTTGTGCGAGAAATGCCCAGGAAGGTCCTGCCATACATCGATTTTTCACCCCATACGCCATAAGCATCCAGCATCTCATGTTGCTCGTCTGAAACCAGAGCAGTGACCAGTTGGTGCTTGTCGCGAAAGGCTTCCTGGGCCTTCAGCGGGTCGGCCGACACGCCGAGCACGGCGGTGTTGGATTCGGCGAACGCGCCAGACAGCCGGCTGAAGTCGATGGCTTCCTTGGTGCAGCCCGGCGTGTCCGCGCGCGGATAGAAAAACAGCACCAGTTTCCTGCCCTTGAAGTCGCCGAGCGAGACCGAATCGCCGCCGTCGCGCGGCAGCCGGAAGGCGGGCGCCTTGGCCCCCTCGCTGAGACCGGGCTGACGCGGCCGAGCCGCGCTGGTTTTGAGATCCGGCGTTTCGGCCGCCGGAGGCGTCACGACAGGCGGTTTTGCGGTTTGCGCCTTCGGTGCGGCCATGACGGGCGCGACCGATTCGCGGCGGCTGATCGGTCTTAACGGTTTCGATGCGGCCTTATGCGATGCTTTGGCGGGTTTATTGCCGGCGCTCCTGGTTGATTTTTGGACCGTCGCCTTGGTGGTTTTTGCCGATGCGGTTTTGCCCGGCGCGCCGGCCGGTTTCTTGGACGCACCCTTGGACGTATTTTTGGGCGTGTTCCTGGCCTTGCTGACGGTCTTGGCGCCGGCGGGCTTCCCGGTGGGGGTTTTGGGGGATTTCTTGCGCGTTTTCTTGGACATACGCCTTCCTTTCGTCGCTTTCGGCGGATCAATCATGGGGGTATTGCGGGTGTTGTCCCGGGATGCAGGAACGGGTCCTGCAACTGGGCAAATCTGATGACCCCGGAGTATGGTGACAGGGAATTCGACGCAAGCTCCGGCCCCTCGTTGAACAGGCTCCTTGGGCCCTATGACGAGTAACAGTATTAATCGAGGATTGGCAGCAATGCCGACACGGGAGCGCTCGTACCATGCGGACGAGCGCGGCCCTGGCGGCGATCCCTCTTACAATGAGCGCCAGCACCGAGAGGCAATGGCCAGGAAAACGTCGCCCAGAACGTCGCCCCAAGAGGCCAGTCCGCGTGCTGACGTGCAGTCCTCGCAGTGGGATGATGCCGCTTGGGATCAGGACCATGACGAGGCGGCGCGTAAACGCGCACGACGGCTGTTGTCGCGGTCGAACTCCGGCTTTCACCGGCTGGGCGATCGGTTCGGCCGCTTTCGCCGCTGGGCCTCGGGCGAACGCTGGGTCAAACGCCTCGCGGTGGTGAGCGCGGTTCTGGTGGTGATCTTTGGCGGCTGCTTTGGCGGGCTGTGGTGGCGTCTCGGCGCCGGTCCGATCAATCTCGATATGGCCACGCCCTGGCTGGCGTCGGCGATCGAGCAGAATATCGGCCACGGCAACACCGTCGAGATCGGCGGCACCCAGATCGAACGGGCCGGGCGAATCCGTATCGCGGTCCGCATCCGCGATATCGTGGTCATGGACAGCGACCGCGTCGTCGTCGCCACCGCGCCGAAGGCCGAGGTGAAACTTTCCGGCACCGCGCTGTTGATGGGGCGGCTTCGCGCCGAGAGCCTCAACCTGGTCGACGCCGAACTCGCGGTCCGCATCGCGCCTGACGGCACGGTGACGGTTTCTGCCGGCGATACCGCCAAGCCGCTCGCCACCGGTGTCGCCTCGAAAAAGGCCGCAGGGCTGGCGCCGACATTCCCGCGTCCGGTTCCCGCTCCGCCGCCGCCGGGGGCCGCGGCGTCATCTTCGCCCGGCGCTACAACCGCGGCTGCCGAAAGCGGGCAGACCGGTCTGCTCGCCGGCCTCGACTGGCTCGACAGCCTGAGCCTGACCGGGCTCGACGGACAAAACCTCATCGAGATGGGACTGAAGAACGGCAACCACGTTGTCGACGACCAGCAGCGCGGCAACAAATGGACGTTTGAAAATATCAGCCTCAGTATGCGCCGGCCGAGTGGCGGCGGGGTGGCGATCAGTCTCGGCGAAGAAGGCAGCCGCGCCTGGTCGCTTCGCGTCGTGGTCGGAGCTCCCGCCAACGGCGTGCGATCGGTCGACATCCGCGCCACCGAAGTTCCGACCGCCAATATCCTGCTGGCGATGCGGGTCAAGGACCTGACCTACAGCGCCGACCTGCCGCTGACCGGCGAATTGAAGGGCGAACTCGGCCGCGACGGCCTGCCGACCTATTTCCGCGGCAAGGTCACCGCCGGCGCAGGGCACATCATCGACAGCGATACGCCTGACTATCCGATGCCGATCGATTCGGCCGAGTTCAACGTCGAATGGGACTCCAACCGGCGCGTGCTGGTGGCGCCCTTCAAGATCATTTCCGGTGCGAACCGGGTCACGCTGCTGGCCCATCTCGAGCCGCCGAACGGCAACATCGCCGAATGGCAGCTGGGGTTTTCCGGCGGCACCATCGTGCTCGCCGGGGCGGACAACGAACAACCCCTGATCTTCAATCGTATCGCCATCGGCCTGCGCATCGATACCGACCGCAAGCGTGTGCTGCTGACGCAGGCGGATATCAGCAACGGTGAGATCGGCATCGCCGGCACCGGCAGTGTCGAATATTCGGGCGAGCCGCGCCTGACGCTGGGATTCGCGGGAACGCCGATGTCGGCGTCGGCGCTGAAACGGATGTGGCCGATCCTGATCGTCCCCGAAGTCCGGGAATGGGTGATCGAGCGGGTCGAACGCGGCGCGCTGCAGCGCATCGAGGTCGGCGTCAACTCGCCGGTTCGAAATCTGTCGCGGCGCGGTCCGCCGATCCCGGATGACGGTCTTGCCGTCAACATCGTCGCAACGGGCGTGACCTTGCGGCCGGTCGACGAAATGCCGCTGGTTCGCGACGCCGATCTGAAGGCCCGGGTGACCGGCCGCACCGCGACCGTGACCATCGGGCAGGCCGCGTCCGATACGCCGACGGGCCGCAAGCTGAACATCTCCGATTTCGTGTTCGAGGTGCCGGACATGGCGCCGAAACCGTCACCGGCGAAGATCCGGTTCCGGATCGATGGCCCGGTGCCCGCGATGGCCGAAATTCTCGCCTCCGATCGCCTCAGCGAGTTCTCCGGCACGCTGATCGATCCCAATTCGAGCAAGGGCACGGTCAGCGCGCTGGTCACGCTCGGCCTGCCGGTCAAGGGCGCCCTCACCAAGGCCGACACCACCTTCGCCATCACCGCCGACCTGACCGGTTTTTCCGCCGACAAGCTGGTGATGAACCAGAAGCTGGAGTCGAATGCGCTGAAGGTCGTGGCCAACAATGCCGGCTATCAGGTCAGGGGCGAGGTCAAGATCAACGGTCAGTCGGCCTCGCTGGATTACCGCAAGCCGAACGAGGGCGATGCCGACATCAAACTGCAGGCGACGCTCGACGACGCCAGCCGTGCGCGGCTCGGGTTCGATCTCGGCCCCGCCGTCAGCGGCGCCATACCGCTGAGACTGTCGGGCAAGATCGGCGAAACCAGTCGCATGGGCATCGAGGCCGACCTGACCGCGCTAAAGCTCGATAACATCCTGCCGGGCTGGGTGAAACTGCCGGGCAGGTCGAGCCGTGCGGTTTTCAACGTGGTGCAGAAGCAGCAGTCCACCCGCCTCGAAGACATCGTCATCGACGGTGGCGGCGTATCGATCAAGGGGTCGCTTGAAGTCGACCAGAATGGCGACCTGATCAATGCCAACTTCCCGACCTATTCGCCGTCCGAAGGCGACAAGACCTCGCTGAAGGCCGAGCGTACCGCCGATGGTGCGCTGAAAGTGATCATGCGCGGCGACGTGTTCGACGGCCGCGGCTTTCTGAAGTCGGCGATGTCCGGCAAGGAGACTGACCCCAAGAGCAAGACCAAGAGCATCGATTTCGATGTCGACCTCAAGCTCGGCGCCGTGGCCGGGTTCTATGGCGAGGCGCTGCGCAGCGTCGACGTCAAGTTCTCGCGGCGCAACGGCGCGGTCAAGAGCTTTACGCTGAGCGGGAAGCTCGGCCGCGATACGCCGCTGACGGCGGATTTGCGCCGCCCGCAGGGACGCGAGCTGATCTATCTCGAAACCGCCGACGCCGGCGCATTCCTGCGCTTCTCCGACACCTACGCCAAGGTGGTCGGCGGCCAGCTTTCCCTGGCGATGGATCCGCCGACGGTTGACCCCAGCGCAAAGGAGGGCCTGATCAACGTCCGCGATTTCTCCATCAAGGGCGAGGCTTCGCTGGATCGCGCGGTGGCCGGTGGCCCGGCCGGGTCGCAGAGCGGCGTTTCGTTCTCGCGTGTGCG
>NZ_JAUYAN010000310.1 GCF_030693485.1 Bradyrhizobium sp. | reverse complement strand
AAACGAGGACGGCAAGCCGCCGATGGCGATCGGCGTCGACCTGCGCGGCGAATCCTATGGCCTGCTGATCGACCAGATCGGCGAGGTGCTCAAGCTCGCCGACGACGGCCGCGAGGAAAATCCCGTCAACCTCGACCCCCGTATGGCCAAGCTCGCCGGCGGCGTGCACCGCCTCGACGGCCAGCTCATGGTCGTCCTCGACGTCGATCGCGTGCTCGAAATCGTGCCCGACCTGCTGGCGGCATAAAGACCGGCAAATCTAACGCGGCATTGCAAACGTCCCTTCGGGGATTGGGAAGAAACAGAGGCCAACATGCGAACATGTCTCGTTGTCGATGACTCCAGCGTCATCCGAAAAGTCGCAAGGCGTATTCTGGAAGGCCTGGACTTCCAGATCATCGAAGCCGAAGACGGTGAGAAGGCGCTTGAGGTCTGCAAGCGCGGCCTGCCCGACGCCATCCTGCTCGACTGGAACATGCCGATTATGGACGGCTACGAGTTCCTCGGCAATCTGCGCCGCATGCCGGGCGGCGACGCGCCCAAAGTGGTGTTCTGCACCACCGAAAACGACGTCGCGCATATCGCGCGCGCGCTTCACGCCGGCGCCAACGAATACATCATGAAGCCGTTCGACAAGGACATCGTGACGGCCAAGTTCCAGGAAGTCGGCCTGATCTGATTTGCGTGTATCGATCCGGCGGCCGAACGGCCCTCGGCGTTGGTGTTTCTATAGTGCCGCGTTCGGCGTACCTGGTGATGAATGAGTATTGCGTTGGCAAGTTCCTCTACTTCGAATTCGGCACACCAGGAACCGCTGCGGGTGATGGTGGTCGACGATTCCGTCGTGATCAGGGGATTGATCTCGCGCTGGATCGCCGCCGAGCCGGACATGGTGGTCGCGGCATCGCTGCGCACCGGCCTTGACGCCGTCAACCAGGTCGAGCGCGTCAATCCCGACGTTGCCGTGCTCGATATCGAAATGCCGGAGCTCGACGGCATTTCCGCGCTGCCCCAGTTGCTGGCGAAGAAGCGCAACCTGATCATCATCATGGCTTCGACCCTGACCCGCCGCAACGCGGAGATCAGCTTCAAGGCGCTGTCGCTGGGCGCAGCGGACTACATTCCGAAGCCGGAAAGCACCCGCGAAGCTGCCGCCGCCGAAATCTTCCACCATGACCTGATCCAGAAAATCCGCTCGCTCGGCGCCAAGGTGCGCCGCACTGCTCCAGCTTCGCCCGCGACAGGCCATCCCCCGACAAGTCCGCCACTGGCACCCGCGCCGGAGCGATCGCGTGAGCCGTTGCCCCGGCCGCCGCAGGCCGTGGTGGCGCCGCTGCCGCTGACGCGCCGGCCGTTCAGCAGCCAGACGCCGCGCGCGCTCCTGATCGGTTCATCGACCGGCGGCCCGCAGGCGCTGATGACGCTGGTCGCCGAGATTGGCGCGGTGATCGACCGCTTTCCGGTGCTGATCACCCAGCACATGCCACCTACCTTCACGACAATTCTGGCGGAGCATCTGGCTCGCTCGAGCCACCGGCCGGCCCACGAGGCCGTCGATGGAGAAATCGTCAAGGCCGGCACGATCTATCTCGCCCCGGGCGGCCGTCACATGCGGGTCGTGCGCCGCGGCACCGATGTCGCGATCGCCCTCGATGACGGACCGCCGGTCAATTTCTGCAAGCCCGCCGTCGATCCGCTCTTCTCCTCCGCGATCGATATCTGGCAGGGCGGTATTCTGGCCGTCGTGCTCACCGGCATGGGTTCGGACGGGATGCGCGGCGGCAAGGAGATTGTCGCGGCCGGTGGCAGCGTGATCGCCCAGGACGAAGCCACCAGCGTGGTGTGGGGCATGCCCGGCGCCGCCGCCAATGCGGGCATTTGCTCGGCCATCCTGCCGCTCGTTCAGATCGCGCCGAAACTGGTTCGGTTGTTTTCGGGAGATCGTTCGTGACGCCCCAGGATTATGAGTTCCTGCGCAAGATCCTGAAAGAGCGATCCGGCCTCGATTTGTCCTCCGACAAGCAATATCTGGTCGAAAGCCGGTTGATCCCGCTGGCGCGACGGATCGGTCTGTCCGACATCGGCGAACTGGTGCAGAAGCTGAAGGTCGGGACCGAACCGCTGACATCCGAGGTGGTCGAGGCGATGACCACCAACGAGACGTTCTTTTTCCGCGACAAGATTCCGTTCGATCATCTGAAGGAGGCGGTCTTCCCGGCGCTGGTGCAGGCGCGCGCCAGCCGCCGCGCCCTGCGCATCTGGTGCGCGGCGTCCTCGACCGGGCAGGAGCCGTATTCGATCGCGATGTGCGTGAAGGAATTCGCGGCTCTGGCGGGATGGCGCGTGGAGATCGTCGCCACCGACCTGTCGCAGGACGTGCTGGAGAAGTCCAAGGCGGGAATCTACAGCCAGTTCGAGGTGCAGCGCGGCCTGCCGATCCAGCTGCTGGTCAAATATTTCAAGCAGACCGGCGAGTTGTGGCAGCTCAGTGCCGATATCCGCGGCATGGTGCAGCACCGCCAGCTCAATCTGTTGCAGGATTTTTCCCATCTCGGTACGTTCGACCTGATCTTCTGCCGCAACGTCCTGATCTATTTCGACCAGGACACCAAGGTCGGCATCTTCGAACGGCTGTCGAAAATCCTCGAACCCGATGGCGTGCTGGCGCTGGGGGCGGCCGAATCCGTGGTCGGACTATCCGACGCCTTCAAGCCCTATCCGGACCGGCGCGGGCTTTACCGCCCGAACGCGGTCCGTGCGCCGCGCACCGGTTCTGCGGCGATGCCGCTGCGGGCAGTTGCGGCCGCGACGCGCTGAACGGATTCTCACCGGAACGCGCCTGGTTAAGCCCGAGAACTGCCGTCAGTCTCATCATCTGAAGAGGCAAGCGAAAGCCGGCGCTTTCACAGGATCGTGCTGCGATCGGAGGTTATCGGGCGAGCGCCTTCGTCTCGATGCCAGTCAACCAGCAACGTCCGTTTGCCTCGCCCTCAGATCGTTTCCGACCGGAATGTGGCGGCGCCAGATTTTTCCGGCGAGGACGATTGGCGAGCCGCTTTGAGCGCTCTGCGGATGCTGCGCGAACTTGTATGCCCGCTGCCGGCCGTCATCGAACATCAAAACGTCGCGCTTTTGACGCAATTTGTATTGTTGCGCTGGTTGATCCTGATCAATTCAATTTTCCCGCATCAGGATCAGACTAAACTCCCAGTTGCCTCACGGAGGATTTGTCCATGCGCGCGAATGCGATCTCCTCGGCAGTGCGGCAAAGCAATCACCCGATCAAAAGCCACCTGGCTTCTGCGGCTATCGCGGCTGTCTTCGCGGTGCTGTGTTTTGGCGATTATCACGGTGCAGCTTTTGCGCAGGCATCGCCGCCAGCCGGCATCGTCGCCAACGGCAATGCGGTCGTGACCGGCTTCTCCGGCGCGCAACCGCCGGTCACGATCGCGCCGGGTGTCGATCCCGCCGACAAGACTTTCATCGATCTGCAAGGGGCAGCCGCGCGCGTTCTCGATCTGCAGGCCCCGGGCGCGCCGCCGCAAGCGCAATTGCTGATGGCGCCGAAGCCCTACACCGCGACCGCCGGTCAGGTCGGCCAGGTGTTCGGCGTTGCCCTCGATAACGCTACGCAGCCGAACGTGTTTGTCGCAGCGACCTCGGTCTATGGGTTGCCGATCGTCGTCCCCGCTGGCGCCGGCCAACCCGTTCGCGTCAAACAAGGCGCGCCGAACGCTGCCTTCATGGCAGGACTATTTGGACCGTCACATCTCGGCGGTGGTCCCGGCTCGATCTGGCGGATTGACGGGACAACCGGCGCGGTCAGCCTGTTCGCCAATGTGGCGCTCGACGGCGCTTCCAATCCTGGTCCCGCGCTCGGCGGTCTCGCATTCGATGCCGCTTCGAGCACCTTGTTCGTCGCCGACCGCGCGACCGGAATGATCCACGCTTTTGATTCCGCCGGAAAGGAACGCGGCCGTTACGATCACGGTGTCCAGGGGCGCGGTGCGGCGGGTCTGCAGCCTGTTCCCTATGATCCCGCCGGCCGTCTCGACATTTCCAATCCTAAATTCCGGACCGGCGATCCCGGCACATGGGGTTATGCCGCCGCGCCGCGATTGATCTTCGGTCTCGGCATTCGCAACGGGCGACTCTATTATGCCGTCGCCAGGGATCTGCAGATCTGGTCGGTGGCTTCAGCGCCGGAGTTCGGCACCGATCCGCGCCTCGAACTCAGCGTCGCGCCCGGACCGGGGCCGAGCGAAATCACGAGAATTACCTTCGACGACCAGGGCCGCATGCTACTCGCCGAGCGCGCCGCGCCGAGCGGCGCTGCTGACTTCGTGGCACTCACCGCGGAAGCGACCGGCCGCGTGCTGCGCTATCTGCCGGTGCCATCAGGCACGGCCGGGCCGCAATGGCAGCCGCAATCGGATGAATATGCGATCGGTTTCGCGCGGCAGATGCGCAACGGCAACGGCGGCGTTGCCGTCGGTTTCAGTTACGACGAACAGGGTCGCATCGACCGCGCCGCCTGCGGCCAATTCCTGTGGTCGACCGGCGAACAATTGCGCAATGCGATTGATCCGGCGCTCGCCGCGCTGCTCGCCCAGGGCGGCCCGGCGGAGGTCAACGGCCTGCAGGGCAATGAAATTACCGCGGTGGTGCCGGCCAACACGCCGCCGCTGCAAAGCTACTTTGTCGATTACGACGATCAGTTCGGGGATCCCGGCGCGCGCGGTCGTATCGGCGACATCGCTATTCTGCGCGTCTGCGGTCAGACCGGCTTCAGCCTGCCGGGCTGGTACCGGCCGCGCGTCGAACTGGCGCCGGGATTCTTCTGGTATCGCCTGCATGGCAAGAAACCGCCGATGCTCGATTGCCCGCCGGGATCAGGCAACCAGTGCGCCTGTCCGCCCGGCACCACACAGCAGGCCGGATTCCAGTGCTGCCCGATTCTGACGTTCCTCGGAGCGAATGGCCAGTGCCAGTCACCTTGTCCGGATGGATCGATTGATCCGGCCCACATCGAGGCTTGCCTGGCAGGCTTTGACCCGAACAAACCGATGGGTCCCGATCCGTCGACATGGACGTGTCTGGATGGTTCGAAGCCGGTCAAGGACCCGAGCGGTTGGCATTGTCCAACTTACAAGTGGCCGGTCTGCCCGTCCGGATTTGAGCCCGACCCGAACAGCGCCATCGGCTGCACGCCGACGCTTGCCTTGATCGACTGCAACCAGAACAGCAACGACTTGAAGCAGATCGGCCTCGACGGCAGCTGCCAGAGTTTATGTCCGAGCGGCCAATGGGCGTTCGCGGCGAACCAGTGCTGCCCTGACGGCACGCTGCCCGGTCCCGACGGCAAATGCGACAAGCCAAAGCTGCCATTCTGCCCGCCCGGCCAGTTGTCGTCGAAAGGAATTTGCTGCGAGCCGGGGACCAAGCCGCAGCCCGAT
Source organism: Bradyrhizobium sp. (assembly GCF_030693485.1). Classification (GTDB taxonomy): domain Bacteria; phylum Pseudomonadota; class Alphaproteobacteria; order Rhizobiales; family Xanthobacteraceae; genus Bradyrhizobium. The sequence continues at coordinate 498 of NZ_JAUYAN010000310.1, read as the reverse complement.
GGCAGTTGCTTGCCGCTGAAGAAGCCATGTCCGCCCGAGCAGCTGTCATCGAAAGGCATCTGCTGCCCGGCCGGCACCACGCCGCAGCCCGACGGCAGTTGCAAGCACACCGGGAAACTGACCCCCTGTCCGCCGCCCGGTCAGTTGTCTGTGACCGGCCAGTGCTGCCCGGCCGGCACGACGCCGCAACCGAATGGCAGCTGTGGTCAGCAGCAGACGAGTTGCCCGCCGGGAACGACCAGCAACCCGCTGACCGGCGAGTGTTGTCTGCCGCCGAGCGCTATATCCGGCGCGGCCGCGGTCTGCAGCTGTCCGCAGGGGCAATTCCTTGTTGGCGGGAAATGCGTCACGGACGCAGCGCCGATCAAGCAGCCGGACGCCTGCTTCACCGGCTATGTGAAACTGCCGAACGGCTCGTGCTGCCTTGCGGCGCAGGCGACGGCCGGCGGGCAGTGTTGTCCGTCCGGACAGAAACCTGATGCCGACAAGCGCAAATGC
>NZ_JAUYAN010000297.1 GCF_030693485.1 Bradyrhizobium sp. | reverse complement strand
GCGCGATGACGGTGGAAGGCGCGCCGCATCTGAAGGCCGAGCACTACAGCGTGTTCGACTGCGCCAACCCCTGCGGCAAAATTGGAAAACGCTATCTCAGCGTGGAAAGCCACATCCGCATGATGGCGGCGTCGCAGCCCTTCATCTCGGGCGCGATCTCCAAAACCATCAACATGCCGAACGACGCCACGGTGGAGGATTGCAAGTCCGCATATCTTCTCTCCTGGAAGCTCGCGCTGAAGGCCAACGCGCTCTACCGCGACGGCTCGAAACTGTCGCAGCCGCTGAACTCGCAGCTGATCAGCGACGACGACGAGGAAGACGATGCGGTCGAGGCGTTCTACGACAAGCCGATGGCCGCGCGCACCGCGCAGCTCTCGGAAATGGTCGTGGAGCGGCTGGTCGAGCGCATCGTCGTCATGCGCGAGCGTGAAAAGATGCCGGACCGCCGCAAGGGCTACACCCAGAAGGCCGTGGTCGGCGGCCACAAGGTCTACTTGCGCACCGGCGAATATGACGACGGCCGGATCGGCGAGATCTTCATCGACATGCACAAGGAAGGCGCCGCGCTCCGCTCCATCATCAACAACTTCGCGATCGCGATTTCGCTCGGCCTGCAATACGGCGTGCCGCTGGAGGAATATGTCGACGCCTTCACCTTCACCCGGTTCGAGCCGAACGGCCCGGTGCAGGGCAATGACAGCATCAAGTTCGCGACCTCGATCCTCGACTATGTTTTCCGCGAACTCGCGGTCAGCTACATGGGCCGCTTCGACCTCGCCCATGTCGACCCCTCCGAAACCAATTTCGACGCCATGGGCAAGGGCGTCGAGGAAGGCAAGGCGCCGGAGCAGCCCAGCAACAAGTACCTCTCGAAGGGCCTGACCCGCTCGCGCACCGACAACCTCGTGGTGATGCGCGGCTCTTCACCCTCCCCGCTTGGTGGGGAGGGTGGCGCACGCGGTGCGCCGGGTGGGGGGGCGCCAAACATCACCTCGATGGCCGGCCACGGCCCCACCAGCCGCGTCAGCGACGCGCTCGAAGGCGCTGTCGCGCTGAAGCAGGAAGCCCAGCACGATCTGTCGCCGACCGAAAAGCTGGAAGCCCTGCAATGGAGCAAGGCGGGAGCAGCGGCGCAGGCTGCGCCGTCGAAAGCCGAACGCCGCCAGGAAGCCCGGGCCAAAGGCTACGAAGGCGAGATGTGCGGCGAATGCGGCAACTTCACGCTGGTGCGGAACGGGACGTGCATGAAGTGCGATACGTGCGGGAGCACGACGGGGTGTAGCTGAGGGACCATAAACGTTTTGGCAGGGCTTGACCGGCGATCCACGAACGAGGGGCGGCTTAGTTGCCGCCCTTCTGATTTGTGGTTTGGAAGATTGCTTACTGCAGCTACGTTACGCCGTTTTGCTCTTCGTTCATGACGGGAGACGGTACCGTGCCGCGACTAACGAAATCCGACATCGAACGCGCGCTACTTTCTGGCGCTGCAGTCCCTTAGGCTGATGCCGGTGCCAAGTCCGCAAACATCCAACTCGATTCAGCGCGTAGGGCGGATTAGCGCCAGCGTAATCCGCCAATTCACGCAATCCTGTCGGCGCAATAAGCTGCGCTATTGCGCCCTACGATGCTGAAGTTCTTGCCCCGCGTGTCAGCATTCAGTCCAAACGATTCGGGAGAGAAACACACATGAGTGAGGAAGCGACACCACCCGCGCCGCGGGCGTTCATATCTTACAGCTGGACCTCGCCCGACCATGAGCAATGGGTGATGGACCTCGCGACCCAGTTGGTGGAAAGCGGGGTAGACGTCATTCTCGACAAGTGGAACCTCAGAGAGGGGAACGACGCCTACAAATTTATGGAATCGATGGTGACGGACCCTCAAGTTACCAAGGTCATCATCGTGTCTGACAAGGGCTATGCTGAAAAGGCTGATATCAGAAAAGGCGGCGTCGGGACCGAATCCCAGATCATGTCGCCAGAGATCTATAAGAAGGCCGAACAGCGCAAGTTTACAGCGATCGTACCTGAGGTTGACGAAAACGGAGAGCCGTATCTGCCAAAGTTCTTGGGATCACGCATTTTTATCGACATGACCGCAAGTCGCTATGGCACGAATTTCGAACAGTTGCTGCGGTGGCTTTACGACAAACCCTTGTTTGTAAAGCCGGCACTCGGCAAGATGCCAGAATTCTTGAATGAAGATGCGGCGCTTAGCCCCACCAAGGCCAAAGTCCGCAGGTCGATTGAAGCGCTGCAAAACCCTGCGACAAACCCCGCGGCTTCGTCCAATAGTTATTTGGAATCACTTGCCGAATTCTTGGAGGGCGCCAGAATCGATCCCAGCACGCCCGACCTTCCTAATGCGGTCTTGGAAAGTATTGAAAACTTCATCCCCTACAGGAACGAGTTCATAGAATTCGTTATGGCCGCAGCGATTCAGCCCAATGCGGAATTAGTTCGAACCTTACAAAGGTTCTTCGAACGCATCATCCCTTTGATGTCACGACCGCATTCGGTCTCCTCGTGGAGAGAGTGGGATTACGACAATTACTCGTTCATTGTACATGAGCTATTTCTTTACACAGTCGCAGGCCTCCTGAAGAGAGAACGGTTTGAAACGCTGTCGGAGTTTCTGGCCTTACGCTTCTACATTGAGGATGATAATCGAAACGAAACAATGAGGTCTTTCGTTGAGGTTCGGAAATCCATGAAATCGCTTCATGCTAAGCAACAGGCATTGCGACGCATCTCACTTAGAGCCGATTTATTGGAGGAAAGGAGTCACGTCGTGAGCGGGCTCAAGTTCGCTGACCTGATGGCGGCCGATTTCATTTTGTTTCTTCGAGCGGCAGAGGTCGAACAGGATCGATGGTACCCTGAGACATTGCTTTATACAGTCTTCCGCTTCAATCGACCCTTTGAAATTTTTGCACGATCGGAGTCACGCGCGTACTTTCAACGCCTGTCGCCCGTCATCGGCATACCCAGTAAAGCGGCGATGGAGGCCTTGATAGCAACGTATTCAGAGGACGGGAGTAACGGCGGCCGCTGGCTTCCGAGGTGGGAATACGACTCCTTAAACATATCTCTGCTTTCAAACGTTGAAAAGCTTCAAACCCGACCGTAGGTGGGGTCCGCATGGGTATATCTCGGACATGACCGCCGCCGAAGACATCGACAAAGCCGTCGAACAGCTCGCCCCGCGCGAGCTGGAGCGCTTTCGCGCGTGGTACGAGGCCTTCGACGCTCGGCAATTCGACGCCGCGATAGAGCGGGATATCAACGCCGGAAAGCTTGGTGCCCAGGCATTACGGTGGGCATTACGGTGACAGTGCACTAAATAGGAATTCGTCATTACGTTGACAGTGCTGGACTACACCCCGACGCTCGTAGGGCGGATTGGAGCTGAAGGCGTAATCTGCCATTGCGACGAGGGTTGACAGAGGATCATGATCCGCCCACGAGCACTGTCACCATATTCACTAGCGCGTAGGGCGGATTAGCGCAGCGTAATCCGCCGATGGCGAGTTCAGCCAAAGCGGCGGATTACGCCAACGGCTAATCTGCCCCACGCTATTCAAACGCCCGAGACATCTGTCGCATCGTCCCGTTTTCGAGATACACGACCCCGCTAGGCGCCGAGCCGCTGATGAACTCCGCAACAAACGCCCGCCCGATATCATCCTGCTCGATCGCGCCAAAACGTCCCGGGATCAGACGCCCCAGCCAGGCCACATAGCCCGGCGTGTGGGCGTTGCCTGCGATAATTCCCGGACGGAAGATCGCAAGGCGCTGGAAGCCGATCGCTTTCACCGTGTCTTCTTTCAACCTCATAACCCGCACATAGCGAATCCTGCTTTTCGCGGTGCTTCCCACGGCCGAGAGCAGGGCAAATCGTGTGATGCCCCCGGCCTGACAACCCTTGGCAAAGCCACCGACCACGCCGATTTCGAGGGCCTTCAATTCCTCCTCGCTCCACTGCAGGCTGCCTTTGCCGACGCCGACACAGGACGCCCCGTAGACGGGATCGCCTTGCGCAACCATGCTTTGCGCAAGCCTGGTCACTTCCGCGGGAAACTGCGCAGCTGCCGTATCCAGGATCACCTGCCGCACACGGGGACCGGCGGTCAGGGAAACCGCCCTGCGATTGACCATCACGACTTCAGCGCAGGACGGCTCCGCCGCCAGCGCGCGCACCACCGCTGCCCCCACCTGCCCCGTGCCGCCGATGATCAAGACACGAAATGCCATTTTGGGTCCCTTGCTATTCCAGGAGCAGATGCCGATTGCGAAGCTGGCCGGCTGTCGGCAATTGTGATACATTGCAGTGATGAAGACAAAGCAGCTGACCGATATCCTGGCGCGCGTCGAGGCTTGGCCCCCGCATGTCCAGAACGAGCTTGCCGAGTTCGCGCTTGAACTCGACGCCGGGCTGAAGGACGGCGAGTACCAGCCGACGGCGGAAGAGCTTGCCGGCATCGATCGCGGCTTGCGTGCAGCGGCCGAAGGCCGCTTCGCAACCGATCAGCAAGTTGAAGCCGCATTTGCAAAATTTCGCGGTAGATGAAAGTCGTCTACACCGAGGACGCCCTCAGGGAGCTCGGTGACATTGCCGACTGGCTGATCCTTCACTATCCGACCGTGGCACCGGTCGTCGAGCGGCGCATTCGCACCGTCGTCGCACACATCGCGCGATGGCCGGAAAGCTCACGCCGTGCTGCGGGACGTCCCGACGTTCGCGTGACGTCGTTGGGCCGGTATCCCTACAAGATTTTCTATCGGGTCACGGGTGACACCGTCGAGATACTCCACATCCATCACGCCGCGCGACAGTCTTGGGATGATCAGAGTTCGTAGGGCGGATTGGACCGAAGGCGTAATCCGCCATGGCTACCAGAATGACGGCGGATCAATGTTCCGCCCCGCGCGTTAGCTTGCGTCCGCACCGGCTGTCGGCGCAGGATTCAGCGGAGCGCCTCCTACCGAAACAGGACCTGCAGGCTTGGGAAGTGGCGGAAGGGTTGGAGGAAGAACGGGAGGGAGTACTTTTCGCGACGCATGGACGACCCGCGCGCGAGGATTTCGACGGGGGATGCTGGAAGTCACCGACGGCAGGATGCCGGAAGTCGCCGCCGGCAGGATGCTGGAAGTCGTCAGCGGCGGCGTCACCGGATTCTGCAGGGAGCTCACCTGCGCCGTCAGCACGGCGAGTTGACGGGTTATTCTTTTCAAATCCGCCTGTTGGATTGCGGCGCTCTGCGTGAGCAAACCCAACGCATCGGCGTTTTGCTGCTGCGACGACTGAATGTCCCGAAGTCCCGCCCTGACAACCGGATCCGGTACGAGGACTGGAGCCGGGTTGGACGGAGGGGGTGCGGCGACGCGATTGAAATTCGGCGGGGAGAAGCGGCTGAAGTCCGGCAGGGAGAACCGATCGACGCCCGGCAAAGCGACCTGATTGAATTCCGGCAGAGAGAAGCCGCCGAAACTCGGCAAGGAATTGGCGGTGGCGGCGCCGATGACGGCCAGGGCGGCCAGCGACACCGCTATCACCGGTACCCGGCTTGATGCCATCTGCGGTGCCTCGGGCTGTTTGTCCCCTTGCGTTTCCCTTTCCGGTGCTTCGGTCACCTGCGTTCCCTGCGTCTCAGCCCAATCGCGAGATTCTTCCCATCTCCGGTCAGCAAAACGAAAGAGCCATCGCGGTGACAAACCAGCAAAGGCCCGCGCGCGCTTACCCACCCGAATTCGGCTCAGATCATGGGCTGGTATGGTTAATGATCGGTTAGTCTTGTAGCGCGTAGGCGGATTAGCGCAGCGTCATCCGCCGATAAACCACAGCGGCGGGTCAGCTTTCGGCATGGACAACCTTGCCATTCGGCCTCGCCTCCACTATCTTACTTTCGTCTTACCGGATGCAACCGCCATGTCCGCCAGGCCGAAGCTGACCACCATTGTATCGACCAAGGGCCAGGTGATCTTGCCCAAGGCGATCCGGGAACGGCTGCGCTGGCCTGCCGGAACGGAACTGACGGTGGAGGATACCATCGAGGGCGTGCTGCTGAAGGCGAAGCCCGCCTTCGCGCCCACCCGCCCGAAAGACGTCTTCGGCTCCCTGCCCAGCAAGGGCCCGGCAAAGTCGATCGCGGACATGAAGGCAGGGATCGCCGCCGAGGCGAAGCGGCGGCATGCTCGCAATCGATACTGATCTCATCGTCCGCTATCTCGTGGGCGACGATCCCGCACAGGCTGCCCGGGCGCGCAGGCTGATCGATCATAATGACGTCTTCGTCTGCACCACGGTCCTGCTGGAGACCGAGTGGGTGCTGCGCAGCGTCTACGGATTTTCTGTTGCCCAGTGCGCCAGGGCACTTTCCGATTTTGCCGGGCTGCCGCGCGCCAGCCTGGAAGATGCCGCCACCGCGGCGAAGGCGCTGGCCTGGATGCGGCAGGGCCTGGACTTCGCGGATGGCCTGCATCTGGCCCAAGCGGAGGGCTGCGAGGCCTTCATCAGCTTTGACCGGGACTTCGTCAAGGCCGCCAACGCGCTCGGCGGCATCAAGGTGCGGGCGCCCTGAGGACACCAGGCCGGCGGATCGGACCGGGCGCAACGCCGTCAGCCTGCTGCAGCCCGCTTCGGCCGCGCTGGTTTGTCATTCGGACGACAGCGGCGTAGAATCAGATCTGTAACTCTCGCCGTCCTGCTCCGCCAGGGGGCGCATCGCGATGGGAGGCCGACGATATGCCTTCGGATCCGAATGCGAAAACCCGCGTCAGAATAGCCTTCCTGCTGCTGTTCATCGTCTTTTCGGTTGGGGCATATTTCGTATCCGACCTGGGCAAACTGCGTGACGGCATTGACGCTCGTGACGGTCGGACGGCCTTGCAGGGCTTCTCCAGTCCCCACGAGATAGATGAGGCGCTGGCGCGACATCCCTCGAACAGGTTCCTGCGGCTGACGGCCATGGCCATCAGGGCGGCAAATGAAACCAACGCGGCGACTGAAAGGCTGTCGAATGAAGTCGAGCCGCCGGCGATTTCAAGGATCGGCAATCTGGGCGTGGCGAGCCGGGGTGACCTCGAGGCGCTTCGCCGCGACCTGAAAACGGCAGAAGCCAATGCGACGACATTCATGCCGCGCTACATCGCTGTGTTGAAAACCGAACGTGACAGCGTAAAAAAATATGCTCTCTCGCTGCCTGCCGGAAACGACACCACGAACAGGTTTCTGGACAACATCGACAAGCGCCACGCGGAATTTGCGGCCCTTGTTTCCAGGGTGCTGTCGGCGCGCGCCGAACTTTATCGCGCTTATGGAGACTATGTTGCGATCTTGGTCGCCGAATCCGGCGCCTACAAGGTCGTCGACGGTCAATTCCTGTTCTCCTTGCAACGCACGGTGGACCGCTACAATACCGCGGCCCGTGCCATGACAGTGGCCACGAAGCGCGTCGTTGAACTGGAAGAAGAACGAAAAAATCTGCTGACGTCGCAGCAGCAGGGATGGGTGCAATTCGTCAGCGGCAAATGACACTGCCGACTGCTCGCCTTCGGGGTGCTCAACTGCATTGGATTGCCTCGCGGAGATCGCAGTGAGGTTGATGGATTCATGCACCGCAACGAGCACCGCCGCGATAGCGGCAAATACACTACTATATTACCTCAAAGGGCATGTCGTTCCTACTGTACATGGGGTTGTTTTCAATATTTTTGGTTTGGGCCGGTTAGACCCCCGCCGGCGTCCACCGGTACGCCTTCGCGCAGGCGCCGCCCATCAGCATCGCCCGCTCGCTCTCGCTCAGGCCGGCATGGCTGCGGAACGGCTCCACCGCCTGCGCGTAATCGACCACGGCGAAGGCGCGGGTCCAGTCGGTGCCCCACAGGCAGCGTTCAAAACCCCAGGCGTCGAACACGCGTTGCAGCGGGTCCCAGATGTCGGCAAACGGATATGGCTCGCGCGACAGCGTGCAGGCGCCGCTGACCTTGATCACGACGTTCGGGCGGCTCGCGAGCGCCAGCACCTTCGGCAGGTCCGCCCATGGTTGCTCCGGCGCCGGCGGGATGCGCGGCTGCAGGATGCCGAGATGGTCGAGGATGAAGCGCGTGTCGGGATGGCGGTCGATCAAGGCGGCGCCGGCGTCGAGATTGTCCCAGCACAGGATGTTGAGCGGAAAGTCGTGGCGCACGGCGGCGCGCGCGATGCGGTCGAGCCCGGGATCATCGACCGCACGCCCGGCCTCCTTCGTCAGCATGATGCGGATGCCGACCGCGCCGGGCGTGGTCTTCCAGTCCGCGACGACATCGTCCACCGCGAGGTCGTCAGGGTCGACCGGCTTGACGATCGCCATCCGGCCGGGATGCGCCCGCGCCACGTCCACGGCGTAGCTGGCGTCATAGCGGTACATCGAAAACGCCGAGATGAAGATCGCGCCGTCGACGCCGACCTTGTCCATCGCCGCCACCATCTCGTCGCCGGTGACGTGATCCGGCCAGTTCGGCACGCTGGCCCACGGCCGCTGCGGCGTGTTCGCCTCATAGGCATGAACCTGGGAATCGATGATGGCCATCGCGGCGGCTCCTCTGGTGCGGGTCGATACGCAGGGATGACGGCGGAGTGGGCGTTAGCGAAGCTCGCGCACCGCCCTGAAGCCATGCGCCGCCGCTTCCAGCGCCTGGTCGATATCGGCTGCCTGATGCGCCGCCGACAAAAACATGTTGTGCTGCGGATGAAAGAACGCGCCGTGGCGCAGCGCCGTCGAGCAGAATGCGCGGCCCTTGCGGACCTCGGGATCGGCGTCGAACAGCATCAGCGGCATTTGCGGCGGGCCGCTCTGCCGGATCGCGATGCCGTGCTGGCTAGCAAGTGACGCCAGCCCCTCGCGCAACCGCAGGCCCATCGCGTGGATATGCCCGGGAACGTCGGTCTCGCGCGCGATCCGCAACGTGGCGCGGGCCGCCGCCATCGCCACGGCGCCGCACCAGAACGAGCCGGTGACGAAGACTTTTGTGGCGGCGTCGCGAAACCTGTCATTGCCGGTGACGGCCGCCAGTGCATATCCGTTGGCGATCGCCTTGCTCCAGGCCGCGAGGTCCGGGCGCACGCCGAGCGCCTCCCAGCTGCCCCTGAGATCGAGCCGCAGGCCGGTGCGGACTTCATCGAGGATGAGCGCGGCGCCGGCGGCATCGCAGGCCGCGCGTGCGGATTTGGCAAACTCCGCCGTCGGCAGTTCGAGATCCCGGCCCATGTCGTGGCGGAATCCCGTCACCAGGATGGCGGCGAGATCGTTGCCCGCTTCCGCAGCGGCGGCGCGCAGGCTCGCGACATCGTTATACTCGAAATGCACGAGATGCGCGCGGTCCTCGCTGGTGACGCCGGCGACGCTCGGCGAACACCATGGCAGCGCGCCGTGATAGGCGCCGCGCGCCACCAGCACCTTGCGCCGGCCGGTGCCGGCGCGGGCGATGGTGACGCAGGCCGTGGTGGCATCGCCGCCGTTCTTCTGGAACATGGCCCAGTCGGCATGCGGCGCCATCGCCACAAAATCCTCCGCCAGATCCACCATGACCTCGCCGGGACCGTTCAGACAGTCGCCGAGCGCTGCCTGCGCCTGCGCCGCCGCCTCCACTTCGGGATGGCGGTGGCCGAGCAGCACCGGCCCCCAGCTGCACATGAAATCGATATATTCGCGGCCATCGACGTCGCGCACCCGGCATCCCTCGGCGGAAGCGAAGAACTGCGGATAGCCTTCAGGCAGCCGCGCCGCGTTGAGATGGCCCCACATCCCGCCGGGAACGACGAGCGCCGCCCGCGCCCGCAACGCCGCGTCCGCCGTCTGCGCTTCGCTCAGCACCGCCGCTGCCCTGCTCATGAATCCTCACATCGATTGGCGAATTTCAGCCATCGTAGCCCGGATCGAGCGCAACGCAATCCGGGACAATCGGCCTCGCCTACGCTTCCGACTCCGGCGATGCCTGCCGCGATGCCGAAAAGATTTCCCACGTCACCATGAACATGGCTGCAATCAAGGGCCCGATGACGAAGCCGTTGAGGCCGAACACCTGGATGCCGCCCAGCGTGGAAATCAGCACGATATAGTCCGGCAGCTTGGTATCCTTGCCGATCAGGAACGGCCGCAGCAGATTGTCGACGAGGCCAATCACCATCACCCCGTACAGGATCAGGCTGACGCCCTGCCAAACCGAGCCGGTAGCCAGCAGATAGATCGCCACCGGCACCCAGACGAGACCGGCGCCGATCGCCGGCACCAGCGACACGAACGCCATCAGCACCGCCCACAGCAATGCCGGGTGAATCCCGAGGAACCAGAACGCCAGCCCGCCCAGCGCGCCCTGTGCCATCGCCACAAGCACGCTGCCCTTCACCGTGGCGCGGACGACATCGGCGAACCTGGCGAACAGCGCGGTCTTCTGACCGGCGCGCAGCGGAAGCACCTGCTTGATCCGCTCCGCCAGCGCCTTGCCGTCGCGCAACAGGAAAAACAGCAGATACAGCATGATGCCGCCGCCGATGATGAAGTCGAAGGTGTTCAGCCCGATGCTGAGCGCCTGCGGCGCCGCCGCCTGCCCGCCCTTCACGAGCCCGGCGGTCAGGCTGTCGCGAACCTTGCCCAGATCCGTCAGGTTGAAGCGATCCAGCAGGCCTGTCGCCCAGGCCGGCAGCGCATCGAACACACGCTGACTGTAGCGGGCAAGGTTGAACTCTCCGGATTGCACCTTGGCGTACAGGGCTGATGCTTCCTGCAGCAGCGAAGCGGTGATCAGGGCCAGCGGCAGGATCACGATCGCGATCACGATCAGCACCGTGGTCGCGGCGGCGAGATTCGGCCGCCCGCCCATCCGTTGCTGCAGCCGCCGGTTCATGGGCGCGAAAATCACGGCGACGACGACGGCCCAGAGAATAGCGCCATAGAACGGCGCCAGAATCCAGGCGAACGCCAGCGTGACCGCGACCAGCAACAGCAGAAACGTCTGGTTCTCGAGCCTGCGCAATGCTTGTGCCTCCTGATGTTGCTCTTCACACGCCGCTGCCAACGAACTCGGCGGCGCTTGGTTCAAAATCCTCAGGCAGGCGCCGGCCCCTCGCCGGCGGCCCGCAGCGCCGTCAAGCCCTCCCGATAGGTCGGGTAGCGCAGCACGACGCCGAGTTCGCTGCGGATCAGGGCGCTGCGAACCCGCTTGTTCTCGCCATAGAAACTCCGCGCCATCGGCGAGAGCCCGGCGGTTTCGAACGGGATCTCCGGCGGCGGTTCTACCCCGCACAGGCCGGCCGCAAAGCCGATGACGTCCTGCGGCGGCGCCGGCTCGTCATCGCCGACATTGTAGATCGCGCCGGCGCGCGGACGCCGCAGCGACGCCTCGATCACGGCGGCGATGTCGGCGACATGGATGCGGTTGAACACCTGGCCCGGCTTGACGATGCGCCGGGCGCTGCCCGCGGCCAGCTGCGCGAGCTGGTTGCGGCCGGGACCATAGATGCTGGGCAGCCTGAAGATCTGCACGGCGACGCCATGCGACGCGCCGAAGGCGAGCCATTCCTGCTCGACCCGCGCCCTGGCCTGCGAACGCGCCTCCACCGGCGCTGCCGGCGTCGCCTCGTCGACCCAGCCGCCGGCGTGGTCGCCATAGACGCCGATGGTCGAGAGATATCCGATCCAGCGCAATTTTGGCGCAGCAGCCATGGCGCCGGCGAAGGCCGCCAGCACGGGATCGCCGGCAGCATCCGGCGGGATCGACAGCAGGATGGCGTCGCTTGCGGCGATTTGCTGCGCGATCGCGGGATCGCGGTGCTCGGGCGAGAAGACACTGGCGCGGATGCCGGTGCCCACCAGCATCTCGGCCTTTTCCGGGGTACGGACGGTTGCAGCGATCTCCGCGCCGCCCGGCCGGAGGCGTTCCGCGACGTACCGCGCGGTGTAGCCAAATCCGAACACCATAAGCTTCATCAAGGCGCTTTCGCAGGACGCCGCACCTATATGGCACCGACCTTGGCCCGGCAAGCAATGGACGCTCGCAACCGGCCGCGGAATTGCGCCCTCCGTTCCGATCAGCTACCCCGGACCGCATCAGCATCAACCGGGAGCCAAGCATGCAAGTCGCGGTCATCGGGGCCGGAGCCGTCGGGTGTTACTATGGCGGCCTGCTGCTCAAGGCCGGGCACGACGTGACCTTCATCGGCAGGCAGCCGCATGTCGATGCCATCAACGCCGATGGCCTGCTGCTGGACATGCAGGGTTTCAAGGGCCACCTGCCGGCGAAGGCCGCGGTGGACACGACTGGCCTCGCTCCGCCGGACCTGGTGCTGTTTTGCGTCAAGTCGGCCGATACCGAAGCTGCCGGCCGTTCTCTCATGGGCCATTTGCGTCCCGACACATCGATCCTGAGCCTGCAGAACGGCGTCGACAATGCGCCGCGGCTGTCCGCGGTCACCGGCCATCCCGTGATTCCCGCCGTGGTCTATGTCGGCAGCGGCATGGCGGGGCCTGGCCATGTCAGGCATCACGGCGGCGGCGGCCTCGCGATCGGCGCCGCGCCCGCGAGCGCAGCGCTGGCGCAGGCGCTGAATGCCGCAGGCATCCGCACCACGATCGCCGACGACATCGCAACCACGCTTTGGAGCAAGCTCGTCATCAACTGCGCCTTCAACGCGTTGTCGGCGGTGGCGGGCATCGCCTACGGCCCCATGATGGAGGTCGCAGGCGCCCGGGAGGTCATTGCGAGTGCGGTCCAGGAAGCCGTCAGCGTCGCCCGGGCCAGCGGCGTGGCGATGCCCGACGATCTCGAGGCGCAGATCCTGAGCATTCCCGCCGCAATGCCGAACCAGACCTCCTCCACCGCGCAGGATCTGTCGCGCGGCAAGCAAAGCGAGATCGACTTCCTCAACGGTCACGTCGTGCGCAAGGGCGCCGAACTCGGCATTGCCACGCCGACCAATCAGGCCCTGCAGGTGATGGTGAAGCTGGCGGAGCGCGGCAGGGAGATTTCCCGGCGCGCGTGACCAGCCCTGCTCCGCTCACCGCGCCGTCTTGACATCGTCTCACCCTTGCGAACAACTCGCCGCAAATCCGAGACGCTGGGCGTCTACCGCTGCGGCCCCGACAGCGAGATCGCCTGTTCGGCGCGGAACACGTTGGCATATAGGTTCGCGATCCACCGCCGTCCGCTCGACGTCATGTTGAGATAGCGTATTTCGGTCTGGATCTGAGGCGCCACGCTGTCCCAGTAGAAGTGCGGGTAGCGATGGACGATGTCGGCAGGTGAATCATAGCCAAGCTGACGATTGATGCCGACTTCTTCAAACTCGTGATAGAGCGCGTTGGCTTTCCTGATGTAGTTGGGATCGCCGAGTTGCCCGATGAAATCCGCGGCGCGAACCATCGACGCTTCCTCGCCATATTGCTGGCCTGGCAGCGGCGGAAACCTGGTGCCCTCGATCGCATCGGCGATGCGCTGGTTGTCGAGCGGAGGCACGACCCGCTTCATCACGTAAAGCTTCGAGCGGTCGACGTGGTGAGACATCAGGCCGGCGTCCGATGCGCCGCGCGGCAAGGTTACCTTGCTGCCGGACGAATCGATCACGAATCCGTCGGCGTCGTCCTCCCTGAACAGGCCGCGGACATAACCGATGTCATGGCCAAGACAGGCGACGATGACATGGGAATAGTCCTCCACGCTGACGTGGGTGTGCAACGCACGCCCGCGCAAAATATCGTGTCCCGCCAGCGTCACCAGCATCGTATGCTCGACATTGTGGTAAAGTGCGTCGCTGTTGCCGATGCATTCCAGCGCGAGGCGCGCCGCCGCCGGCACGATCTCCACGAGGTTCTCCGAAGGCCCGAACCGGCGACGCATGAAGGACCGGAGAAATTCTTCCAGTGCGTCTACGGCCAGTTCCGGTAAGGTCATCATTGGATGCAGCCCCCGCTTGGCTAACCCTGTCGCGCCTGCTCCCGACTTCTTGTTTTTGTCTGTGGCGGTCAGCATAGCGCATCTCGGGTCCGGCCACCAAACGATGGATGGCACAGCCGGGAGAAAAAGAGAGTTGTGTTGCGTCGCCGCCGCACCCGGTCACTCCGCAATTGGGCGGGAAAATCGTGCTTTGCCCGGATCACGCCGGGGTTATTTGAACGGTCAGGTCAAACGCGCTAACAATCCGCTTCGGATTGCTGTGTTTCAAATTGCCGGAGGCGGACCATGACATCCCTCACCCGCCGTTGCCTGCTGTCGCTGGCGGCCGCCCTCGTTCCGGGTGCGGCGTTCGGCCATCATGGCTGGGGTGGATACGACACCTCGAAGTCGTTCACCGTCACCGGCAAGATCATGAAATCGGCTTTTGAGAATCCGCATTGCGAGATCGAGATGGAGGTCGACGGCAAGCACTGGCACTTCGTGCTGGCGCCGCCTTCGCGCATGCTGGCGCGCGGCATCACCGCGGACATGATCGCGCCCGGCAAGACCTGCACCGTGTTCGGCTATCCCCACACCGGCAAACCGGACGAGGCCCGCATCGAATACGTCATTCTCGACGGCAAGCGCGTCGAGCTGCGGTAAGCCGGCGTGGAACAGCAGCCGGCGGCCTCCATCTTTCTCGCCCTGCAGGAAAGCGCGCTGGGTCATGCGATGCGCTCCTCGCCCGTGCTTTATCCCGCGGTCGAAATCCTGCATATCATCGGCTTCGTCGTGCTGGTGGGATCGATCATTGCGCTCGATCTCAGACTGCTCGGGCTCGGACGCGCGATTCCGATTCAGCCGATGGCGCAATTGCTGCTGCCGATGTCGCGCATCGGCTTTGTACTGGCGATCAGCATGGGATTCCTGCTGTTCAGCGCCGAT
The DNA here is from genome assembly GCF_030693485.1 of Bradyrhizobium sp. GTDB lineage: Bacteria > Pseudomonadota > Alphaproteobacteria > Rhizobiales > Xanthobacteraceae > Bradyrhizobium. The sequence continues at coordinate 31,388 of NZ_JAUYAN010000297.1, read as the reverse complement.
GCCTCGCATGTGGTGCGCAACCCCGCGTTCCAGAGCAAGCTGCTGCTCATCGTCGCAGCGCTGGTCAACGTCGTGATCGCGCATCTCGGGCCATGGCGGCAGATCGCTCAGTGGGGTCCCGAGGCGCCCGGTAGCGTCAGGTTCACGGCGATGCTGTCGGTCTTGCTGTGGCTCGGCGTCGTCTGCGCCGGGCGCCTGATCGCGTATATGTGACGAGGTCCAATGCGCCGCATCCGTTCTGTCATCCTCGCAATTCTGCTCGGTCTCGGCGCCCTGGCGGACGTCGCCGGCGCCAGTGAAGCCGAGGCGTGGTCCGCACTGCGCGCCGGCGGGCATGTCGTCTTGATGCGGCATGCCGATGCGCCAGGAGGCTTCGGCGACCCGGCGGGCTTCAAGGTCGAAGACTGCGCCACCCAGCGCAATCTCAGCGCCAGGGGCCGCGAGGATGCGCGCAAGATCGGGGCCCGGCTGCGCTCGGAAGCTATCGCGTTCGAACGAATTCTCGCCTCGCCATGGTGCCGCTGCATCGACACCGCGACGCTGCTGGCGATGGGACCGGTCAAGACCGAGGGGACCTTCGGCAACGTCGTCGTGCTGCGCGATCAGCGAGATAGTCTGACATCCGGCGCGCGGGCGGTCATCGACCAATGGACCGGCAGCGGAAATTTACTTGTCGTGACGCACGGCGCCAACATCCAGGCGCTCACCGGCATCCAGCCGGCGAGCGGCGAGATCGTCGTGGTCCGCGGCGGAAGCGGCGGCGGCAGCGTACCGGTCGGCCGCCTGATACTGGATTGACGCGTGGCGCCGCTCCCATGATTCGGGTTCCCGCAACACCGCCGGCCAAGCCTCACACTCTCTCCACGCTGTCGCCTTGCTTTGGTCAAACCTGACGGCACTTTGGAGTTGGGCAGAGGGCCGTCAACGTCGCCTGAACCGCCAAACCCCTCGCGGGTGAGTCTGGACCGAGCACGGAGCGCCAATGCATTCGACACTGAAGCTGAGAGATTCCGATCCGCACGACGACTTCGCGATCGCACCCGAAATCGTGCCGGCCGCCTGGGCCGACAAGGTGCTTGCCGACATCACGCGCGACGACAAGATTTCTGCTGACTTCAAGCATCCTGCTTCGGCTCAGCAGCCCGCCGCGGTATCCGGTGTGGCGGCGGCGGCGCCCACCGTCGACACGACTTTTCGCGCCGCTGTCACCGACGATGTCCCGGTCCCGGCCGAACCGCCATCGACCAGCCGGTGGGCAAAAAGCGCAATCATGCTCGTATTTGCTTTGTGCAGCGCCGCCGCTGCCGCCGCCTGGCAGAACCATGGCGATGCGGCAACGCGGATGATCGCGGGCTGGGTACCGAGTTTCGCCATCACCTCGTCGCCACCGGCGGAAACGGCTGCTCTCCCGGGACCGGCCGATACGCCTGCCGCTCAGCTATCCGTAGCAGAGCAGACCCCTGCGGCATCTGCCGCTCCGGCCCAACCTCGGGAAAGTGCGGCACCAGCCGCTGCGGCGCCCTCCCCGGATACGGCGAAGCTGGAGTCGATGGCGCGCGATCTCGCGGCCATGGCGCAGCAGGTCGAAGGGCTCAAGGCCGGCATCGCCGAGCTCAAGACGAGTCAGCAGGCGATGGCCCGCGAAGCCACCAGAACATCCGAGGCCAAACCTGCCGAGATCAAGCCTGCCGCGCCAAATCCGCGGCCAAGGACAACAGCGCCGCCGCCGCGAACGGCCGCAGCGCCGCCGCACCGGCCGTTGCCGGCCTATCCGCCCACGCAGGCCGCCGCACCCGCACCATTGCCGCAACCGGCTTACCCGGCAGCGTCGACGCTATCGGCGCCGCCACCCCCGCAGGCCTCGGCCCGGACCGAGGATGACGAACCGATCGTGCGGCCGCCGATGCCGCTGCGTTAGGTAAATCCGACATCCGCCAGCACCGGCAGATGATCCGAATAGGCCCGCGCCGCGCGGTCGGTCCACGCCTTGACCATGATTCCATTCGACGTGGCGTAGATGCGGTCGAGCCGCAGCATCGGCAGCCGTGAGGGAAAGGTCCGCAGCCGCGTCCGCACCGGACAGCGCGCCGCCAGCACCCGCCGCACCGACATCACCCAGAACCAGTCGTTGAAATCGCCGACCACGACGGTTCGCGGCGCATCCACCAGTGCGGCGAGCGCCCGCGCCTGCGCGTAGCGCTCGTGCATGGAGAGGCCGAGATGGGTGGCCACCACGGTCACCTCGCCGATCGGCGCGCGGATCGCCGCCGAGATCGCCCGGCGCGGCTCGCGCTCCTGATAGGACACGTCGGTCACAACAGGCTCGGCGGCGAACGGCCAGCGGCTGATCAGCACCTGGCCGTAGTCGCCGTCTTCGGTGGCGATCGAGCGGGCGGCGACGCGGTGTTCGCCGACCACGTCCGCCAGCATGCCGAACACATCGTCCTTGCGCCCGCGCGAGTCGACCTCCTGCAGCGCGACCACGTCGGGCGACCATTTGCGGATGATCGAGGAGACGCCGTCAAGGTCGAAATCCGGATTGAGGTTGAACGTGCCGTGCACGTTCCACGTCATGATGCGGATGGTTTCCGTCACGCGCGGCGTCCGCTCCACCACGTCACCACGAACTGCACCGCGAGACATAGCGCGATCCACAGCAGGATTGTCAGGCCAAGCGGCGCCGCGTTCGACCACGAGGCGTTCCGTGCAAAATCCGCGATCTGGGCGCCGACCGCCGCCATGGCGATGATGCCGGGCGCCATGCCGATCACTGTGCCGATCAGGAAATCGGTCAACCGCAACTGGCTGGCGCCGGCCAGCACGTTGACCAGCGAGAATGGTGCAACCGGCACCATCCGTATCATCGCCACCGCAACCACGCCCTTGCCGACGATGCGGCGCTGCACCCGCAACGCGCGAGCGCCGAGCAGCGATTGCAGCCGCTTGTGGCCGAGAAAGCGGCCGATCATGAACAGCAGCAGCGAACTCGCGAGCACACCAGCGAAGGCGCTGAGGGCGCCGATCCCGGGCCCCAGCGCGGCAGCCGTGGCGGCGATCAGCACCAACACCGGGAACACCACCAGCCCGCCAAGCACGAACGCCATCACCGCGAACACGGGAGCGAAGGCCGACTGCGCGTAACGCGAAATCCCCGACGCGACATAGCCGATATCGGTAAAATCCCGCAGCGAGGTGGTGTGCCAGGCCAGCGCCAGGCCGGCGAGCGCAGCCGCGGTGCCGGCCACCGCCAGCACGGTGCGTGGGGTCCACATCCGTCGCGCTGTTCGCGCCAGGTTGAGCGGACGCTTCGGATCGGCGATCGGCTGGATGATGTCGGCGACCGCGCCGACCGGAGTTGGCTCGCATTCGATCGGCAGCAGCGCCCTGCCGGTACCTGCCGCCGCATGGCGATCGAGGAATCCGAGCAGGTCGTCCTCGTTCTCAGCGATGGTATCCCCGTCCACCCCGCAAAAATGTCCGATCAACCGGCGCCGCTGGTCGCGGATGAATTCAGAATGCTCGTCGCCATCGGCCTCGAACGCCAGATCGCATTCGGTATCCGCTCCCATCGAGCGGTTATTGAGATTGGCCGAGCCGATCCGCAAAAATCCGTCGTCGACGATCATAACCTTGCTGTGAATCATCACCGCCGCCGAGGATTCCTCGTCCGCCACGGCCGGATAGAGAATGCGCAGCCGGTCGGCGACGCCGGCCGCGACGAACGGATCCATGAAGCCGCCGCGGCCGCCCTGCATCGCCTGCGATTCCAGCCACGACGAATGCGCCTTCGGCGTCACGATGAGAACGCGCAGCGACGGCACGTCGGCCATCCGCTGCGCCAGCATCTCGGCGATCTCGGTGGCGCTGGTGAACTGGTTCTCGATGTAGATGAAGCGGCTCGCCGCATTGATCGAGGCCTCGAACAAGCGGGCCACTTCATCGACCTCCACTTGCGACGCGGTTCGCAGCTCGGTCCGCGCGATCGCGGCCTGGATCTGCCTCGTCCCTGCCGGCACCGATGCGGGCCAGCGATCGCCCGCGACGGTTTCGCTGCCTTCCACGACGCAACCGGCAGCGGCCCATCGCGCGGCCGCGATTTCGCCGAGCGCGGCGGCGGCCTCGCCTTCGACCATGCACTGCACATCGTGGAAGGGCGCGTAAGGCTTGCCGTCGGGATCGCGGCGAAGCGGATGCTCGGCGAGATGCTCGCTGGTGTCCCAGCGCCGGATCGTCAGGTCGAGCCCGCCGGAAAAGGCAATCGCGTTGTCGATGACCACGATTTTCTGATGCTGGGACGACCCCAGCGGAAGACTGGAGTCCAGGCAGAACCGGATTCGACCCTCACATCCCGCGGTGAACTTGTCGGCGGAATTCCACTCCCGCTCGACGGCATACAGCGTGGCGAAATCCCAGACCAGAATGTTGATCTGCAATTCCGGCTTAACCTTGAGCAGCCCGGTCAGAAAGGGACCGAGCGCGATCGGCAATCCGTCATCGGCGCGGCCGGACGGCCCGACCAGCGGCGTTTCGGAGTGAATGTCCCAGCCGAGAATGTGCACCTGCCGCTCGGCCAGCAGCAGCGCGTCCCTGAGCGCGCCGAAATACGCCGCGGCGTCATTGAGGACAGCTACCCGGCTCGCTTCACATCGCTTCCAGACGGTTCGGCCTGGGATGAGGATCGATGAACTCTGAAGCAAGGCGTGACCTCTGCGCAAACGGTGCGTGAACACACCAAACGCATGGGAACCCGCTGTGTTCCCCACGCAAGTTCCCTGATTGCGATCCGCCTGGTTCCCCGCGCAACCAAATCGCGCCAGTCCGACAACTGATCCGTTGAACCTTTGCGCTTCCGGGCAGACCCATATCTACCGGGGGATTGCATTGTCCGGTTTTAAGCACAACGCCACCAGGCAATATTGGGCCTGGTGGCGTTGTCGCTTCAGTGGCCTGTCGGGCGCCTGCGATCGCCTCGTTCGTGCTAGGCCTGATCTTCCTTCAGCAACTCAACATACCGCGCCGCCGATCGCTCCACGGCGCCCGCGCCGCCGTTCATCACCTGGCGCCTCGGAAACGCGCCGTAGATCCGGTCGAACTTCCAGGCCGCGAGCGTGTCGGCGATGCGGCGAACCGTTGTGCCTGACAGCGGCATCATGTTGGGATAGCTCCAGAGGAACGAGACGCGGCTGAGATCCGCCGCCACCTGCACGATATCGCCGCTCAGGATCGCGCCGCGCCCCTCCGCGCCGTCAGCCCAGTGCAGCACCGTGCCGCCGGCAAAGTGGCCGCCGATCCGGAGCAGCGTCACGCCATCAGCGATTTCCATTGTTTCGCCATGCCAGCCGCGAACCGCGGGATCGGGACGCACGATCCATTCCGAATCCGCAGCGTGCAGATGGACCGGGCAATCGAAGCGGCGCGCCCAATCCTGCATGCTGGTGTAATAATGCGGGTGCGAGATCGCGATCGCATGCAGGCCGCCCAATGACCGGATCAGCGCCTCGGTGGCGTCGTCCAGCAAGGCGAGACAGTCCCACAGGATGTTGCCTTCCGCGGTGCGCAACAGCAGGGCGCGCTGGCCGATGCCGAATTGCGGCCATGTGTGGATTTCGAACAGGCCGGTCTCGAGCTGCCGCCATGCATTGACGTGTCCGCGACCAAGTTTTTCCGGTGTCGTCCAGGCCTGTCCACCCGGCGGCACGTACTGGCGTTCGTCGTCACAGATCCGGCAGTGACGCGGCGGCTCGGGTGTCCCCGGATACGAGGTGCCGCACGTGCTGCAGATGTGAACCGGCATCGAACGCTGCGCTTTCAGAGATCGCCGAGGTCGGGCGGCTCGAACCAGTTCGTCAGCGCCAGCCCGCCGTCGATCACGATGGCCGCTCCCGTGACATAGGCCGACACCTTGTTCGACAACACCGCCAGCGCCATCGGCGCCAGGTCCGCGGCCTGCCCGAGGCGGCCGAGCGGGATGTGTCTGGCCAATGCCGGATCGGCAACAAAGCCGCCGGCGGCGATGGCGCCGGGCACCAGCGCGTTGACGCGGATGCCGTAGCGGCCCCATGTCTTCGCCAGTTCCTTGACCAGCATGGCGAGCGCCGCCTTCGATGTCGAGTAGTGCGGCAGATTGCGCGGCGTGCCGGCATGAAGCGAGGTCAGGAACAGGAACGAGCCGGGTTCTTTCGCTGCGATCAGCGGGCGCGCCAGTTCGCGCGCGAGATGAAAACCGGCATCGACGTTGACCGCGCGCATCTGCGCCCAGATCTCGTCGCTGACGCCCATGGCATGATCGGCCTCGCGCCGCGGCGGCGACGCGCTGTGAACGAAATGCGTCACCCGCCCGACCGCCGACCGCGCATGCGCCAGCAGCGCATCGCAGGCGGCCCGATCCGCGAGGTCACCGACGAAGGCCGAGGCCAGCTCCGGTCGCGCCGAGGCCTTGATCGCAGCCGCGACGGTATCCGGGTTGATGTCGGCAAACACGGTTCGCACGCCCTCCCCGACCAGCGCTTGCGCGATGGCACGGCCGATGCCGTTGCCCGCGCCGGTGACCAGAGCCGCCTCGCGCGCGGGATCGAATGGATTGTTCAAGAGGCTCATGTTGTCGAGGGCTCCGGTTGACCTTGCAGTGAGTAAGACACGATTGACCGTCAGCTTCAACGCCATCGACCAGAAGACCAAAATTGTTGAAGCAATTCAACAAATCGACCCCGGACGGGCAAATCAATTCAACTATCGGAAATCGCGTCAAGCCCCGTACTTGTTGCGGCCTCGACCCACGTGCAGACGGTCGCCAGCGCCACCAAAGAACTGACCTCATCGATTTCGGAAATCGTACGTCAGGTCACGCAATCCACCGAGATCGCGGCGCGCGCGGTCGACAATGCCCGCCGCAGCGGCGATACCGCGCGTTCGCTGGCCGAGGGCGCGCAGAAGATCGGCGACATCGTGACGTTGATCCAGAGCACCGCAGCCCACACCAACCTGCTGGCGCTGAACGCCACCATTGAGGCGGCACGCGCCGGCGACGCCGGACGCGGGTTTGCCGTGGTGGCCTCCGAGGTGAAATCGCTGGCTGGCCAGACCGCCAAAGCCACCACCGAAATATCCGAACAGATCGCAGCCATTCAGGCCGCGAGTGACGAAACCGTGCAGGCGATCAAGAACGTGGTCGACGTCATCACCGAGATCGACCAGATCGGCATCGCGATTGCGTCCGCCATCGAGGAACAAGGATCGGCGACGCGGGAAATCTCGCGCAGCGTCCAGGAAGCCGCGCGCGGCACCCAGGAAGTGAACGCGAACATTTCTGGCGTGCAAAGCGCCGCCGATGACACCGGCTCGGCCGCCAATCAGGTGCTCGGCGCCGCCGAACAATTGTCGTCGCAATCTCGCGATCTGGCCGGCCAGTTCAACCGCTTCCTCTTCGAGGTCCGCGCTGCGTAGGCGGACGACGACTGGAGGTGGGCGGTTCGCGCTATCGCTTCCCGCAGCGCCCCATCACGACGCCCTTGATGGCGCTGCGCAGCGGCGTCCAGAACGGCGATGGCGGCCTCGGGCGGTCAAGATAGCCGGGATCACCATGCTCGCGGACAAAGCGCTCGCGCCAGGCCAGCGTCTCGGCGTCTCGCTGGATTTTCAGCGAGACCTTCGTCCGGTCGATTTCGATTTTCCCGTCAGGATCCAGGCGAGCGGCGATGGCAGTGATGGCGCTGAGAGGATCATCAGCGACACGCTCGTAAGTCAGCAGCAGCGGCGCCAGCCCGTTGCGGGCAAAGAACGCCCGCCAGCGAGCGTCGGCCGTAACCAGATAATTCAAATTGGCCCGGATCGCACGCGCATCGTAGACGCTGGGGCCAGCGGCCGGCTGCGTCGACCTGTAGCGCCGGGTTTGGTCGGCCCTGGCGGCCGAAATCGCCTGCCCCAGCACATCCTCCCGGGTCAGATAGACGAAACTGAGTGCGGGCAATTTGGAGATCCAGTGCGTTCGCGCCATGTCGTCGAAATGATCGACGAACAGCTTCAGGCCGTAGATGCCGTTGCTGGTCGCACCCAGGCAAAGCGCCTGCCTGAGCCGCGCCTCGCGATCTCCCGAAAATTCGGGCAAGCCGCGGACCCGCAGCGCAGCCGGACTGAAATACTCGATGGGGTTACCCAGCGTGCCGGTCGAATCCAGCAGTTCGCACAAATAATTGCTGCCCGACCTTGGCGTGGTACAGATGGCATATCCACGCTTGGGTTGCGTCATCGGCAGACGCTAGGTGGTTTTCGTGGGAGACGCAACAGACGGAGCGTCCTGATTCGGTAGCATCGCTTGCGTCGACCGCCATCGGCCGAAGCCGGGCGCCGTTACGCCGGGCGCATCAGTTTCAGGGCTGCGGTCGCTGAATTGCCGCCAGCTGCTTGCCGGCATGCATGCACATCACGCTGCGTCCGAACGCGTCGTTGACGCCGTACTCAGCCTTGTAAAGTCCGGTCCAGCACTGCGGGTACTCTGTCGAATCAGGCTTTCGACATAGCATTGCCGGAGAAACCGGTACATCCGGCATTCGCAGAAGCCGTCGAATCGATTGGAGGACCACGTGCAAGCCATTTTCCTGTATGTGCTCGCGCTCGCCGCCGGCGTCAGCGTGGCCGTGCAACAGGTGCTGAACGGCGCCTTGCGGATCGCGCTCGGCTCACCCGCCTGGGCAGGCTTCGTCAGCTATGTCGCCGGCCTGTTGACGATGATCGTCGTGCTGTTCGCGCTCGGCGAACGGCTGCCATCGTGGAAGGCCGTGGCCGATACGCCGTGGTGGGCATGGTCGGGCGGCGTGCTCGGCGGCGTGTTCATCCTGCTGATGATCCTGCTGCTGCCCTCACTCGGCGCGGCAACGCTGATCGCGCTGGTGGTTGCGGGCCAGATGGCCATCGCCATCACGCTGGACCATTTCGGCGCGTTCGGACTGGCGTCGCATCCGGTCAGCATTTCGCGCCTCGCGGGCGCAGCGCTGCTGATCGCCGGCGTCGTCCTGATCAAGGACTGATCATGGCTCCAGCCCGGATTCCCTCAGCGCCGGAACCGCCTCGGGCGATGCCAGGAACTTCAAGAGCCGGTCGGATGGCGCCACGTTGTTCGACGCCGCGAGGCGACCGGCGGAAAATATCGCCGGTCTTTGCATCTCGCGCGGAATCGGCCCGACCACCTCGACGCCGCCCACCAGCTTCAATTCACTGATCTGCTGCACCGCGAGATCGGCCGCATCAGACACCAGCAATTCAGCGGTAAAGCCTTGCGGAATGATTTTGGCGCGGGCGTTGATGTCGGCAGCGATGCCCATGCGCGCGATCAGTTGCGTGAAGAAAATGCCGCTGGCGCCGAGGCGCGAATAGGCCACCGAGCGCGCCCCGAGCAACGTCGCGCGAAGTGCGGCTTCCGTCGCAATATCGGGATGCTCGGCGCCGGCCTTGACCGCGATGCCGACAAAGGACCGCGCCAGATCGGCGCAGCTCGCCGCGATTACCGTTCCCTGCGCGGCGAGATCGTCGAGCGCCTGCTTGGTCAGGATCACGACGTCAGCGCCCTCGCCTCCGCGCAGGCGTTCCAGCAGCGCCAGTGTCGGGGCGAAATCGGCATCGATGCGCGCCCCGCCTTCCGTTTCAAACCGTGCGGCAAGATTGCCCACCGCGCCCTTGAGGGCCAGCGTCGAGAGTACCCGGACCATTTTTGCCATCGGCCTATGCCGGCTGCATCAGCTTGAGCACCGCGGTAAAGCGAAGACTGCGCTTGCCCGCCAGTGCGGTCGCCTCCAGCAGCGCGCCGCTGTTGTCGCAGGTGCCGGCAAAGCCGATGCCGACCTCGTGACCGCCGGAAATCGGATGCTCGCTCTTGGCCGGCGTGTGCTCCTGATTGAGGATTTCACCCCGCCACCTGCCATTCGCCGAGCTATAGACGCCGAGATAGTAGAAGAACGCATCGCCGCCGAGGATACGGCCGTCATGCAGCAGCATCACGCCGGTGAGGCCGCCATCGACGCCGTCAAGCATCCTGATGTGAACGGAATAAAGCCCGTTGACGATGCCGCCCTCGCCGACCGCATCCCTGGGCGCCACGATCTCGTCCGCGATCGGGGTCATGACCGAACGGAACACCGCGCCCGGCATCTGCGGCGAACCGCCCTTGAAATGATAAATATTGCCGATCGCGCTGCCGCGGACGTCGATCGTGGCAATGTCGGAGCCCAGCAGCGACTGGTAGTTGGGATCATCGTTGTGGCGGTGGCTGGTAATCTCCGAGGTGACGACGCCGTCGACCTCGCTATAAGTGCCGTAGTGCGCGAACGTCGAGTTGCCGCCGGGCATGCTGCCGCCATTGGCATACATCACGCTGCGGCCGACCGTGTCATCGACCTGAAACCTGACCTTGCAGAAACCTTGCAGCAAAAACCCGCGTCCCCCGGCCATGCGATGCAATAGCGCTATCTAGCGTGGATCGCGCCGGCGTGGAAACGGATTTGGAGCGGGCCAAAACGAAATGATCCGCCGAGGCATGGCCGTGGCGGATCAGATCGATGGCCCGGACGCCCCGCTCCGGGCCGTCGGTCGAGCTTTCAGGCCGCCACCGACTTGGCGGCGATCGAAACTTCGGCGACCGTCTTCAGGATCTGCGAAGCGATTTCGTAGGGGTCGCCTTGCGAGTTCGGGCGACGGTCTTCCAGATACCCCTTGTAATCGTTCTTGATGAACGAGTGCGGCACGCGGATCGAAGCGCCGCGGTCGGCCACGCCGTAGCTGAACTTGTTCCAGGGCGCGGTTTCGTGCTTGCCGGTCAGGCGCTTGTCATTGTCGGGCCCATAGACGGCAATATGGTCCATGAGATTCTTCTCGAACGCTGCCATCAGCGCCTCGAAGTACGCCTTGCCGCCAGTCTCGCGAAGATACTTCGTCGAGAAGTTGGCGTGCATGCCCGAGCCGTTCCAGTCGGTGTCACCGAGCGGTTTGCAGTGATACTCGACGTCAATACCGTAGGCTTCGGTCAGCCGCTGCAACAAATAGCGGGCCATCCACATTTCGTCGGCGGCCTTCCGGGAGCCCTTGCCGAAGATCTGGAATTCCCACTGGCCCTTGGCGACTTCGGCGTTGATGCCTTCGTGGTTGATACCAGCGGCGAGGCAGAGATCGAGGTGCTTCTCGACGATTTCGCGGGCGACCGAACCGACGTTGGAATAGCCGACGCCGGTGTAATACGGACCTTGCGGTGCGGGGTAGCCGGCGGTCGGGAAGCCGAGCGGACGACCGTCCTTGTAGAAGAAATACTCCTGCTCGAAACCAAACCAGGCGCCGGCGTCGTCGAGAATCGTGGCGCGCTTGTTGGTCGCGTGCGGGGTGACGCCATCCGGCATCATGACTTCACACATCACCAGAACACCGTTGGTGCGGGCGCCGTCCGGATAAAGCGCGACTGGCTTGAGCACGCAATCCGAGCTCCTGCCTTCCGCCTGCATGGTCGACGAGCCGTCAAAACCCCACAGCGGGAGCTGCTCCAGGGTCGGGAACGAATCGAATTCCTTGATCCGGGTTTTGCCGCGCAGATTCGGCGTCGGCGTATATCCGTCGAGCCAGATATACTCGAGCTTGTACTTTGTCATTGAGTTCTCTCATTTTGATGATGCGAAAGGTGCGGAAACCGAGACCCTGTTGGCCACCACACGCGTACCCGGCCGCCATCGGCCACTCCTTCCGAGCAATTAAAGTGCCAGTCGTCGAAACCCGGGGCACGGCTGGAAGGGAGAAATCTCTGCCTCGCCGGCGAAAATAACGGGATTTTGGGTGCGGCAAAGTCGCGCGGTCTGGCTCGTCGACCAAGACCCGGAGTACCCGACTTAGATGTGAAATCCGCCTGATAAGACAGCAACCGGCAAGCCACTGCTCGTCCGGATTAAATCCGCGCCATCCGTCGTCACCATTCGGTGCCGAACCCTCGCCATGTCGGCCACTTGCCGTCGGCTCGGGCATTGGCCACCCGGCCGCTGCTGGTTTGTGAGCAAAAAAGGAAATGCCCAAGATCTATACAGACAGTGGCTTTGTTTTGATCATGTTGCACTTGCCGACGGCAGCAACGATATCGGGATCAGTAACCATCCGAGAACGAGTCGGGCGCACCATTATCCCCTGCGCGCCGCGCATCAGGAGAGACGAAGATGAATACGAGTTTGGACCACGGGTCCGCCAGGATCTACCAATTCCCTGCCGGGGGCCGCTCGGCACTCGGGGGCCGCCGCTACGACGAGGCCAAGGCCATCACCGACCTTGCCGTGTCGCGCGCCAGCGAGATTGCCGTCGGCGGCGCCTGGTACCATGACGCTGCGATCCAGGACACCAAGCCGGTGCGTGAGCGCTGATGCCGGGTGCGGACGCGACGCTGAGGTACCGGCGTTGGCTGGTGCGATCAAATGAACGGAAAAAGGGTCGAAACGAAAACGTTTCGGCCCTTTTTCAAATGATCCCGCACGCGGTCACCGGCCGTTTGGCGTGCTTGAGCCTGGTACCGGCCTTGCCGATGGTCAAGGTAACGCCGCCGCCCGAGTAACGGGAGCCCGACAGGGCCACGCGCTTGCCGAGCGTCACCGCTTTGCCGTCGATCTGCAGATGTGCGCGCTTGTCGTACTGGAAAAACCCGACAATGAACTGGGAACCATCGGCGCAGCGATAGTTCTGAAAGGTCGTCTGCGTCTGCGCCAGCGCGGGCGAAGCGCCGGCCGCGGCAACCCCCAGTACCGCACCGATAACAATGATCTTGCGTCGATTCATCCTCGCCCCTCCGGAAAAGCAAGTATAGACCGGACCCGTCCCGTCAGGCGATATGCCTGTTCCGTCTTTTCTCCACCGCACGGGATGGCCTAAGCTGATCCAATGTCAGATTCCCCTGCCCGTCACCTCAATCTCTCCGGAGCGAGCAATTTCCGCGACCTCGGCGGCTATCCCGCCCGCGACGGCCGCGCCGTCCGCTGGCGGAAGATCTTCCGCTCCAACCATCTCGGCCACCTCACGGACGCCGATATCGAGGTGCTGCGCGACCTCGGCGTCAGGCGCGCCTTCGATTTCCGCGGCGCCGAGGAGCGCGTTGCCGCGATGTGCGGCGTTGAGGAGATCGAGGTCCATTCGCTGCCGGTCGAGCCGACCGTGGTCGCCGCGCTGCGCGCGCGGCTCGCTACCGGCGTGCCCTTGTCAACGACCGATGCGCTGGAGGTGATGCGGGATTCCTACCGCAACTACGTGCGTCAAAATACGCCCGCCTTTCGGGCGCTGTTCACCCACCTGGTCGGCGACCACGCGCCGCTGGTGATCCACTGCACCGCCGGCAAGGATCGCACCGGGTTCGCCTGCGCGCTGATCCTGCATGCGCTTGACGTGCCTGACAATCTGATATCGGAGGATTACCTGCTCACCAACCGCTTCTACCGGCGCGACCCCACCGCCAGCAGCGATCTCCCTGAGGAGGTGAAACAGGTGCTGGCGTCGGTGGAAGCTTCCTTCCTCGCCGCCGCCTTCGAGGCGATCAGCGCCGATTACGGCACGCTCGAAAACTATTTCAGCGAGGGATTGCGCGTCGGAGCGGCAGAACGCGCTGAACTCAAGGCGCGCTATCTGGAATCCTGATTCGAGATATGCCGCCGCAGCCTGCGCGGCGACAACTTCGCGAGCCTTTCGACTAGGCCGCAGCTTCCATTTCCGCTTCCGCGTCGAGATCGGCGATGACGTCCTCGAAGGCCGAGATGGCCTGCTGGACCGCAGCGATTTGCATCAGCTCCCAGCTATTGATCGGACCGTTACGATTTTGCAGCGCGACAATCAGATCCCGGCGCTGCTCCTTAAGCTGAACAAGCGGTAAACCGTGGTCGGGTAGATTTCCCATAGCAGTACGCCCCTGCCCATTGATTGGGTCATGCGAAGGCTAGCTGGAAATTTCTGCGGTCCGCTTACAGAACTCCTACAAATTTTATCGATCGGCTACCGTAACAATACGGTACCTTGCGCTCGTCATCGAGCGCATCCGCAATGTTCTCGAAGCGTTGCAAATGAAATTCGCATTGCGGATAGTATCGCCCCCGGGAGAGCCATCATGGACGGAAAAGTCGTTGTCGTGACCGGCGCCTCGGGCGCGCTTGGACGGGTGGTGGTGGAAGCCGCGCTGGCGCGGGGCGCGCGGGTGGCGGGTCTCGACTACGCGGCGTCGCAGATCCCGGCGACGGCGAACCGGATCGCACTCGGCGACGTCGATCTTTCCGATGCGGCCGAAGCCACCAAGGCGATCGACGCTGTCGCCGCGCATTTCGGCAGGCTCGATGCGCTGGTCAACATCGCCGGCGGCTTTGCTTTCGAGGCGGTCGCCGAGGGCGATCCGGCAACCTGGCAGCACATGTATGCGCTCAACGTGTTGACCGCGCTGAATGCGTCGCGCGCCGCGATCCCGCATCTGGCCGTCTCTGCCTCGGCCCGGATCGTCAATATCGGCGCGATCGGCGCGCTGCAGGCCGGCGCCGGCATGGGCGCCTATGCCGCCTCCAAGGCCGGCGTCCATCGCCTCACCGAGGCGCTCGCCGCCGAATGGAAGGGCAAGATCACCGTCAACGCAGTGCTGCCGTCGATCATCGACACAACAGCCAATCGCGCCAGCATGCCGAAGGCGGATTTCGCCAAATGGGTGACGCCGCAGGAACTGGCCGAAGTGATCCTGTTTCTGGTCAGCGACACCGCCAGCGCGGTGACCGGCGCGCTGCTTCCGGTGAGTGGACGGGTCTGACCCTCACGCCTCTGCCAGCTTTTTCAACACCGCGCTGAAGCGGATGCTGCGCTTGCCGGCCAGCGCCGTGGCCTCCCCGACGGCGCCGTCATCGGTATAGGTGCCGGAAAAGCCGATGCCGACCTCATAGCCGCCGAACACCGGCCGTTCGCCTTGGCTCGGCGTATGCTCATGGTTGATCAATTCGCCTTTCCACCTGCCGTTGGCGCTTGTGTAGGCGCCGATATAGTCGAAGAAGGCGTCGCCGCCGCGGATCCGGCCGTCATGCAGCACCATGACGCCGGTATTGCCGCCATCGATGCCGTCGAGCATCCGGATGTGGATCGAATAAAGGCCGTTGGCGATACCGTCGGGTCCGGACGCAACCGCGGGCGGGGCGGCGGCTTCGCTGATCGGGGTCATCACCGAGTTGAAGGTCACGCCGGGCAATTGCGCCGCGCCGCCTTCGAACAAATACTGCTCGCCCTGCTGCCTGCCCTTCAGCGAAAGCGTGATCGTGTCGGTCTTGAACAGCGGCTGGTAATTGGGATCATCGTAGTGGCGCATCGCCGAGATTTCGACCGTCACCTCGCCTTCTGCTTCCTGGTAGGTGCCGATGAACGCGAAAGCCGAATTGCCGCCCAGCATCTTGCCGTCACGGCAATAGAGCACGCCGCGGCGCGAACCGTGCACCGTTTTCATCTCGACCTTGTAGAGTCCCTGCAGCATGGCCGCTCCGGCCTCGACGAATTGCAGCGCGACCCGCGCCTCCCCTGGATTCGCGGGCACCCGATCCGACGCTAACCGTCTTGTCCCGGCACCATGCTACGCGCTCTGACGACCTTTGATCAAATCCCCGAATCGCAATTCAGGCTAAACTGGCGCCACTGAGTCGCGCAGGCGACGCCGGCGCCCGCATTGGAGTTCCCTTGGAAACCGCGCTCTATCTGCCCGTTAAACGCTTCCTCGAGAAGCTCGGCTTCACCGTCAAGGGCGAGGTCGGCGGCTGCGACCTGGTGGCGCTGAGCGGCGACGAACCGCCGATCGTGGTGATCGGCGAGTTGAAACTTTCCTTCAATCTTGAACTGGTGCTGCAGGCAGTCGATCGCGCCGCCGCCGCCGACGAGGTCTGGCTGGCCGCCCGGATGTCGGCGCGCGGCAAGGGCCGCGAGAGCGACGCGCGCTACCGCAATCTGTGCCGCCGGCTCGGCTTCGGCATGCTGGCGGTCACCGCTGGCGGCGACGTCGAGGTGCTGGTCAAGCCGCCCGAGAGCAGCCCGCGCCGCAATCCGAAGAAGCGCTCGCGGCTGGTCGCCGAACACCGGCGGCGCAAGGGCGATCCTGCGCTCGGCGGCAGCACCCGCGCCCCGATCATGACGGCCTACCGCCAGCAGGCGCTGGCCTGCGCCTCGGCGCTGTCGGCGGGGCCGCGGCGGGTGCGCGACCTCAGGCCGGAGATACCGGATGCGCCGAAAATCCTGCTGAGCAACGTCTATGGCTGGTTCGACCGTGCCGAGCGCGGCATCTATGTGCTGACCGATATCGGTCGCGCCGCGCTGAAACGCTGGCCGCAGCAGCCGCTGGATCTTGCCGGCGCGGCCGATTCAGTGCCGTAGCCGCGCGAGCAGGCTGGAGAAATTGTGAACGCATGGCTGGTTTGCCATACCAATTGCATATTGCAATGCAACATAAGGGCACTTAGGTATCCGGCATCGAGATGCGAGGCCCCAATGAGCCAAGACTGGAATACCAAGTACGGCACCAGACGCGTGCGGCGCGACCCGCCGACGCTGGAAGAGGCGATTTTCGCCGCTGTCGGCATCACCGACGACCTGGACGCACAGGCGGAGATCGCGGCGTCGCTGATGGGGCTGCCGATCGAGGCCGTTCAGGCCGAGGTGAAGAAGGCGGCACGGCCGGTGTTGGGACGTTCGGTCACCCGCGTCATTGCCGGCGAACAGGGCGCGCAGCGCTCGATCGTGGTCGAGCGCCGTATCGTCCGGAAATTCGGCAACGACAAGCGCACCGGCACCTGACCTTCGCTTGCTGATATCAAGAACCCTTCGCAGATCAGAGATCGGCGAAGGGTTTTTGCTGTCGGTGGCCTATCAGGCGGTCCGGCCCCAGCCATACATCCGCATCAGCATCTTCCAGTAGACGCGGTTGACGCTGGCCATGGCGCGTGCGGCGTCGACCGGCGTCGCGATCGCCGCCCTCGCGGGCATCGGCTGCGCCTGCGGCTCCAGATCGATACTTCCGGTGGATTCGCCGTGCCGGAACTTCAGGTTTGCACCGAACTTGTGCGCCAGCGCCCGCATCGCCTGATTCTGCGCGCCCGTGGTGATGCGCAGCGAGCGGTAGCCCTTGGCTCGCGCCTCCGCGATCAGCTTCTTGAACAGGATGCTGCCGACGCCCTGCCGGCGCACCGTTGC
Source organism: Bradyrhizobium sp. (assembly GCF_030693485.1). Taxonomy (GTDB): domain Bacteria; phylum Pseudomonadota; class Alphaproteobacteria; order Rhizobiales; family Xanthobacteraceae; genus Bradyrhizobium. The sequence continues at coordinate 14,198 of NZ_JAUYAN010000297.1, read as the reverse complement.
CTCCACGCTGAAGGCGATCTCGGGCTGGGAATCCGGCGATCGACCTGGCGGATGCAGCTCGGCGGCGCCCCGCACCACGCCATCCTCGATGTAGGCGATGATGACGGTGCCGTCGTCGGCGCATTTGGCGGCATAGCGCTCGATGAAGCTCTCATCCATGAAGCCGTGGAAGCGGTCATGGCGGCTCTCTGGATCGAGCCGAAGCAGATGGTCGCGCAGCAGCGGCAGCTCTTCCTGCTGGCGCAGCGTCCGGACGCTGCCACGGGCGGCGGTCGGACGGGTCATGGTGTCGTAGCTCATTTCATTACTCCTCTTGGATAGCCCTTCGAGGAGGCGTCAAATCCCTAGACGACAGATATTGTGCATCGCACCATGAAATTCAAGCCCGCTATCTGCCTGAAATATCGGCAGAATGTCGCAACCAAGGCGTTCACCAACATGATTTTCTGTTAACGAATGAACTCAAGTTCAACCGGTATTATAGAACCATCTGGGTCTGAGTCACCACGGCGACCAACTTGCCGTCCGCGGTTTCCAGTCGTGTCTGCCAAACCTGGGTGCGGCGGCCCCGGTGCACCGGCGTCGCGGTCGCGATAACAGTCATTCCCTCTTTGGCGCCGCCGATGAAATTGGTCTTGCTCTCGATCGTGGTGGTGCCCTTGGCATCCTCGGGCAGGTTGATCACGGTCGCGGCGGCGCCGACCGAATCCGCGAACGCCATCACCGCGCCGCCGTGGATCGTGTGATGCAGCGTGCAGAGATCGGGGCGCACCAGCATCCGCGCCACCACGCGGTCTTTCTCAGCTTCGGTGAAGACCACGCCCTTCAATTCCGCGAATGGCATCTTCATCGAATTCACTTTGTCGAGCAGCGTCATGGGCACTCCCGTTCTTTCAGTTTCTTGCAGTTTCTTGCAGTTTCTTGCACGCGATTCCTTGCGAGCATGGATGAGGCAGGTAATTCAGGCAACGACCTCAGAGGTAATGGCGCCCGTGACAACGCGACTGTAATTCGCCATATGCTTTTCCATGCGCCAGTACCCTCCCCGCCGGATCGTCTGCCTCACCGAAGAGACCGTGGAGACGCTGTATCTGCTCGGCGAACAGGACCGCATCGTCGGGGTCTCCGGCTATGCGGTGCGGCCGCCGCGGGTCAGGCGCGAGAAGCCGCGGGTGTCGGCCTTCATCTCGGCGGACATCCCGAAGATCCTGGCGCTCGAGCCCGACCTCGTGCTGGCCTTCTCGGATTTGCAGGCCGGCATCGTCGCCGATCTGGTCCGCGCCGGCGTCGCCATCCACGTCTTCAACCAGCGCGACATCGCGGGCATCCTCGCGATGATCCGCACTTTGGGCGCGCTGGTCGGTGCAGCGGAGCGCGCGGGCCAGCTTGCCACCGGCTACGAGCAGCGTCTCGCCAATATAGCGTCCACTCCCCGGCCCGCGAAAAAGCCAAAAGTCTATTTCGAGGAATGGGACGATCCCTTGATCAGCGGCATCGGCTGGGTTTCGGAACTGATCGCGATCGCCGGCGGCGAAGACGTGCTGCCGAAGTTGCGGTTTCAGCAGGCCGCCAGGGACCGGATCATTTTGCCGGACGTGGTGCGTGCGGCTGCGCCCGATGTGATCCTGGCATCGTGGTGCGGCAAGAAGGTGGTTCCCGACAAGATCAGGAAGCGGCCGGGCTGGAGCGAGATTCCGGCGGTCGCCCATGATCGCATCGTCGAAATAAAATCGCCGCTGATCCTGCAGCCGGGACCGGCGGCGCTGACCGACGGGCTGGATGCGATCGTGAAGGCGTTGTGGCCGGTGTAGCCAGCAGGCCAATGCCTTTTCAGCCCTCTCCACTCGTCGTCCCGGCCTTGAGCCGGGACCCAGAATCACCGGCCGCAGTTGTCAAGCGAAGGCCGTCCAACAGCGTGCTAAATTGCGGCCGCCGCGGCGTGATGGGTCCCGGATCAGCGCTCGCCATGCTCGCTTGTCCGGGACGACGAATCTATTTTCCGATTCATTCCAACCACCAGATACACGTCCGCGCTCTCGCGGCACGATTTGCCCGAGGTTTGCCTGTCGTTCTCCCTCCAACGAGGGAGCAGGGAATGCCGGATGCGCGCTGCACCTGCGGTCTCGTGTGCGAAGTCGTACGAAAAAGGCTGCACACGAGCATACAGGGCAGCGGAGAACATCCGACATTCCCTGCGCAATGGCTTGACGGCTTATCACGCGCTCACCCCGGAGAATTTTGGCCTTTGTCGCCTCCGTCGCCCCGCGGAAACCGGCGCCCCGGCCCGGTCGGACCTGCAGCGCCTCCGCAAGACTTGACGCCTACCAGTGAGGCATCGGGTCCACACGCTTTTGCCGTACGCATCGACACCGCTCGTTCACATGTTCCAGGCCGCTCACGGAGTTTATCCCGCCCTGCGATCCCATCCCGCGCACGATGCCGCCGCGTCCACCGCATCCCATCCCAGCGTTCGGTAACGATGGCCAACGCCCCTCGCCCGGGGACAGGATGGCGTGAGTCATACGGGTGATTTGGGTTTCGGGAAAAGCGAAATTTTACCCGACGGGTTAATTTGTCGCAGGTGCGGCGCGGCACCGGTAATGCGCCTATTCCTCTTCCGTTTCGATCCACTTGCACTGGTCGCAACGGTAAACCGCGACTTTCGGGAGTACGCCAATACTCCTCATCGTGGCTAAGTGGTGAAGAGCCGAGCGCATGATTACATATGCGCTCAGCCTTCGGTGTCATTTCCAGCGGGCGTCCGGAATGTCGAAGAGTGAACATCGGAAATCGCCTCCACCAGACGCGGGCGCTATGCGGCCCGCACGGTTGCCAGGAATTTGCCCACTTCCGTCTTGAGCCGGTTGCTGTCGCCGGACAGCATTTGCGCCGCCGACAGGACCTGCGAGGAAGCCGAACCGGTTTCGGTGGCGCCGCGCTGGACGTCGGTGATATTGGAAGACACCTGCATGGTGCCCTGGGCTGCCTGCTGCACGTTGCGGGAGATTTCCTGGGTCGCCGCGCCCTGCTCTTCCACTGCCGCCGCGATCGTCGAGGAGATCTCGGAAAGCCGTTCGATCGTGCCGCTGATCTCCTTGATCGCACCGACGGATTCCTGTGTTGCCGCCTGGATACCGGTGATCTGCTGGCCAATCTCACCCGTCGCCTTCGCGGTCTGCTCGGCGAGCGCCTTCACTTCGGAAGCGACCACCGCGAAGCCACGACCGGCCTCACCGGCCACCTTGACGCGCTGATTGAAGGCGCCGAAGCCTTCCGAGACCCTGACAAAACCTTGATATGACATTACCGGTAGCACGGCCAGCAGCGCCAGCACGACGGCAAAGCCGATCATTATCTTGGTGTTGATACGGCAGTTGGTGAAGAAGCCGAACAACCCGGACGAGGTGCTGGCGGTCGACGATGGATTGCTCACGGTGCTATTTTCTTATTTGGGAATGAAAGATCAGAGAATGACGATCAAGACGCATCGATGACGAAGCGGCGATTGCGCGCCTGGATTGGACGGGCGCTCGCCGGGAACCCGTCGCGGGTTTCCGTATTTGCTCGGTCGATCGAGATCAGAAATCTCCAGGTTGAGGTGTCTCGGCTTTCAATGTTTCGACGAAATCGCGCGGAGGTGTTGCAGCGACCTTAGAGTTTCAGGGTCAGATCGCGCGCGAGTTGCAGCAACTGTTGGATTGCCGCGATCTGCGCTTCGAAATTCTTCCGTCGTGACGGGTCGGTTATGTGCTTCACGAGCACGTCCGCCTGCTGGGCCGCAACGTCGAGCAACAGAACCGCGCGAAAGAGGTCTTCCTTTCCGGGCAATCGCTGGTAGGCCTCACCGGACACCGCCTCATTTCCGCGGGCGCCGATTTTTTTCGGCGAACGCGCTCCCGACGCTGTACTCGGGAGTCCTAATTGCTGGAAATTGATTACTTGTGCCATCGGGCTGCCTGTCGATTTCAAACGGTGCGCCATTGCGAGCGCTCGATGGCAAACTAGGTTAATGAAGTTAGCGATGGTTAAGACCACGTGCCGACAGGCATGTCCGGATTCCGCCAAGCCTGGACAAGAATGATGATTGAACGCGGATATCTGCATGGCGGAATTTGGATGATGCTGGCATGATTTGCGCATCGCGAGCGGCGACTTGCTCCATCGCGTCAACCATCGATTGTTTGAGTTTCAAAGTTCCCAACGCATTAGTCATCCGAACAGCGAATCAACCGGACCTGGAAAATCATGTCCCGCCGTTCGGCCCCTCTGAGCAACTTTCCCGTCGTACGCTCCAGCGATCCGTCGTTCGTGCGGGACCGGCTGTTTGCCGTTTACGGAGCCAACAGCTTCGATGTCGGAAAGCAAAATCGCACCTTTGCGATTGACACCAATCATTTGCAGATCGGCAGCCTCGGACTTTCCTATTGCGGTATATCCGGCGATGTGTCGGTCGGATTCGGCGAAGCTACTTTCGTCCGGCAGATTTTCAACCTCGAAGGATCGGCTCGTTATGCGAGAGGTCAGCAGTCCGGAGCGATAGCGCCGGGCTCCTCGACTCCCGTCATGCGCGCGCAGGAGCCCTTCAAGCTGGATTTCCGTTCCGGCTGGCGTCACCTCGGGCTGCGAATCGAGTTCGACGCCCTGCTGCGCTATCTCGGTGTCCTGGTCGGTCGGGATATCGGCCGAAATCTGGTGTTCGACGAAACTGACGTGCGTCAACCGGCGATGGAAGCACTGCGCCGACGCGTCTTCCAGTTTGCCCTCGACTACAATGAACGCGGCGCCTTCTTCTCCGACCTGGCCGCAGCCGAGGTCGAACGCATGATCATCATGAAGTTCTTGATGTGCCACCGACACAATTTCACGCATCTGCTGCTGCGCGAGCCGCTTCCGGCTTCCTCCATGGCGGTAAAGGCGGTCGAGGAATTCATCGAGGCCAACTGGGACAAACCTGTCGACATTGAAGCAATGGTGGCGGTCGCCAAGGTCAGCGCACGAAGCCTGTTCCGACAGTTCAGAAAGGACCGCGGTTATTCACCGGCGGATTTTGCAAAGCGGGTTCGGCTCAGCCGCGCGCGCGAAATGCTGGAGCAATCGAATGAAAGCGCTTCTGTGGTCCAGATCGCGCTCAGATGCGGCTTTCAGAATCCCGGACATTTCGCGCGCGACTACCGCAGCTTGTTCGGTGAGTTGCCATCGGCAGCGCTGCAAAGGGCGAGGAAGCGGCGACGTTAGGGGGATCAGGATTTCACGCCTCCTGGCCCGTTCAGTCCGGGGAGTCGCATGTCAATCCGGTTCCTTCGGAGTGGACTAGACGCGCTCTGGCCCGACAATCTTCGGCGAGCCAAAGAAGCCGCTCGGTCGCCTCTATATCGCTTCCACGCCGCACCATTCCGCAATGAACAGCGCGGTGGCCTTGGTCGATTTCCGCAGCGATTCGAGATCGACATATTCGTTGAAACCGTGCATCGCGGCACCACTCGCGCCGAAACACAGGCTCGGGATATTGTAGTTCAGCCCGTAGAACCGGGTGTCGGTCAGCGCGGTGAACACGAGATCCTGCACCGCGCCGCCATAGACCGCGTTGAACGCCTTGCCGAAGGCGGCTTCGGCTGCCGCGGATTCCTTCAACTCATAGCCTTCCGACAGAAAGCCGGACCATTCCACGCTCGGCGGGTTGTTGGAGAGGAAGCGGTGATCGCGCGCCGCGGCCGAAACGCAGGCCAGAATCTCGTTCTGGCAGTCGGCGACCGACCAGCCCGGCAGGATCGCGATCCGGCAATCGACGTCGCACCAGGCCGGCACGCTGGAAGCCCAGTCGCCGCCCTTGATGATCCCGGGATTGAAGTTGATCGGATGCGTCAACGCCTTGAAATGATGATCGGCTTTGGCGCGCTCGTTCCACGCGATCTCGAGTTTTTCCAGCGCGTGAATCAGATGATAGGCCGCGGTGATCGCGTTGGAGCCGGAGCCGGCCTCGAACACGTGCACGGGAAAGCCGCGCACCCGCAGGCGAAACCAGATCACGCCGACCTGCGAGCGCACCATCTTGCCGCCGGTCGGCTCGGGAATGAAACAGGCATCGGCGCGATAGCCGCGCTGCAGGGTGGAAAGCGCGCCGACGCCGGTGCTCTCTTCCTCGATCACCGATTGAAAGTGAATCCGCGCGGTCGGCTTCAGGCCCGCCGCCTTGATGGCGTCGAGCGCATAGAGCGCGCCGATGGTGCCGGATTTCATGTCGCAGGCGCCGCGGCCATACATCTTGCCGTCCTTGATCACCGGCGAAAACGGCGGCGTCTCCCACATGTCGAGCGGGCCGGCCGGCACCACGTCGCAGTGCCCCTGCAGGATCAGCGACTTTCCGCCGTTGCTGTGGGGACGCCAGGTTCCGACCACGGTGCGCGCCCTGGAAAAATCATGCTCGATCGGGCCGAAGCCGCGCAGGTCCTTGAGGTCCTCGACGTCGATATGCCAGTCGTCGACCTCGTAGCCGCGCTGGCGCAGCAGATCGCCGATCATGTCCTGGCACGGCCCTTCCGCGCCGCGAGTCGAGGGTATGGCGACGAAATCCCTCGTGGTCGCGAGTTGCGCGTCGAAACCGGCATCGACGGCGTCGAGGATTTTTTGCCTGGTGTCGCTTGTATTCGATTGCATGGTTACTCCCTGCAGCAGCGGTTCGATGGAACTCTGCCGATCAAACCATACTTTGCCCTGATGTGCAGACGTTTTTGATCGCTTTCAGAATCGCAAGCGCGTCAATAGAGTGCGCGGAAATGCGCTCCCATGGAGATTCCAGATGTCCGGCAACCGCAATCTCATGTTCCTCATCATCGGCGCGCTGATCGTCGCGGTAGGCGTGCTCGGCTACAGCCTTTACGAGGCCAAAAAGAAACCGGACGGCGTGCAGATCAATGTCGGCCCGGGCGGACTGAAAATCCAGAGCAAGTGAGACGGGATGGGTGCGGCCATGAAACGTCAGCACATCAGGCGTTGCTGGATCGGACTGGGCGCGTGTTTGGCGCTGTGCGCGCTGGCGCCATCGGCGATGGCGCAGCAAGTCGCGCGCGAGCAGGACATCGTCAATCTGCGCTTAGGCCAGCGCATCCTGGTCGATGACGGCTCCTGCCCCGCCGGGCAGATCAAGGAAGTCTCCGGTTCCCGGATGACGTCAACCGGAATCGTCGCGGTAAAAAAATGCATTCCGCGGCTCGGGACGAAGACGCGATAGACGCGGCTAGCCGTCGCGCGAAAAACCGGCCTCGTGAACCGGCTGTTTCAATTTCAAAAGCTCGAGATTGTCAGCCCGCCGGCTCGAACATGCACTGCAGGGTCGGCTTCGCAATCCTGGTGAAGGTTGCACTGATCTGGGATTGTTTCGACGGCGGCACCCAGTCGGTCTCGATGGTCGGCACCCCGGTCTCGCTGATGCCGCGCAGCAGCGCTTCGCGCAGGTCGGTGTCTTCGACGGTCGCGGCGGCGTAGTCGTGCAGGCAGCTGCATACCGACTCCGGATGCGCCCAGCGTCCCACCATGTGGGGGGCGCACAGGCGCACGAACTCGCCGCGCGGATCGGGCATCTTCAACAACGAACGAACCCGCTGAAGTTGAAGCTGCGGAGCCTGGGGTGCTTGAAGCTGGGGTGTCTGAAGCTGCGCGACCTGGGCCTGTGCCGCCCCCATCAGGAGGGCGGAGGCGACGATCGCAGCTGAACTGAAACGAAAAAGCATGATGGCCTTTACCGGCAACTTTCTTTGTGGGCTTTGCACCGCCTCAGCGGGCTGCAACGACGATGGTCTGAAGACCGGCAGCCTGGGAAGCCGCAGCGATCGGCGCGCCGTTATAGGCGAAAGTGCCGATGCCTGGCATCCTGTTTTCGGACGATCCGGCCATGGAGGGGCCCGCGAGCACGAAGGCGACAGCGAGGATGAAGCTCAGGGTCCGCATTGACTTGTCTCCGGTTTGGCCTGCCGGCGCTGCTCGCCGCTTCGTTGGCAGACTGATAACCATCCGTTGTTTCCGGATGTCTGCGCCAAAAGCGGGAAATGGTTTCGTCGCCCGGTAGAATTGTTTCGTCACTGGGCATGCGACGAAACAATTGTCCGAAAAATTCAATAAATTCAGTCGAATGGGTTTGGCTGAACCGGTCGCTCCGGGACCCCAGATGGCGCCCTGCTGCCGTCATTCAGCGGGTCAGTCGTTCACTGGCTGAGGTCAGCCAAAAGCTCCGGCGCCGGGGTCATGACGGGCGATCCGCAATACACGAAGGTGCCGACCCCCGGCACGTCGCGATCGGCCGAGCCGGCCAGCGAGGGTCCGGTCAGGGCGAGCACAAGGACGATGATATAGCTGAAGGCTCGCATCGGACTTCTCCACCAGGCATCTGTCACGCTCAGACGCCGGCAAAACCGATCGGGTTCAAGAAGCCCGGGTTCGAAACCCCCGGGCGATTTTTTAATCTTTCTCTGGTGGAAAAAGCTCTCTGAAGTTTCCTGATCGCTTCTTGCGCGGCGCGACGAACCTGAACCGAAGTCACGCGGCCACCGACTCACATCAACGTCATGCAACCTTTCGAAGTGGCTGCGCGTTGTGACGTAAAATCAGGCAAAGGATAGCAGTCGTGGGCAACGTCGATGTTGACAACACCGCGGCCAGCAACCCCGGCCAGCCGGTGACCGAAAGACTGGCTGGAACGGACGGCGCTGCCAAACGACGGTTCGAAGCGCCCAATACCGTCAGGATAAAGCGGTCGGCAAATTGTGGCGCCATGTCACAGCAAGGCTGCGACAGCGGCAACACCTCGACGCCGCAAAAATTCGTCCAGCTGGTGGGCTGCCGTGACCCCATGGCCGGCTCCGAACCATGGGTGCGACCCAGGCCGGCGAAGCCTGGCCCTCCGGCCAAGCCGTAGAATCCCGATTCAGCTCCGGCTCATTGGATGAACTCGCCGCATTTCTGAACCGCGGCGTCGCCGGCGCCCCACGGCATGATCGGAACGGAAGAAGTCGAATTCTTCGGCGACCCTTCGATGATCCGGTCCGAATAGACCATATAGACCAGCACATTCCGTTTGGCGTCGCAGCCGCGGACGATCTGCATCTTCTTGAAGAACAACGATCGGCGCTGCCGGAACATGTCTTCGCCCTGTTCCGACTTGGCCTTGAAGCGGATTGGACCAATCTGGCGGCATGCCAATGAAATGTCAGAGACTTCCTCGGCCAGTCCGAGCCAGCCCTTGTAGCCGCCCTTCTCCGGTACCGTGAAATGGCAGGACACCCCCTCGACCTCGGGGTCGTCGACGCCATAGGTCGCCAGCTTGTCGTTGGGGCTGAGCCATTTGAACACGGTCGAGCGGCGGAAGATCAGGTCCGGCTCGTCGGCGGCGTAGGCCGGTACGGCGAGCCCTAGCGACGCGATGGCCAACGCCAACAAGGCCCCAATCCTCCATCTGGCGTCGTGCTGGCTGAAGGCCTGGAATGTCATCGAAATCTCCGTGCGGTTTCTATCCATGTAGGTGCGCCGAGGCTCCGCCGGAAGGCATGACGGTACTCTCGGTGGTACCCAACCGACCGCGGCCCTTTAACCGAATGTGAGGCTTTTTTGCTACGCTCGGGGCGAAATCCGCAGGCTGCACAAGGCCTGTGCTGGTGAACGTGTTGCGGCTCTGCGACAATTAGACTTCCGAGGGCTGGATTCGAGGATGTTGCGCGTGGACGGGCATCGGATTTCTATGGCAGGCATTGCGACCGAACGGTTTTGGCAAGTTGCGGTTCTGACGACGGCAGGCGCTTTCGGCCTGGCTTCCCCTGCCGAAGCCTCCCGGTACTACATGCCGGATTACGAGCCCGGCTATTTCCAAAGCCGGCCCGCGCCAGCGCAGCAGCGGCCTCGCCCGCATCAGGCCAAGAAGGTCATTCAGGCACCGAAGGATTCGGTCAAACCGCAGGGCCCGGTAATCATCGCGATCTCGATCGAGCGGCAAACCCTCAAAGTCTACGACGCCAACGGATTTTTCGCGGAAACGCCGATCTCCACGGGCATGAAGGGCCATCCGACCCCGACCGGCGTCTTCAGCATCATTCAGAAACACAAGCTGCACCATTCCAACATCTATAGCGGCGCGCCGATGCCGTTCATGCAGCGGATCACCTGGTCGGGCATCGCAATGCATGCCGGCGCACTGCCGGGCTACCCGGCGTCGCATGGCTGCATCCGCATGCCGATGGCGTTCGCCGCGCGGATCTGGAACTGGACCAAGATGGGCGCACGGGTCGTCATCACGCCAGGCGAGATAACCCCGGCCAGGTTCGCGCATCCCCTGCTCGCCGAACAGAAGGTCGCGCCGCAGCCACAGCCGACGGTCACCATCGAGCCCAACCCGGATGCGCCGCCGGCCATGAAGGGCGACAAGGCCACCGACGCCGGTTCGGCGTCCAGGTCTGCGACTGCGGAAGCACGCCACGAACTCCGGTCGAGCGCCGGGCACGAGGGCGTCCAGCCCGACTCCAGTTCCAGGCGCCACCACACCCGCACCGCGGACGCCAGCGGCGCAACCAGCGCGCCGGTCACGATGTCCGATGCCTCGTCATCCGCTGCCAATATTTCCGACAGCGCGCCGCGGCGCGGCGCCGATGAGACAAAACCCGAAGCCGCGGCTTCGTCCGAGGTCGCGCCGACGGAAAGCAAGGCGACGGAATCGGTGGTCGCCGAAATCAAGCCTTCCGACACCGAAGCCGCCGACAAAGCCGAAATGAAACCGGATCAGCCCGCGGTTTCGGCGGAAGCAAGCAGCACTTCGGTAACGGCCGAAGCACAAGCAGCCGAAGGCGCGAAGCCGGACGAAGCAACGCTCGAGGCGAAAGCCGAGCAGACGCCGAAAGTCGAGGAGCCCAACACTGCGGAAAAGACTGCAGACGCGGCCAGCGATACATCCGGCGACAGCGTCACCGCGACGACCGATGCCCGTCCAGCCGCTCCCGAGGTGGACAAGGACCAGACCCGCCTGCCGAACGCCGAGAAGGCGGTGGTGGCAAAGCCCGAGCCGCCGAAGCCTGCCGGCCGGATCGCGGTGTTGGTCAGCCGCAAGGACGGCAAGCTCTACGTGCGGGAAAATTTCAAGCCGCTGTTCGATGTGCCCGTGACGATCGCGCCGAGCGAGCGCCTGCTCGGCACCCATGTGTTCACGGCGGAGGTCGACAAGGACGACGCCAACGCGCTGCGCTGGTCGGTGGTCTCGCTGCCGGTCGCGGCGCGCAACGCGCAGAAGAACGACGACGACGACGAGCGCTCGTTGCGGCGGCGCAAGATCGCAGGCGTCGTGCCGGCCGAAATGAAGCAGCCCTTGCCGGCGCCGAACAGCCCGGCCGAGGCGCTGGACCGCATCACGATTCCACCGGATGCCATGGCCCGCATCGCCGAGGCGCTCAGCACCGGCGGCTCGATCGTGGTGTCCGACCACGGCATCAACCAGGGCGGCGAAACCGGCGAAGGCACCGATTTCATCGTTCCGCTGCGCTGAGCGGATCTAAGGCAATCCCGACTGTTGCGCCGCCATCGCTTTGCGGTGGCGGCTGAGCTAAGACCGCCGGCATGAACGAGCTTCCCACCCCGGCCCGCACCACCGCGCCGCCGACCGTCGCGGCTATTGACGCCTTTGACCGGCTCAGTTTCCTCGGCTGGCGATGGGGATTGGCAGCCATTGTCGCCGGTCTTGCAGTCTCGTTTTTTCTGTTCGGCTACGCGCTGATTTACTGGCGCAACGCCGACATGGATTTCATGGTGGTCTACAACGCGCTTGTCCTCAACGACGGCAAGCCGCAGCGGTTCTTCGACCACACCGCCTACATCAGCATTCTTTCGGTGCAATACTGGTTTCGGCTGCTGCACGGGATCGGCCTGCTCGACGCCTGGACACTGTCCGCCATGCCGCCGGCCGCGGATACGGCCGGCTTCGACGCCGCCATGACCAGCGCGGTTCGCGCCGGTCGCGTGCTGGCGCTGTTGACCGCGACCGGCTGCGTGCTGATTTTCGCCGGCCTGATCCGCTGCGTGGTGCGCGACCGGCGGATCGCGATGCTGGCCACCTTTGCCTTCGCATTCTCCGGCGGCGTCGCCGTGCATTCGCGAATTTTGCGCAGCGAACTGGTGGCGGCCTGCCCCGTCATCTTCGCGCTGCTGATCCTGATCGTGGCCGGACGCCGCGCCAGCGGGGCGCGGCCGCTGACGATGGCGGCGGCGGCTGCCTTGTGCGTAATCGGCCTTGAGAACAAGGTGCAGGCGATCCTGCTGATCGGCGCGCTGCCCATCGTGACGCTTCCGTTCGGCAGCGCCACCGGCGCCAGCGTGGCGTTCTGGCGCGATTCATCCGTGCGCTGGCTCGCAGCGCTGGTCGCGGCCGCCGCCGCGCTTGCCGCGGTCACGGCGGCATGGCCGATCATCGCCACCGGCTTTGACCGCGCCTTGCTCGACGCCGCCCAGTTCCGTCCCTTGCTGCTCGGCCGCTTCGGCATCTACCAGGCCGCGCTGCTGATCCTGACCGGCGGCTGCATGGTCGCCTATGCCGCGATCTGGCGCGTCAGCGTCGCCGAGACGATGGCGTCGATGTTCGCCATGGCCGCCGGCGCATCGATCGCGCTGCTGGCGCTCAACTTCGAATACAGCGCCAGCAACGTCATTGCCGTCGCCAATCCACTGGAGAAGATGCTGTCGTTTGCCGATGCCGGCACCGCCGACGCCGAGATCGCGTCAGGCCCATGGGGAATGCTGTCGCTGCTCAACGGGATCGGATCGGTGCTGGCGCGCTATACCTTCGTGCTGCATCCGTCGCCGCGGCCGGCGATGTTTCTGACGTGGCTGATCGTCCCGCTCATCATCCTTGCCTGGTCGCGCGGCGAAAGACTGGCCGCGGTTCAGGCCCTGCTGCTGCTGCTGGCCGCCATCGGAATCGACACCCTGACCGTGCGCCGCGGATTGAAATCCGAATATTTCATCTTCACCGATCCCCTGGTGATCCTCGCCTGCGCTGTTCTGCTGGAGTCGCTGAACGATCTGCGCCTGCACAAATGGGCCTACCCGATCGGCGCGACCCTGTTCGTGCTGCATATCGCCGTCGGCCAGGCCGAGGCGGTCAAATACGCCACCAAGCGCAGCGGCCCGCAATCGATCTGCGAATGGAACCGGCATTATTTGCCACTGCTGCCGCTGCCCTGGTGTCCGGTCCGGCCATAACGGGTTGTTGAAAGCGGCGGTGCGCCGGTTGCGCTATCGTCGCCCGAGGCCAGTTCGCATGAGAGGCGTGACCATGATCGACCGCAGGACCATCCTCACCGCAGCGCTCGCCGCGATCGCAGCCCCGGACGCGACACGAAGCGCTCCGGCGCAAGCCCCGGTCAGCCGGATCACGGCCTATGCCTTTTCGTTTCCGGCGCTGGCGGGCGGCGATATCCGGCTCGCCGATCATGCCGGCCGCCCGCTGCTGGTGGTCAATACCGCCTCGTTGTGCGGCTACACCCCGCAATATGCCGGCCTGCAGGAGCTGTGGACGGAGTTTCACGGCCGCGGCCTGATGATACTGGGCGTGCCCTCGAACGATTTCGGCGGACAGGAGCCCGGCGGCGCGACCGAGACCGCGAACACCGCGCAGCAGCATGGCGCGACCTTTCCGATCGCGGCAAAGGCCACCGTGAAGGGCCCGAATGCCCATCCCTTCTACAAATGGGCCGCCGACGCCCGCCCCAGGGATGTTCCGCGCTGGAACTTCCACAAATATCTCGTTGGCCGCGACGGCTATATCGCCGACGTCTTTCCCGAGTCGGTCGCACCCACGGATACCCGGGTCAAAACCGCGATCGCGCGGGCGCTGGCCGACTCCTGAAGCCGGCGAATTAACCGGCCTGACCGACAAATCGGCGGTTTGGATAAAACCCCGTTGCCGTGGCGGCGCCGGCCCAACTAAGCTAATATGATCAAGGCAGGAAATGTTTCGGGCGATCGCGGTAGCCCCGGGACACCGGATCATTTTGAGGGAAATTCAGATGCGTATTGCGGCAGGTTTGATCTTTGCGGGCGCGGTTTCGCTGTGTGCAACGGGCGCGGCATGGTCGCAGGCTCCCGCCGCCAAGGGTGCGGCGCCACAAGCTACGGCCGCTGCGCCGGCGGCTGCGGCTGCGCCGGCCCCTGCTCCCGCGCCGGCCCCTGCGCCC
>NZ_JAUYAN010000288.1 GCF_030693485.1 Bradyrhizobium sp. | reverse complement strand
TGATGTCCTCCTCCAGCCGGCGGATCACGTCGGCCTGTTCTTCCTCGCGCGAGAGCGGGGACGTTTCCGGTGACGCTACCTGTGTGCTCATGGGCGCTCACTTGGGATCATGGCCGAAGTCAGCACAGCACCGCAATCATTGTCAATAATGATGGTTTCGGCCTGTCGTTTCTGGGGATCTGCTCGTCTTGATTATCAAAGATTGACAATAATTCTGCGGACTTCATAAGTGAGGAAACGAAAGGAATTAACACGATGGCCGACGGGCTACGCAAGGGTTTGACCAGTTACGGCGATGCCGGCTTTTCGCTGTTCCTGCGCAAGGCCTTCATCAAGGCGATGGGCTATTCCGACGATGCGCTGAACCGTCCGATTGTCGGTATCACCAATACCCACAGCGACTACAATCCCTGTCACGGCAACGTCCCTCAGATCATCGAGGCGGTGAAGCGCGGCGTGATGCTGGCGGGCGCGATGCCGATGGTGTTTCCGACCATCTCGATCGCCGAGAGTTTCGCGCATCCGACCTCGATGTATCTGCGCAATTTGATGGCGATGGACACCGAGGAGATGATCCGCGCCCAGCCGATGGATTCCGTCGTCGTGATCGGCGGCTGCGACAAGACCTTGCCGGCGCAGATCATGGCCGCGCTCAGCGCCGATCTGCCCACCGTCGTCATTCCGGTGGGACCGATGGTGGTCGGGCATCACAAGGGCGAGGTGCTGGGCGCCTGCACCGATTGCCGGCGGCTGTGGGGAAAATACCGCGCCGGCGAAATCGACGACATCGAGATCGAGGCGGTCAACGGCCGGCTCGCGCCGTCTGTCGGCACCTGCATGGTGATGGGCACCGCCTCGACCATGGCCTGCATCACCGAAACCCTGGGCCTGTCGCTGCCGATGAGCGCGACGATTCCGGCACCGCATGCCGAGCGCTTCCGTTCCGCCGAGGCCAGCGGCAAGGTCGCCGCCGAGATGGCGAAGGCCAAGGGGCCGAAGCCCAGCGAGTTCCTGACCAAGGCCTCGTTCCGCAACGCGCAGGTCGTGCTGCAGGCGATCGGCGGATCGACCAACGGGCTCATCCATCTCACCGCGATCGCCAACCGCACCGAGCATCGCATCGATCTCGAAGGCTTTGACGAACTCGGCCGCGAGGTGCCTGTCCTGATCGACCTGAAACCGTCGGGCGATCATTACATGGAGCATTTTCATCATGCCGGCGGCCTGCCGAAACTGATGGCGCAGCTCGGCGACCTGATCGACCTCGATGCCAAAACCATCACCGGTGCGACCTTGCGCGACGTCGTCGCCGCCGCCGAGGACGTACCGGGACAGGATGTGATCCGTGCGCGAAACAGTCCGATCAAGCGAGAGGGCGCGATGGCGGTGCTGCACGGCAATCTCGCGCCGCGCGGCGCCGTCATCAAACATTCGGCGGCCAGTCCAAAACTGCTGCAGCATACCGGCCGCGCCGTAGTGTTCGAATCCGTCGAAGACATGACGCTGCGGGTCGACGATCCCGATCTCGACGTCAACGCCGACGACGTGCTGGTGTTGCGCAATGCCGGCCCCAAAGGCGCGCCCGGCATGCCGGAAGCGGGCTATCTGCCGATCCCGAAGAAGCTCGCGCGCGGCGGCGTCAAGGACATGGTGCGGATTTCCGACGCGCGGATGAGCGGCACCGCGTTCGGCACCATCGTGCTGCACATCACGCCGGAATCCGCTGTCGGCGGCCCGCTGGCGCTGGTGCGGAACGGCGACATGATCCGGCTCGACGTCGCCAAACGCAGCATCGATCTGCTGGTCGATGCCGCCGAGCTTGCCAAGCGGCAGGCCGCGCTGACGCCCGCAACGACGCCGGACTGGGCCAGGCGCGGCTACGCGCACCTGTTCAACGAGACCATCCTGCAAGCCGACGAAGGCTGCGATTTCGATTTCATGCGCGGCCAAGGGAAGGGCTAGGCGGAGTCATTATAGTTCCTCGAGCGTCCACGCCTCGCCCGCCCGCGCGAACCTGAACGGCGTGCCGTGACGGTTGTTGAACCATCTCTTGCACAATGCTTCCGACATCGACTGCATGACCGCGTCATGGCAGACGAACAGCATGGTGGCCTGCGGATGGCGGTCGAGCCATTGGTCGACACAACTCAGAGAACGGCTGGAGACGGACGGCCACGGCTCGCCGTCATCGGGAAGGATGGTGGCGAGCGCTTCCACCGCGGTGATGCCGTGTTCGTCCATCACCTCGGATATCGGGCGTCCTTCGAAGCTGCCGAAATCGCATTCGATCAGACCGGCGTCGACCGCGACCGATTTTCCTGACGCCGTGGCGATGATTTCGGCGGTCTTCACCGCACGGATCAGCGGGCTGCTGACCACGTAGTCCAACCTGATATCGCGGAGCCGGCGGGCGGTCGCCTGCGCCTGCGCGATACCCTCGTCATTCAAGGGAATATCGGTCAGGCCCTGAAACCGGCCCTGCCGGTTCCAGTCGGTGATGCCGTGGCGGA
>NZ_JAUYAN010000278.1 GCF_030693485.1 Bradyrhizobium sp. | reverse complement strand
AAATCGCTGGGCCACGTGCATCGCGTGGTCGAGCGCCGCAACACGATTCCGATCCTCGGCAACGTGCTGATCCGTGCCGAAAATGCCAAACTGTCGCTGAAGGCGACCGACCTCGACCTCGAGGTCACCGAGACCCTGGCGGCGGAAACCTCGACCGCCGGTTCGACCACGGTGCCGGCGCACCTGTTCTATGACATCGTCCGCAAATTGCCCGACGGCGCGCAGATCGTGCTGGAAGGCGACGGCGACCGCTCGGTGCTGGCGATCCGTGCCGGCCGCTCCCGCTTCACGCTGCAGACCCTGCCCGAAAACGATTTTCCGGATCTCGCCGCCGGCGACATGACGCATTCGTTCACGCTGGCCGCCTCCGATTTGAAGCGGCTGATCGACCGCACCCAATTCGCGATCTCGACCGAGGAGACCCGCTACTACCTCAACGGCATCTATCTGCACGCGGCCGGCACCGCCAAGGCCGCGACCTTGCGCGCGGTCGCGACCGATGGCCATCGCCTGGCGCAGGTCGATCTGGCCTTGCCCAAGGGCGCGGACGGCATGCCCGGCGTAATCGTGCCGCGCAAGACCGTCGGCGAAGTGCTGCGGCTGATCGACGACAATGAGGGCGAAGTCGGCATCGAACTGTCGCAGGGCAAGATCCGCTTCACCATCGGCCATGTGGTGCTGACCTCGAAACTGATCGACGGCACGTTTCCGGATTACGGCCGCGTCATCCCGCAGAACAACGACAAGGAACTGATCGTCGACAAGAAGGATTTCGAGGCCGCGGTCGACCGCGTTTCGACCATTTCGAGCGAACGCGGCCGCGCGGTAAAACTGGCGCTGTCCGCGGGCAAGCTCGTGCTTTCGGTGACCAACCCGGATTCCGGCAGCGCCACCGAAGAACTCGAGGTCGAATACGCCTCCGACGCGCTCGATATCGGATTCAACTCGCGCTATCTGCTGGATATCGCCGCCCAGATCGAGGGTGAAGTCGCCGTCCTGAGATTGGCCGATCCCGGTTCGCCGACCCTGGTGCAGGACAAGGATTCCAAAGGCGCACTGTACGTGCTGATGCCGATGCGGGTGTAGGAATTTCACGCGAGCCGCACCCGAATCATCCCCCTCCCCCTGTGGGAGAGGGTGGCGCGCACAAACACTGTCGTCATACCGGCGAAGGCGGGTATCCGGTATTCGCTGGCGTTAGTGAGAGTTTCGAACTCCACGGCGTAGTGGATCATCCGCCTTCGCGGATGATGGCAGCTGAGGTTGTGGCCGCGCCTCGATCGGTCCGCGCACCCGGCAATGACGAGTAACATGACCGCCTCCCGCATCCACCGCCTGACGCTGACGCACTTCCGGAATTATCGCAGCGCGAGCCTGCAGACGCGCGGCGATGTGGTGGTGCTGGTGGGGCCGAACGGCGCCGGCAAAACCAACTGCATCGAGGCGATCTCGTTGCTGTCGCCCGGACGGGGCCTGCGCCGCGCCACGCTTGACGACGTCGCCGATATCCAGGGCGACGGCTCCTGGGCGGTGTCCGCCGAGGTCGAGGGCGCGCTCGGCCTCGCCACGCTAGGCACCGGCATCGACCCGCCCGGCAGCGAGGGTGCCGCCAGCAGCCGGCGCTGCCGGATCGACCGTGAGCCGGTCGGTTCCGCTACCGCCTTCGGCGATCATTTGCGCATGGTGTGGCTGACGCCGTCGATGGACGGGCTGTTTCTCGGCGCCGCGTCCGAGCGGCGGCGGTTCTTCGACCGGCTGGTGCTGGCGATCGACTCCGAGCATTCCAGCCGGGTATCGGCGCTCGACCGCTCCTTGCGCTCGCGCAACCGGCTCCTGGAAGTGCGCAATTACGACGACCATTGGTGCGACGCGATCGAGCGCGAAACCGCGGAACTCGCCGTCGCGGTCGCGGCGATGCGCGGACAGACCGTGACGCGGCTGGCCGCGATGCTGCGCGCGCGCGGCGACGCCTCGGCGTTTCCATCGGCCCGGATCATGCTCGACGGCTGGATGGAAAACGCGCTGGTCAACGAACCCGCCACGGCGGTGGAGGATCGCTACCGCGAGATCCTGCGCGCCGGCCGCGCCCGCGACGCCGCCGCCGGCCGCACCCTCGACGGTCCGCACCTCACCGACCTGCAGGTGATCTATGCGCCGAAGAACATGCCGGCGCGCGACGCCTCCACCGGCGAGCAGAAGGCGCTGCTGATTGGCCTGGTGCTGGCGCATGCCAGCCTGGTCGCTGACATGACCGGCATCACGCCACTCTTGTTGCTCGACGAAGTCGTCGCGCATCTCGATCCCGGCCGGCGCAGGTCGCTGTTCGACGAACTTGCCGGGCTTGGTTCGCAGGTCTGGATGACCGGCGCCGATCCCGCGGCGTTCGCCGACATCGGCGCATCGGGCGAAGTTTTCGAGGTCGATTCCGGTCAGATCGCCCGCCGCGCCTGACGTCACCCGCGTTGATCGCGTCGGGCCGGATGGCGAGGAAAATCGGGACTTGCAGGACCGGAAATCGGCTGCCGAATCGCGCTTTTGCAACGCCTCCGAATCGGCTTCCCGGCGCCTTGAAAAACCTTCAAAAACTCCTATTTATTCAATAACTTGTTGATAGCGACTTTGCGCTAGGCGCAATGCCCCTTTCATGGCACAAATAAACCGATCAGCGCCCCTTTTGCGCCGCTGATTCGGGACATCCTCGAAGGCCTCACATGACAGAACCTGCCCGGCAAACCATCGCCGACACTGAGCATTCCATTCCTATCGAATACGGTGCGGAATCGATCCGGGTACTGAAAGGCCTCGACGCCGTGCGCAAGCGGCCGGGCATGTATATCGGCGACACCGATGACGGCTCCGGCCTGCATCACATGGTCTACGAAGTCGTCGACAACGCCATCGACGAAGCGCTCGCCGGTCACGCCAGCGCGGTGGAAGTGCTGCTCAACGCCGACGGCTCGGTCACCGTGCGCGACGACGGCCGCGGCATTCCCGTCGACATCCACAAGGGCGAAGGCATTTCCGCCGCCGAGGTCATCATGACCCAGCTGCATGCCGGCGGAAAATTCGACCAGAATTCCTACAAGGTTTCCGGCGGCCTGCACGGCGTCGGCGTCTCCGTCGTCAACGCGTTGTCGGAGAAGCTGCAACTGCGGGTCTGGCGTGACGGCAAGGAGCACTTCGTCGAATTCGCCCATGGCGACGTGGTGGCGCCGCTGGTGGTGGTCGGCGACGCCAATGGCAAGCGCGGCACCGAGGTGACCTTCCTCGCTTCCAAGGAGACTTTTACAAATGTCGAATACGACTTCGCGACGCTGGAACACCGCCTGCGCGAACTCGCCTTCCTGAATTCCGGCGTCAATATCGTGCTGTCCGACATGCGCCACGCGGTCGAGAAGCGTGAAGAGATGATGTACAAGGGCGGCGTCACCGAGTTCGTGAAATATCTCGACCGCAACAAGAAGCCGATGGTGCCCTTGCCGATCATGATCAATGCCGAGCTCAACGGCATCGGCGTCGAGGCGGCGCTGTGGTGGAACGACAGCTATCATGAGAACGTGCTGTGCTTCACCAACAACATTCCGCAGCGTGACGGCGGCACCCATCTGGCGGGTTTTCGCGGCGCGCTGACGCGCCAGGTCAACGGCTATGCCGACGCTATTGCCAAGCGCGAAAAGATCGCGCTGACCGGTGACGACTGCCGCGAGGGCCTGACCGCGGTGCTCTCGGTCAAGGTGCCGGATCCGAAATTCTCCTCGCAGACCAAGGACAAGCTGGTGTCCTCGGAAGTGCGGCCCGTGGTCGAAAACGTGCTGAACGAGGCGCTGGCCGCCTGGTTCGAGGAACATCCCGCGGAAGCCAAGGTAATCGTCGGCAAGGTGGTGGAAGCCGCCGCTGCCCGCGAAGCCGCGCGCAAGGCGCGCGAGTTGACGCGGCGCAAGGGCGCGCTCGATATCGCCTCATTGCCCGGCAAGCTTGCGGATTGCCAGGAAAAGGACCCGGCGAAGTCCGAACTGTTCATCGTCGAGGGCGATTCCGCCGGCGGCTCCGCCAAGCAGGGCCGCAACCGCGAATTCCAGGCGGTGCTGCCGTTGCGTGGAAAAATCCTCAACGTCGAGCGCGCGCGCTTCGACAAGATGCTGGGCTCCGAGCAGATCGGCACCCTGATCACGGCCCTCGGCACCGGCATCGGCCGCGACGACTTCGATCTATCGAAGCTGCGCTATCACAAGATCATCCTGATGACCGACGCCGACGTCGACGGCGCGCATATCCGCACCTTGTTGCTGACCTTCTTCTTCCGCCAGATGCCGTCGCTGATCGAGGGCGGTTTCCTCTATATCGCGCAGCCGCCGCTCTACAAGGTGACGCGCGGCAAGTCCGAGCAGTACCTGAAGGACGAACGCGCGCTGGAAGACTATCTGATCGCCACCGGCCTCGACGACTGCGTGTTCAAGCTGGCGTCGGGCGAGAGCCGCGCCGGCCGCGACCTGCTGGCGCTGGTGGAGGATGCCCGCGCCATCCGCGGCACGCTGCACAATCTGCACAGCCGCTATAACCGCAAGGTGATCGAGCAGGCGGCGATCGCCGGCGTGATGAGCCCGAAGATCACCGGCGACCTCGCCACCGCGAACGCCGCCGCGGATTACATCGCGCGCCGGCTCGACGCGCTGGCCGATGAAGTCGAACGCGGCTGGACCGGGCGCTTCACCGAGGGCGAGGGCTTCCTGTTCGAGCGCACCGTGCGCGGCGTCAAGGACGTCGCCATCATCGACGACGCGCTGCTCGGCTCGGCCGATGCGCGCAAGCTCGACGATTACGCGGCCAGGCTGCAGGAAGCCTATCCGAAGCCGGGCCTGCTGCGCCGCAAGGACACCGAGACCGCGATCCACGGGCCGGTCAGCCTGTTCGAGGCGGTGACCGATGCCGGCCGCAAGGGCGTGTTGCTGCAGCGCTACAAAGGCCTCGGCGAAATGAACCCGGGCCAGCTCTGGGAAACCACGCTCGACACCAACGAACGCTCGCTGCTGCAGGTGAAGATCAAGGAAGTCGACGAGGCCGACGACATCTTCACCAAGCTGATGGGCGACGTGGTCGAGCCGCGCCGCGAATTCATCCAGGACAATTCCCTCAGCGCCAATGTCGACGTGTGAGCAACGATCCGGTGTCAGCCCTTCAATACATCGTTGAGGGCGGTCGTCGGCTTTCCGGCACCATCGAGCCGTCCGGCAACAAGAACGCCGCGCTGCCGATCATCGCGGCGGCGTTGCTCACCGAACATCCGGTTACCCTCGAAAACGTGCCGCGAATTCGCGACACCGAAACGCTGGTCGAGCTGATCCGCTCGGTTGGCGCCTCGGCCGAATGGCGGGCGCGCAACACGCTGGCCATCCACGCCAAAAACATTCGCGCCGCCGATCTCGATCCCGAACTGTGCGCGCGGATCCGCGCCTCGATCCTGCTGGCGGGACCGCTGCTGGCCCGCTGCGGCGAGGTGATGCTGCCGCCGCCCGGCGGCGACGTCATCGGCCGGCGCCGTCTCGACACGCATTTTCTGGCCTTCGAACAGCTCGGCGCCACCGTCACCGCCACCGACCGGCTCGAATTTCGCGCCGGCAAGCTCAGGGGCGCCGACGTATTCCTCGACGAACCCAGCGTGACCGCCACGGAAAACGCGCTGACGGCCGCGGTGGCGGCGCATGGCACCACCTATCTGCGCAACGCCGCCTCCGAGCCGCATGTGCAGGATCTCGCGCATTTCCTGGTCGCGCTCGGCGCCCGCATCGAGGGCATCGGCACCAACACCATCATCGTGCATGGACCGGCGACGCTCGGCTCCGCCAGCTATACGATTCAGCCCGACCATATCGAAGTCGGCTCGCTGATCGGCCTTGCCGCGGTGACGCGCTCGCCGCTGCGGATCACGCGGGCCGGCGTCGAACATCTGCGCTCGATCCGGATGGGGTTCGAGCGGCTCGGCATCGTCTGCGAGGTCGAGGGCGACGACCTCATCGTGCCGGCGAACCAGACCCTCAAGATCCATGACGATTTCGGCGGTCATGTGCCGAAACTTGAGGATCAGCCGTGGCCGGCGTTCCCGGCCGACCTGATGTCGATCGCCATCGTTACCGCGACCCAGTGCGACGGCGTCATCCTGATGTTCGAGAAGATGTTCGAGTCGCGGATGTTCTTCGTCGACAAGCTGATTGCGATGGGCGGACGCATCGTGCTGTGCGATCCGCACCGCGCCATCGTGGCGGGGCCGAGCCGGTTGCGCGGCGCGCTGATGACCTCGCCCGACATCCGTGCCGGCATGGCGATGCTGCTGGCTGCCGTCTGCGCCAAGGGCGTCAGCACCATTAACAACGCCGACCAGATCGAACGCGGCTATGAACGCATCGACGAACGCCTCAACGCACTGGGCGCGAAAATCACCCGCGTGCCGGAGCGCTCGCGGGACATGTAAGCAAGGGACTGCGACCCTGTCGCCACCATTTCGTCCCGGCGGCCATGTTAGGCAATCCCCATGACTTCCCTCGATAAGACATCCCTTGATCAAATCGGGGAGGCGACGGCCGGCGCGACCACGCGCGGCAGCCGCCTCACGCTCGAACTGACCGAGACGCTGAAGCTCGCGGTGCCGATTGCGCTGACGCAGCTCGGGCAGATCGCGATGATGACCACCGATCTGGCGCTGGTCGGACGGCTCGGCGACGGGGCCGTGGCCGCCGCGGCGCTGGCGAGTTCGGTGTTCTTCATGTCCTTCACCTTCGGCATGGGACTGGTGTCCGCGGTGGCGCCGCTGGCGGCGCAGGCGTTCGGCGCGCGCAACCCGCGGATGGTGCGGCGTTCGCTGCGCGTCGGGCTGTTGGCCGCGCTGATGATTTCGCTGCCGATGATCCTGCCACCGCTATACGGCGAACAGATCCTGTTGGCGCTGGGTCAGGCGCCGGCCACCGCGCGGCTGGCGCAGGAATATCTGCTGGGCCTGGCATGGGGCATTGCGCCGGCGCTGTGGTTTCTCGCCATCCGCGGCTTCATGGGCGCGGTCAACCGGCCGGAGCCGGGATTGTGGATCACGCTGGTGGCGATCCCGGCCAATGCCGTGCTGGTCTATCTCCTGATCCACGGCGAATGGGGATTGCCGCGGCTGGAGCTGTTCGGCGCCGGCCTCGCCACCACCATCATCAATTTCGGCATGTTTCTGGCGGCGCTGTGGTTCGCGCACAGCCGCCGGCCGTTCCGGAAATATCATGTGCTCGGCCGGATCTGGCGCATCGACTGGATGCTGATGCGGCAGCTGATCGTGATCGGCGCGCCGATCTCGATCTCGTTCCTGCTGGAATACGGCCTGTTTTCCGCGGCGGCCCTGCTGATGGGCATGATCAGCACCACCGCGCTGGCGGCGCATCAGATCGCGCTGCAGGTCACCGCCATCCTGTTCATGGTGCCGTTTGGCATCGGCATCGCGGCCACCGTGCGGGTCGGCCATGCCGTCGGCCGCAACGATGCGGCGGCGGTCAGGCGGGCGGGCTTCGTCGCCACGCTGCTCGGCATGGCGCTGGTTTCCGCGCTGACGCTGGCCGTGATCCTCGCCCGGTTCGAGATCGCGCGGTTCTTCTTCGGCGAGGCGGTGGAGAGCGGCGGTCTCGTCATCGAACTCACCGCCACGCTGCTGATGGTCGGCGCCACGTTCTTTGTCGCCGACGGCATCCAGACCGTCGCCGCCGGCGCGCTGCGCGGCATGAACGACACGCGGATACCGCTGTTGTTCGCCGCGATCAGCTACTGGCTGATCGGATTTACCGCCGCCTACGGGCTCGCCTTCTGGGCCGGATGGGGCGCGATCGGGGTCTGGATCGGGCTGTCCTGCGGCACCGCCGTTTATGCCATATTGCTGGTGTTGCGCTTCCGGCTGCTGGCGAACCGGCTGGCATCGGTGCGATAGGAGATGATGATGAAAATCCGCGAGATCGAACCCGCCGTCGATGCCGATGCCCTGCTGGCCGGCGCGCAATTTGCGGACGCTTTCGGCCTCGAGGTCGACGGCCATGCGCTCGATGCGCGGCAGGCCACGGAGCGGATGGTCGGCCGCGCGCCGCGATGGATCGACGCCCTGGTGACGCTGCGCAACATCCTGGTCGGGCCGTTCGGCCTGAAGACATCAGGCGCCGGCGCCGCCACGCCGCCGCGGGACATGATCGGGATGTTTCCGGTGATCAGCCAGACGCCGGACCGCCTCGTCGCCGGCTTCAACGACAGCCATCTGGATTTCCGTGTCGTGGTCGATGTCGCAACCCATGGCGCCGGCCAGCAAGTCACCGCGACCACGCTGGTCAAGACGCACAATCGGCTCGGGCGGACTTACCTTGCGATCATCCTGCCGTTTCACCGGCTCGTGGTCCGCAGCATGCTGGCGCAGGTTGCGGCTTGACCGCGGTGCATCGCCTGTATTGCTTTGGACGCATGGACGCCTGGCCGCGCCCGTGCTTTGTTCCCGTCCATCACTGGCGTAACGAGGCTCCATGACATTATCCGTCGATTTGTTCTTTTCGTTCCGCAGTCCCTACAGCTATCTCGCACTGCCCAGGACGCGGAAGATGATCGACGATTACGACGTGACGCTGAACCTGCGCCCGGTCTATCCGCTGGCGGTGCGGGTGCCCGGATTCTTCAAGCGCGCCAATCCGCAATTCGCGCGCTATGTGGTGCTCGACTCCAGCCGCGTCGCCAAGCACGAAAACATCCCGTTCCGGTTTCCCCGTCCCGACCCGATCGTGCAGGACATGACGACGCTGGATGTCGCCGAAAACCAGCCCTACATCCACCGCCTGACGCGGCTCGGCGCCGCAGCCCAGCTGGAAGGCCGCTCGCTGGAATTTACCGAAGCGATCAGCCGGGTGCTGTGGGACGGTACGGTCAAAGGCTGGAACGAGGGCGATCACCTCGCCCGCGCCGCAAGCGTCGCCGGCTTCGATCTGGCTGCCATGGACGCGGCAATTACCGCCGACCCTGACCGCTACGAACGGATAATTTCGGGCAACGAAGCGGCCCACGCGGCTTCCGGCCACTGGGGCGTGCCGACCTTCGTGTTCGAGAACGAGCCGTTCTTCGGCCAGGACCGCATCGACATGCTGATCTGGCGGATGGAAAGCAAGGGCCTGACCCGCCGCGGCTGATGTCGTGGTTGATCGCAACGGCAGGAACCAAGGGTCTCCCCGACGGTTATCGAAGGGTGACATCCACCGACATCCCCATCGACAGTGACGACACCAAAGCGGCTTTGGCGCGCGCCTTCGACGTGGTCTGGGAGCGATTTCTTGCGATCGAGGGAGATGAAGCCGATACCGCTGAAAATCGCCGGCGGCTCGCCGCGCGGATTGTCGCGTTGGCGCGGTCCGGCGAGATCGAAGAGCAAGAACTTCTCGAGGCCGCATTGATCCACCTGCGCGTGCTCGCGGCAGCCGCCCGCCTCGGTGGTGGCAACAACCCAGAAGCGGCGTTCGCGGCAGAAGTCCACCCGGAGGCGCAGGGCGGCCATGCGTTTACGCCTGAAACCATCGCGGCGATGTCGACGGCGCTCCATCTCTGCCTCGATGAATTGCCGTTCCGGATCCCCACGGATGCCCTGAAACTGCTGTCGAGCAGCATTCTCGAAGCGGCTTCGCGAGGCGAACGCGATGCCGGGCGCCTGCGCCTTCACGCGCTCGAGGCGCTGAAGTCCCGACAATAACGGCGGCCTTGGGATCATCCCGGCTTGAACAGTCGGCATCATGCGAATAGTTTGCCGGTCCGGGTCCAAGGAACAAAATAGCATGGCCAATGAAACCGCAACCCTCGCCGCCTACGTCGCCAATCTGAAATTCGACGATATTCCGCAGGAGGTGCTGGCGCGCGCCAAGGTGCTGACGCTGGATTTTCTCGGCAGCGCGATCCGGGCGCGGCGCGACGCCGAATCCACGGAGTCGCTGCTTGGGATGCTGGAGGCGCTGGCGCTCGACGGCAAGGGCGAAACCACCGTATTCGGCGACAGCAAGACCTGGACGCCGGCGGTGGCGGCGCTGCTCAACGGGGCGCTCGGCCATTCCCTCGATTTCGACGACACCCATGCGGATTCCTCGCTGCATCCGAGCGCGCCGGTGGTGCCGGCCGCGTTCGCGATCGGCGAGATGGTCGGCGCGTCGGGCCGCGACGTGCTCACCGCCATCGTCGCCGGTTATGAGGTGTGCTGCCGGCTCGGCAACGCGCTCGATCCGACCTCGCATTACGCGCGCGGCTTTCACCCCACCGCCACCGCCGGCACCTATGGCGCGGCGGCGGCCGCCGCAAAACTGTTCGGACTGTCGCAAGCGCAGATCATCGCCGCCTTCGGCGTCTCCGGCAGCCAGGCCGCAGGCTCGCTGCAGTTTCTCGTCAACGGCGCCTGGAACAAGCGCTACCAGGTCGGCGCCGCCGCGATGAACGGCGTGATCGCGGCCACGCTGGCGCGCAACGATTTCATCGGCTCGTCCGAATCGGTCGAGGGCAAGCACGGCCTGTTGGTCGGCTACAGCGACAACGCCCATCCCGCCAAGGCGGTCGCCGGCCTCGGCGAGATCTACGAGACCATGAAGATCGGCGTCAAACCCTATCCGAGCTGCCGCTACACCCACGCCGCGCTCGATGCACTGATCGCGATGCGCCGCGAGCACAATCTGACGCCGGACCAGATCAAGCGGGTCGAGATCGGGCTGCATCGCAACGGCATCACGCTGACCGGCGACGCCGCCACCAAGCGGCATCCGACCTCGATCGTCGGCGGCCAGTTCTCGATGTTTTTTACCGGCGCCGTCGCACTCGACCAGGGCCGGTTCGGCTGGGACGATTACGACAAGCTCGGCAATGCCGCGGTCGATGCGCTGGCGGACAAGTTCGACGTGATTCAGGACGACCGCCTGGAAATCGGACGCACCCACCCGTTCGGCGCCCGGGTCTCGATCACCACCGAGGACGGCGTGCATGAGCGTCTCTATGCCGACCCCTCCGGCGAGCCGAATTCGTTTCCGGATGCGCAGGCGATGCAGCAGAAGTTTCTGACGCTCGCCCGCCCGGTGCTGAACAGCCGCGCCGACCAGTTCGCCGACGCCATCCTGTCGCTGGAAACATTCGATAGGGTCGCGAAGGCGACGCAGCTCGGCCGGCAATAGGCCGGGCCGATGCGGCGCGCCGTATCCGTTACCCGACCTCAGGCAGCAAGTGCGGCGCGGATCATCTGGGCAAGGTCCGACTTGCGATAGGGTTTGGCGAGCAGCAGCACACCGGCGTCGAGATGGCCGTGGTGAATGATGGCCTCGTTCGAGTAGCCCGACGTGAACAACACCTTCAGCGAGCCCCTTCGCTGCAGCGCTGCGTCCGCCAGTTGCCGGCCGTTCATCAAACCCGGCATGATCATGTCGGTGAACAGCAGATCGATTTTCCCGGGGCCGTCGATAACGGCCATCGCCTCCTTCGCATTGACCGCCGCCAGGGTGGCATAGCCCAGGCTTTGAATTTGGCCGATCACGAAGTTTCGCACCAGATGGTCGTCCTCAACCACAAGGATGGTCTCGTCGCCGCCTATCATGCCCGGCGCGACAGCCTGCTCGTCAGGCAGCGCGACGCCGCTCGCTTGAGGCAGATAGATTCGCACCGTCGTGCCGTGACCTTCCTCGCTGTAGATCTTGATGTGCCCACTCGACTGTTTGACAAATCCGTAGACCATGCTGAGGCCGAGGCCCGACCCCTTGTCGACCTCCTTGGTGGTGAAGAAGGGTTCGAACACATTGTTCAGGATCGCGGCGGGTATGCCGTGCCCGGAATCGGTCACCGCGACCAGCACGTAATTCCCGGCGCTGACATCGCCATTCGTCCTGGCGTACTCCTCGTCGAGGACGACGTTGCAGGTCTCGATGGTGAGCTTGCCGCCGTCCGGCATCGCGTCGCGGGCGTTGAGCGCGAGATTGAGAACCGCATTGCTGAGCTGGCTGGGGTCGATCAGCGCGAGCGCCACGTCGCCGGCGAGCATCATGTGGACCTCGATCTGCTCGCCGAGCGTCGGCCGCAACAAATTGGCGGTCTGGATTACCAGCGCATTGACGTCGACCTCGCGCGGCTGCAGCGGCTGCTTGCGGGCGAATGCCAGCAGGCGCTGGGTCAAATCGGCGCCGCGCGCCGCGGCGTCGTCGATCATCCTGGTGATCGCCAGAAGCTCGGGGCGATCCGCAAAGGCTTCGGAGAGGATTTCGATGGTGCCGGTGATGACCGTGAGGATATTGTTGAGATCGTGCGCGACGCCGCCGGTCAGTTGACCGACCGCTTCCATCTTCTGGGCCTGGTGAAGCTGCAGGTCCGCGACGCTTTTCTCGTGGAGCAGCCGGTCCTTTTCCTCGACGAGAGCCTTCATCTGGTCGACGGTCACCTGCAGGGCGATGCCCCGGGCGGCGGTCGAAACCGCCTCGGCCAGTACGTTGGCGAACCCCGTCAGAAAATTGATGTCATACTGGTCGTAGCCGTGCGGCTTGTCGTTGTCGATCTCGAGGATCCCGTACGGCTGATCGTCGATGCCCTTGATGATGACGTCGATGATCGAGACAATGCCGTGCGCGGCGTAAAATGACGGCAGGTTGAAGCCGGCGACCTCCTCCACGTCGTCGATGATCGACGGCAGGCCGGTGCTGAAGGCGCGTCCCTGCGGCGAGCTCATGTCAGCGCGCGACACCACGTTGCCCACCACGCCATCCTGCCAGCCATGGCCGGCGACGACGAGCAGATCGTTTTCTTCGGCACGGTAGCGGCAGATCTTGCAGAAGGGCGCGCCGAGGCCGTCGGCGCAGACCCGGACCGCTTCGGCGAGGATCTTGTCCAGATCCCGCTCGCGAAGCGCAAAGCTGCCAAACCTGGCGATCGACGCCTGCTGGCGCAGCAGCTTCTGGACTTGTGCGGCCTCGTCGGTCATGGGGACAATTCGACTGTGTTGTCGCGGATGGCCAGAATCAGCATGGTCCGGCCGGAAATCGACTTATATCCGTACATTCACGGGATTCGATCTGTCACGGCGTCGCTGGCACGCTTGTCTGCCATGCAACCTGTAAATGTGAGCAAATTTGACCATAAACGACCCGCGATCGGCTGGGCAGTGCCGTGCAGTTTTTTTTGGGCGGCTCGACGACGCCCGAATCTGCCTTGATCCTGGGCAAGCTGCCCGCAGGGATGGCGGCTTGTCTCCGCGGCATTGGCGCAAGATAATGCTCCAAACCTTCGTGGAGACTTCATGAGCTGGCATCCCTCCGACGATCCCGTTCTCGGCGATCCCCTCTCCTGCGACGCGCTTGAGCTCGTCATTGTGCCGCGCACGCGGGACCTCGGCGATGGATTCGAGGTGCGCCGCGCACTGCCGCATGGCAAGCGGCAGATGGTCGGCCCTTTCATCTTCTTCGACCATTTCGGGCCGGTGCAGTTCATGTCCGGAAAGGGCATGGACGTTCGCCCGCATCCGCACATCGGGCTCGCTACCGTCACCTATCTGTTCGACGGCAGCATCATGCACCGCGACAGCGAGGGCAACATACGGGAAATCCAGCCCGGTGCCATGAACCTGATGACGGCCGGACGCGGCATCGCGCATTCCGAGCGCACGCCGGACGTGCAGCGGGCGAGCGGCCAGAAGATGCTCGGCCTGCAGAGCTGGATCGCCTTGCCGGCCGCCTCGGAAGAAATCGCGCCGTCGTTTCAGCATTATGCCGCCGCCGACCTGCCGACAGTTCAGGATAACGGCTTCACCGCGCGTGTGATTGCGGGCAGCGCGTTCGGCGAGACGTCGCCGGTGGCGATGGTGTCGCCGTGGTTCTACACCGAGGTGACGGCGCAGGCCGGCATCCGCGTGCCGCTCGATCCCGATCATGAGGAACGCGCGATCTATGTGGTCGACGGTGAAATCGAAATCGCGGGCGACCGCTACGAGGGACCGCGGCTCTTGATCTTCCGTCCGGGCGACCGCATCACGGTCAACACGACAAGGCCGACACGGATGATGTTTCTCGGCGGCGACGCGCTGGAAGGACCACGCCATCTCTGGTGGAATTTCGTCTCTTCCAGCAAGGAGCGGATCGAGCAGGCCAAGCAGGACTGGAAAACCGGCCGTTTTTCCCATGTTCCCGACGAGCATGAGTTCATTCCGCTGCCGGAGTGAGCTATCCGTATCCCTCATGATGCCCGTGTCTCGCGCGGCATGACACCGTTTTGAAAGCCAGACCAATGACCGCCATGCTCGCCAGCGCCCTGCCCCTGCCCCGGATCGGGCGCGGCAAGGTTCGCGATATCTACGCCGTCGGCGACGACCGCGTGCTGCTGCTGACCACCGACCGCATCAGCGCGTTCGACGTCGTGATGGCCGAAACCATCCCGATGAAGGGCGCAGTGCTGACCCAGATCAGCGCCTGGTGGTTCGGGCTGCTCGAAGGCGTGGTGCATCACCACATGATCAGCGCCGACGCCGATGAAATCATCCAGCAGGTGCCGGCACTGCAGGGCCAGCGCGCCTCGCTTACCGGACGCGCGATGCTGTGCAAACGCACCACGGTATTTCCGATCGAATGCGTGGTCCGCGGCTACCTCTCCGGTTCGGCCTGGAAGGAATATGCGGCGCAGGGCACGCTGGCCGGCGAGAAGCTGCCAGCCGGCCTGCTGGAGAGCGCCAAGCTGGAGCCCGCGATCTTCAGCCCGGCCACCAAGGCCGAAACCGGCCACGACGAGAACATCACGATCGCGAGCATGCGCGAGGTCCTCGGCGACGAAGTGGCGTACGAGCTGGAGAGCAAGAGCCGCGCGGTCTACTCGCTCGGCGAAAAAGTCGCCCGGGAGCAGGGCATTATCATTGCCGACACCAAGTTCGAATTCGGCCGCGACAGAGACGGCCGCATCATCCTGATCGACGAGGTGATGACCCCCGACAGTTCGCGGTTCTGGGCGGCAGATGCCTATCACCCCGGCCAGCCGCAGCCGAGCTTCGACAAGCAGCCGCTGCGCGATTATCTCGATGTCGAGCGCCGCGCCGGCCGTTGGAACGGTGACGCCCCCCCGCCGCCGCTGCCGGCAAGCGTGGTGGACGCCACCAGCAAGCGCTATCTCGAAGCCTACCGCCGGGTGACGGGAAGCGAACTCGAGATCTGACCTCGCCATTCCGGGATGGTGCGCCCGCACCAGACCTCAGGTGCGCAATTGCGCACCGGGGAATATCGAGATTCCGGGTTCGATGCTTCGAATCGCCCCGGAATGACGAACAGAAAAACGAACAGGGAGGTCGCATGACCGATGCCGACACAGTGCTGGTCGAACGCGATGGACCGGTGACCATCGTTTCGATCAATCGTCCACATTGCCGCAACGCCGTCGATGGAGCTACCGCGCGAAAACTGTTCGATGCCTTCCTGGCTTTCGATGCGGACGCCGAAGCGGCGGTCGCGGTGTTCACCGGCACCGGCGGTCATTTCTGCGCCGGCGCCGACCTCAAGGCGGTGGCATCGGGCGATCCCAACAAGAAACGCAAGATCGGCGGCCACGATTCGATCGCCCCGATGGGGCCGAGCCGGCTGCGGCTGACCAAGCCCGTGATCGCGGCCGTAGAGGGCTTTGCGGTGGCCGGCGGCATGGAACTGGCGCTGTGGGCCGACATGCGCGTGGTCGCCGAGAACGCCACCTTCGGCATCTTCTGCCGCCGCTTCGGCGTGCCGCTGATCGATCTCGGCACCATCCGGCTGCCGCGGCTGATCGGCCATTCGCAGGCGATCGACCTGATCCTGACCGGACGCCCGGTCGGCGGACCCGAGGCGCTGCGCATGGGCCTTGCCAATCGCCTGGTGCCGAAAGGCGAAACGCGCGCGCAGGCGATCGCGCTGGCCCGGGATATCGCGGCCTTCCCGCAAACCTGCCTGCGCGCCGACCGGTTGTCGGCGCTGCGGCAATGGGACCTCGAGGAGGAAGCCGCCATCGCCAATGAAATGCGCGGCGGGCTCGAAGTCATCGCCTCGGGCGAAACGCTGTCCGGCGCGACGCGCTTTGCCTCCGGCGTCGGACGGCATGGCGCGTTCGGCTCGGGCAAGGCGGATTGATCAATTCTCGTCGTCCCGGCCTGGGCGCCGGGACCCGGCCACCAATGTTCGTGTGAAGCGAAGGTCTCAACCTAACCGCACCGCCGCGGCGTATGGGCCCCGGTGTTCGCGGGGCGACGCTGGCGTGGTGTCTACCTATATCCCCGCCATCATCACGTATTTGATCTCGACATATTCTTCCATGCCGTGATGCGAGCCTTCGCGGCCGAGGCCGGATTCCTTGACGCCGCCGAACGGTGCGACCTCGGTCGTGATCAGGCCGGTATTGACGCCGACCATGCCGGACTCCAGCGCTTCGGCGACCCGCCAGACCCGGCCGAGATCGCGCGAATAGAAATAAGAGGCCAGACCGAACGGCGAATTGTTGCACATCGCGATTACGTCGGCCTCGTCCTTGAAGCGGAACACCGGCGCCAGCGGCCCGAACGTCTCTTCATGCGCGACCAGCGCATCGGGCGCGACATTGGACAGCACCGTCGGTTCGAAGAAGGTGCCGCCGAGCGCGTGGCGCTTACCGCCGGTGACGATCTTCGCGCCACCCTTGACCGCGTCGGCAATGTGCTTCTCGACCTTGTCGATCGCATCCATGTTGATCAGCGGCCCCTGGGTCACGCCGGCCTCGGTGCCGTCGCCGATCTTCATGGCAGCTACTTTCTTCGACAGCTTTTCGACGAACTGGTCGTAGATTCCTTCCTGGGCATAGAGGCGATTGGCGCAGACGCAGGTCTGGCCCATGTTGCGGTATTTCGAGACCATGGCGCCGTCCACCGCGGCGTCGATATCGGCGTCGTCGAACACCACGAACGGTGCGTTGCCGCCGAGTTCGAGCCCGAGCTTCTTCACGCCGACCGCGGCCTGCTGGTACAGGATCTTGCCGACCTCGGTCGATCCCGTAAACCCGACGAAGCGCACGGCGGGATGTTCGCACAGCACCTTGCCGATCGCGGAGGAATTGCCGGTGAGAATGTTGAACACGCCCTTGGGCACGCCGGCCTTTTCCGCCAGCGCCACCAGCGCCAGCGCGGTGAGCGGCGTCTCATTGGCGGGTTTCAGCACCACGGTGCAGCCGGCGGCCAGCGCCGGCGACACTTTTCGGGTGATCATTGAGCACGGAAAATTCCACGGCGTGATCGCGCCGCAGACTCCGATCGGCTGCTTGATCGCGAGCAGCCGCGCATCCGGCCGCTGCGTCGGAATGGTTTCGCCGTAGACGCGCCGCGCCTCCTCCGCAAAGAATTCGACATAGGCGCCGCCGATATCGACTTCACCCAGCGCTTCCGCCAACGGTTTGCCCTGCTCGGAAGTGAGGATCAGCGCGAGGTCTTCGCGGTTGGCGATGATGAGGTCGAACCATTTGCGCAGGATGTTGGAGCGCTGCTTGGCGGTGAATTTGGCCCAGGCCGGAAACGCGCGCTCGGCGGCTTCGACGGCGAGCGTGGCTTCCGCGGTGCTCAGTTTCGGCACCTTGGCCAGCTCGATGCCGTTGACCGGATTGGTCACGGGATTGGCCGGGGTGCCGGTCCAGGCGCCATCGATGTAGCATTGCTCGCGCAGCAGCGACGGATCCTTCAGGCGGTCGCGCAACGACGGCGTGGAGGACGAGGTGGCGCGGGCAGCGGCGGCGGTCGGGGTCATGGCGTTACTCCTCGGATCTTCTTGGGTGTTGGTCCGAGTATAGGCGCAAACGGGCCGCGATACATCGGCTGACAGGCCACAGCTGTCATTCCGGGATGGTGCGCCAGCGCCAGACCCGGAATCCTGGGATTCCGGGTTCGATGCTTCGCATCGCCTCGGAACGACGGCTCAGGCTGCGCCGCTCATATAGGTTTCACGGCGGCCGATCATGCGCTCGGCGGCGGCCTTGGCGGCGGCCCTGGAGGACGTCGCGCAGGTGCGGTATTCGAGATCGGGCGTGATTTCGGGGTCGCGGCGCCCGAACCAGGATTTTGAACCGATGGTCAGCAGCGCCAGCGCCTGTGCGACATTATCGACCGCGCCGAACGAGTGCAGCGCACCGGTACCGGCAACCCGGACTTCATAGATGCCCGGGGTGATCGGAGCTTCGAGATTCTCGCCGCGTCCGGCCCGGGGATACCGCTTCCATTCGCTCCAGGTCGAGATCATCTTGGTCCCCTCGTGATCCAGAAGTCGCTACCAATTGCATCAACATAAGCGGCAGGCAGCATCGAATTCCGCTGCGTTTCAAACACTTTATCGCCGAAAAGTTCCGTGGCGCCGCCGTTATTTCAAGTTATCGCGCATATCACGGGTTGATTGTGGCAATTGCAACCCGTCCACCGCAAAATCTGAAGGGTGTGGCCGATCGGCCGCCCTCCAAGCTTATGGGCCAACGCCCGTTCCTTGTCATCGCGGCTGTCATCACGAGCCCGCGATCCCCGCCTTGGCCCAACGGGCGTGCTTGCAGGAAACCGGCGACGGGGGGAAGATCGGGCGCTTCAATCAACAATAATCGGGAGGTGAGCCATGCAAAGCCAATCTCTGCAAAGCCAAGCTCAGATCGATCAGCTGTTGCGCCAGAAATGCGATGCCGGGGAGATTCCCGGCGTGGTCGCGATGGCGGCCAATGGCAATGAGGTGATCTACCAGGGCGCGTTCGGCAAACGCGACCTGTCCAAGGACGACGCCAGGGATAATGCCATGACTACCGACAGCGTGTTCTGGATCGCGTCGATGACCAAGGCCATCACGACGGCGGCCGGCATGCAGCTGGTCGAGCAGGGCAAGCTCTCGCTCGATGAACCCATCGGCAGGATCCTGCCCGATCTCGCATCGCCGCAGGTGCTGGAAGGCTTTGACGCCAGCGGCGAGCCGAAGCTGCGTCCGGCAACGCGGCCGATCACGCTGCGCCAGCTCATGACCCACACCGCCGGCTTCGCCTACAATATGTGGAACGGCGAGATCGCGACCTATCTCGAGAAGGCCGGGATTCCCGCCATCACCACCTGCCAGAACGCGGCGCTGAAGACGCCGATCGCGACCGACCCCGGCACGCGCTGGGAATACGGCACCAACATCGATTTCGTCGGCAAGGCGGTCGAGGCTGTCAGCGGCAAGAAGCTCGACGCCTATCTGCGCGACCACATGCTGGCGCCGCTCGGCATGAGCGATACCGCCTTCAAGATCGGCGACGCGCAGCGCAAGCGCCTGGTCGGCATGCACGCCCGCGGCGAGGACGGCGCGCTGGCGGCAATCCCGTTCGAACTGGAGCAGAATCCGGAATTCCACATGGGCGGCGGCGGCCTGTACGGCACCGCCGGCGACTACATCAAGTTCACCCAGATGATCCTCAACAAGGGCAAGGGCAACGGCAACCAGGTGCTGAAGCCCGAGACCGTCGCGCTGATGAGCCAGAACCACATCGGCGACCTCAACGTCGGCAAGATGATTTCGGTGGCGCCCGCCTACACCAACGATGTCGATCTCTATCCCGGGATGGACAAGAAATGGGGGCTCAGCTTCCTGATCAACACCGGCAAGACGCCGGAAGGCCGCAGCCCCGGCAGCCTGGCCTGGGCGGGCCTCGCCAACACCTATTTCTGGATCGACCCGGCGCGCAACGTCGCCGGCGTGATCCTGATGCAGGTGCTGCCGTTCGCAGATGCAAGGTGCCTGGAAGCGTTCGCGGGCCTCGAGCGCGGCGTCTATGCCGGGCTGGATGCGGCGCAGCGGGCGGCGTAATTTATCACTCCCTCTCCCCGCTCTTAGCGGGGAGAGGGTCGGGGTGAGGGGCTGCCTCCGCAAATTCTGAAGATAAGGTTCGCGGAGACTCCCCCTCACCCGAAATTCCCGCTGCGCGCGAATTTCGACCTCTCCCCGCAAGCGGGGCGAGGTAAGATATGATCGCGCCACGCATGGAGAAACCGACTTGACCCAAATGGCCGATAGCTACGTCTGCGGCATTGCCGATGCGCCGTTGCTGGGCGACACCATCGGACGCACCCTCGATCAGGCGGCGCGGCGCTGGGGGGATCGCGAGGCGCTGGTGTCGCCGAGCCATGATGTCAGGTGGACATGGAAGGGACTGGCGGAGCGGGTCGATGCGCTGGCGGCGGGGTTTCTCGCGCTCGGGCTGGAGCGCGGCGCCCGCATCGGGGTGTGGTCGCTGAACCGGCCGGAATGGGCGCTGACCCAGTTCGCCGCCGCCAAGGCCGGCCTCGTGCTCGTCACCATCAATCCGGCCTATCGCCTCAGCGAACTCGAATTCGCATTGGCCAAGGTGGGCTGCGCCGCGCTGGTGACGGCGACCGCGTTCAAGACCAGCCAGTACATGGAGATGCTGAACACGCTGCTGCCGGAACTGGCGACGGCAACGCCAGGCCAATTGCAGGCGGTGCGGCTGCCGCAACTGCGCGCGGTGATCCAGATCGGCGGGCCAGCCGCTCCCGGCACCCTGCCATTCGAACAGGTCGCCGGCATGGGCGGCGCGCGCCACCGCGACGAACTCGCCGTGCTCTGCAAGACGCTGCAGTTCGACGATGCCGTCAACATCCAGTTCACCAGCGGCACCACGGGATCGCCCAAGGGCGTGACGCTGACGCATCACAATATCCTCAACAACGGCTATTTCGTCGGCCGCGCCATGCGCCTTACTGAGAACGACCGCATCTGCATTCCGGTGCCGCTCTATCATTGCTTCGGCATGGTGATGGGCAATCTGGCCTCGGTCACCTCGGGCGCCACAATGGTTTATCCCGGCGAAGGCTT
Organism: Bradyrhizobium sp.; assembly: GCF_030693485.1. Classification (GTDB taxonomy): domain Bacteria; phylum Pseudomonadota; class Alphaproteobacteria; order Rhizobiales; family Xanthobacteraceae; genus Bradyrhizobium. The sequence continues at coordinate 2,587 of NZ_JAUYAN010000278.1, read as the reverse complement.
CGATCCCCTGGCGACGCTGCAGACCGTGGAACGGGAGAAATGCACCGCGCTGTACGGCGTGCCCACCATGTTCATCGCCGAGCTCGACCATCCCGACTTCGCAAAGTTCGATCTCACATCGCTGCGCACCGGCATCATGGCCGGCGCGCCCTGCCCGATCGAGGTGATGCGGCGCGTCAACGAGGCGATGAACATGCGCGACGTCACCATCGCCTATGGCATGACCGAGACCAGCCCGGTCAGCTTCCAGAGCGCCACCGACGATCCGCTGGAACGGCGGGTCTCCACCGTCGGGCGCATCCATCCGCATGTCGAGGTCAAGGTGGTTGATCTCGACGGCCGCATCGTGCCGCGCGGCCAGCGTGGCGAACTGTGCACCCGCGGCTACAGCGTGATGCTGGGCTATTGGGGCGAGCCCGAGAAGACCGCCGAGGTGCTGGACGCTAGCGGCTGGATGCATACCGGCGACATCGCCATCATCGACGCCGAGGGCTATTGCAACATCGTCGGCCGCATCAAGGACATGGTGATCCGCGGCGGCGACAACCTCTATCCGCGCGAGATCGAGGAATTTCTCTACCGCCATCCCAAGATCCAGGACGTCCAGATATTCGGCGTCGCCGACGCCCGCTACGGCGAGGAACTGTGCGCCTGGATCCGGGTGCGCCCAGGCGAGACCCTCACCGCCGATGAAGTCCGCGCCTTCTGCCAGGGCCAGATCGCCCACAACAAGATCCCGCGCTACGTCGAATTCGTCGAGGAGTTTCCGATGACGGTGACCGGCAAGGTGCAGAAGTTTTTGATGCGCGACGCGGTCGAGGCCAAGCTGGGGCTGAAGGCGGCGAAGACGGCGTAGTCCGTCATTGCCTGCGACAAACGCGAAGCGTTTGCGCAAGGGAGCACTTTTCTGCCGAAGCCCGCCTTCGGGCGAAGGCGGATGTGACGAAGCAATCCATCTCGCCACGAAAGGAAGGAATGGATTGCTTCGTCGCAAGCGCTCCTCGCAATGACGCCGATGAACAGGCGCCGCGTTCTCGCGGCGCGATGCGCCGTGCCCGGGGGCTCTACCAAAAAAGCGAAAACAACCCCATGCAATGATATTTCAACCTTATCTTGATACCGATTCTTCCGACCACGGCCGGACTTGATGCTCGAGTCACCTCGCTCTCAGCTTCCTCAATTTGTCGTTGATCCGCATCTACCAGCCGATCCCCGGATGGCCCTGCGACTTTTGCTACACCGGCAGCCCGTTCTGCTGCGCCAATTCCTTCAGCGAAACCTGCGGCCTTGCCCCGATGTGCTGGATCACTTCCGCGGCGGCCAGCGCCCCTAACCGGCCGGCGGCCTCAAAGCCCGCGTTGCGCACCAGGCCGAACAGGAAGCCGGCGGCGAACAGGTCGCCGGCGCCTGTGGTGTCGACCATCTTCTCGATCGGGAAGGCCGGCACCGCGACGACGCCCTCCTTCGAGGCGACCACGCAGCCCTTCTCGCTGCGGGTGACGATTCCGAGTTTTGTATCCTCACGCAACTGTTTCAACGCGGTGTCGAAGTCGGACGTCTGGTACAACGAATGCAGTTCGGCTTCGTTGGCGAAAATGAGATCGACGGTGCCCTTGCGCATCAGATCGAGAAATTCGTCGCGGTAGCGATCGACGCAGAATGAATCCGACAGCGTCAGCGCCACCCGGCGGCCGGCGCCGTGGGCGATGGTGGCGGCCTTGACGAAGGCTTCCTTGGCGCTTTTGGGATCCCAGAGATAGCCTTCGAGATAGATGATGCCGGAGGCCGCGACCTGGGCGTCATCGATATCGGCAGGCGTCAGGTCCTGGGCGGCGCCGAGATAGGTGTTCATGGTGCGCTCGCCGTCCGGCGTCACCAGGATGTAGGAGCAGCCGGTGGCGGGGCCGTCGGCGGCGGCTTTGGTTTCGAAGGTGACGCCGGCGGCGCGGATGTCGTGGGTATAGAGACGGCCGATCTGGTCGTCGCGGACCTTGCCGACATAGGCGGCGCGGGCGCCGAGATTGGCGACGCCGACAATGGTGTTGGCGGCCGAGCCGCCGGACATTTCGGTGGCCGGGCCCATGTCATTGTAGATCGCCAGCGCGCGGGCCTCGTCGATCAGCGCCATGCCGCCCCTGGTCATGCCGTGACGGGCGAGGAAGGCCTCGTCGGTCTGCACCAGCACGTCGAAAATCGCATTGCCGATCCCGAGCACGTCGTATTTTGCAGTAGTCATCGATTCGTCCTGTTGCGGCCGTTGCGATTACTGGCGGAAACCCCGTGCAAATCGGCGTGAAAAGGTGCTGCGGCCTATCACGTTAGCCCCTGCGCCAGCAAGCTTGCAGCCGGCCTCATGGTGAGGAGCGCGTCCGGCAGCGCGCTCGCACTGTCGGGCGCGCGTCTCGAACCATCTGGCACATGGCCTGCTGCCATCCTTCGAGACGCCGCGCGAAGCGCGCGCGGCTCCTCAGACCGTATGTCCCTTTGCGGAACGGAGGCGACTCACCCTCGATGCGAGTGCGAGGGTTACCCGGATAGGCCGGGCAGAGCCTCACGCAAGGAGGGCGAGTCATGGGTGATTATAGCG
>NZ_JAUYAN010000274.1 GCF_030693485.1 Bradyrhizobium sp. | reverse complement strand
CTATTTCTTCTGCCCATAATTCAACAGCCCGCCGAGTCCCTTCGGCGGATGCGCGCGCAGCGCTTCCTCGTTGGGTTCGGTGCCCCAGCCGGGGCGGTCGGGGACCACGAGGTAGCCGTCGACGATCTCGGGCAAATGGGTGAACAGTTCGTGGTCCCACTCCAGCCGGTCGATGTCGATTTCCATGATCCGCAAATTCGGCACCGCCGCGCAAAAATGCGCGTTCATCATGCTGCAGAGGTGGCCGTAGAAATTATGCGGCGCGACGTTGACCTCGTGGGCTTCGGCGGAGGCCGCGATCTTCATCGACTGCCAGACCCCGTTCCACGGCGTGTCGATGATCGCGACATCCATCGCCTGCTCGCGGAAATAGGGCAGGAATTCGCGCAGGCCGAGTAGCGTCTCGCAGGACGATATGGGGTGCGGGCTCTGCCGTCGGATATAGCCCAGCGCTTCCGGGCTGAAACTGTCGATCTCGATCCAGAACATGTCGAGGTCGGCGATGGTGCGCAGGATTTTGAGATAGCCTTCGGTCTTGGCGTTGAAGTTGAGGTCGAGCAGGATATCGACATCGGGCCCGGCGCCGTCGCGGATGGCTTCCAGATGCATGCGCAGGTCGCGCAGCACCTTGCGGTCGACATTGATCTCCGGCTCGAACGGCACACCAAAACCGGGCCGCCAGCCCTGCGGCTTGCCGTCGGTGTAGGTGAAAATGTTGGTCTTCAGCGCGGTGAATTTCTTCTCGCGGACCTCGCGACCGATCGCCTTGACGCCGTCGAGGTCGGTGATCGCCGGCTTGTACCAGCCGGGATGGTTGATGCGCCAGGTGGCGCAATGCGACCAGTAGACCCGGACGCGGTCGCGGATCTTGCCGCCGAGCAGTTCGTAGCAGGGCACGCCGAGCAACTTGGCCTTGGCGTCGAGCAGTGCGTTCTCGATGGCGCCAAGCGCCAGTGCCACCACGCCGCCGGTAGCGGGGCGGGTCGCCGCGGACAGCTCGGCAAAGATCCGCTCATGCGCCATGACGTCCTGTCCGACGACGCGGCCGGACAGCCGCTGGATCGCCGTGCCGACGCCGGGCGCGCCAAACCCCTCGTCATATTCACTCCAGCCGACCACGCCGTGCTCGGTCGAGACCTTGACGAAATGATAGTTCCGCCAGCCGGCGTCGCAGGCGAGAATTTCGACGCTCTTTACTCTGGATGTTTTCGTCACGGCGTTTCCCTTTGTTTTCTTGTTTGCAGTTCGGCTTGCGCCGCTTTTCATCGAAGCCTTAATGCCTCAGCGCCTGCGCGATGAGGTCGGAACTCTTTTCCGCAACCATGATGGTGGCGGGATGAATGTTCGGCGACGGCATCGCCGGCATCACGGAAGCGTCGACCACGCGCAAGCCGTCGATACCGCGGACGCGCAGCGAGCTATCCACCACGGCGCGGGCATCCTCGCCCATCCGGCAGGTGCCGCAGGGATGATAGACCGTCGAGCCCATGCCGCGGACGAAGTCGGCGATTTCGTCGTCGCTTTCGATCGCAGGATTGGGCCGGATCTGTTCGGTCACCAGCGCGCGGAACGGCTCGGTCGCGGCGATCTGCCGCCCGATGCGAAAGCCGGCCTGCATGATGCGCATGTCGTCGGGATGAACAAGGTAATTGGCGAGGATGCGCGGCGCGGTGCGGCCCGCGGCGTCGCGCAGCGTGATCTCGCCGCGGCTCTTCGGCCGGCAGACGCTGAAGATGAAGGTAAAGCCCGGCCAGCGGTGCAATCCGAGCTTTAGACTATCGGAAGAGAAATTCAGCACCTGGTACTGGAGATCCGGCACCGGTTCGGAGGAGCTGGATTTGGCGAACAGCGTCGCTTCAGTGGCGCCGACCGCGAGCTGGCCGGTCCCGGTGAACAGCCATTGCAGCGCCATCCTGGCCGACTTGACCGGGTTCATCACGGCTTCATTGAGCGTGTCGCCGCTATTGGTCTTGAACGCAAAGCTCGCCTGATAATGATCCTGCAGGTTCTTGCCGACGCCGGGCAGGTCCAGCTTCACGTCGATACCGTGCTGCGCCAGCTCGCCCGCCGGGCCGATGCCGGAGGCCAGCAGCAGCACCGGCGAGTTGATGGCGCCGCCGGACAGGATCAGCTCCCGCCGCGCGCCGATGCGCTGGATTTTGCCGTCGCGCTCGACCTCGACTCCGACGGCGCGACGTCCCTCGAACAGGATTTTCCGGACATGGGTTCTGGTCATTAATTCCAGGTTTTTCCGGGAAAGGTTGGGCCGGAGATAGCCAACCGCGGTCGAGCGGCGCCAGCCATTGTGGACGTTGAGCGGCGCAAAACCGACCCCGTCGATGCGCTCGCCGTTGAAGTCCGGGTTGCGCGCATATTGCAGGCGCTCGCAGGCCTCGACAAAGGCCTTCGCCACCGTCGAGGGCCGCTTGACGTTGGAGACCGTGATCGGGCCGCCGGTGCCGCGCCACGCGTCCGCGCCATCGACGCAATGCTCCATCCGCTTGAAATAGGGCAGCACGTCCTTGTAGCCCCAGCCTTGCGCGCCGAGCCGCTGCCAATCGTCGTAGTCGCTCGGCGCGCCGCGCAGGAACACCAGCCCGTTGATGGAGCCCGATCCGCCCACCACCTTGCCGCGTGGCCAGATGATGCTGCGGCCGCCCAGTCCCGGCTCCGGTTCGGTCTCGTAACCCCAGTTGATATCAGGGTTGGGCACGAGCTTGCCGAATCCCCGGGGAATATGAATCCAGGGATTGCGGTCGCGCCCGCCGGCCTCGATCACGCATAGCGAAATCCCGGGGTTTTCCGTCAGCCGCGCCGCCACCACGCATCCGGCCGATCCGGCGCCGGCCACCACGACGTCGAACTCCATATCAAACCCGGTTCTTGCCATGATGGTCCTTCTGCGAGGATTTGCGCGGGCGCGGTGCGGCGAAGCTTGCCGGCCATCATGGTATCGCCATATCGGATTTTTCCGCAACCGCCGCCGCCGGAGACAGGATGGCGCGGGCGACGCCTGAGCCGATCAGGCCTGCGAGATTGCCGGTGAGATCGAAACCGGTGTGGTCGGCGAGCGCGGCGGCGATGGCATCGCGCAGCGGCAGGCCGTCGGCGAGCGACTGCAGGAACGTCGCGCCGCCCGGCGGCAGCGCGCGGATTTCGACGTCGAGATGCGGCCGGACGACGAGGGCGTCCTCGCCGTGCCCGGTCTCGATCGGCTGCGGCTCGAGTTCGCCGCTGTTCATCGCCCAGATCGTCACGACCGGGAACGGCGAGCGCAGGATGGCGGCCGAGGGATGCAGAAGGAGGCGGATGTCTCCGAGGGCTTCGGCATCGAGCGCCGCGAAGCTGTCCGCACCGAGCGGCACGGCGTCTTCCGCATGGTAGGCGCGGGTGCGCGCCGCTTCGAGCCGCGCCACGTCCGCAAGGTAAGGCAGTTCCCGCGCCGGCTTGAACCCGGTGATGAAGTCGGCGAACGCCTCACCATACTGCGCCAGCAACGGCGAACGCGGCGGATGCTTGATCACGAATTGCCGCGCCATCGCGCCGAAGAATTCGCCGCCGACCAGCCGTTCGATGACGGGATAGCGTCGCGCCAGCGCTGCGGCAAGACTTGCCATGACGTTGTTGCGGTAGATGGCAAAGCGCCGCGCCGGAGCGGCGGCGGAGTGCGCGTCGATACCCGGCGGAAGGGCCGGTTCGGCACCGAACAGCGCTTTCGCAAAAGATGCTTCGTATGTCACGGGCATGGCGTCGCTCAAGCCGCCGACTCGGGCGCCGCACCCGACAGGATGCGTTGGGCGGCGCCGGCCTCGGCGCGCAGCGTCGGCCAGTCCGGCACATCGTTGTCCCATTCGATCAGGGTCGGCAGCGCACCGGTGCGGGCGATCACCTGGCGGTACAGCGCCCAGACTTCGTCCGCGACCGCCACGCGGTGGCTGTCGATCAGCACCGGCTCTCCGACATCGTCGGTATCGGCATCGTGACCGCCCAGGTGAATTTCGAAAACCCGGTCCAGCGGAAACCGGTCGAGATAGTCCAGCGCCGACGTGCCGTGGTTGGTGGCCGAGACGAAGACGTTGTTGATGTCGAGCAGCAATCCGCAGCCGGTGCGCCGCGATATCTCGGCGAGGAAATCGACTTCCGCGATCGTGCTCTCGGTGAAGTCGAGATAGGTCGACGGATTTTCCAGCAGCATCCGCCGCCCCAGCGCGGTCTGCACTTGGTCGACGTGATCGGCGACACGCGCCAGCGTCGCTTCGGTGTAAGGCAGCGGCAGCAGATCGTTGAAGTAGACGCCGTCATGCGACGACCAGGCAAGATGTTCGGAAAAGCTGGCCGGCGCATAGCGATCGCACAGCTGGCGCAGCCTCGTCAGGTGCGCGCGATGCAGCGGCCCGGTCGAGCCGATCGACAGCCCGACGCCGTGCACCGACAGCGCATAGCGTTCGCGCAACGCGGTGAGCTGCGCATGCGGCGGCCCGCCGGCTCCCATGTAGTTCTCGGCATGGACCTCGAAGAATCCGATCGGCTGCGCGGCGGCCAGAATGGCCGCCCCGTGCTCGGGCTTGAAGCCGACGCCGGCCGAGGCCGGCAAACAGGCAGCGATGGACATCCGCTGAACTCGCTTGGCGGTTTCGGTTCAGGACTTGGTGGGCTCGAGCGAGCCGGTGCCCTTCGGGGTCTTGATGCTCGCGCAGGTCCCTTTGGCGACGTACTTCCAGGCATCGCCCTGGTAGTCGGTTTTGGCGGTACCGGCGCAAGTGGTGCCGGCGCCCGCCCCGCAATCATTCTCGCCTTTCAAGGCGATGCCGAAGCACTTGTCCATGGTCGGCTGCGGCAGCTTTGGCCCCGCGAACGTCGGAGCCGCGATCATGGCAAGCGCGGCGGCGAGGGAGCCGGCGATGGTGGCGTTGGCGAGGGCCGTTTTGGAACTCATGAGGCGATCCTTCCTTGAAACTTCAGCTGCGAAAGCATTCCCAAATTACGGGCCTGGTGTCGGAGCCGTTACGATGTCGTCACCGCCTGCTATCACAAACCCGTGATGGTTGTGCAAGAGCGGGAAACCGGCACCCATACTATTTGGCTTGCAAGGCGTTGGTCGCATCCCATTCGTCGCCCGGCGGCTGTCGAACAAGGCTGCGGCAGCGTTCGAGCATCATGCGCGCGGGCTGGTCCCCGTCGCGCGCCTGCAGCGCCTGCTCGAACAATTCGGCGGCCGCTTCGAAGCGGCGGTCGCGATAGGCGGATAGGCCGGATTCATACAACGCCATGCAGGGCGGTAGCACCGCATTGTCCTCCGCCATCCCCAGCAATTCATAGACCGCGATGCCGTGCGCGCGGCCGTAAACCGTCAGGCGGTCGAGTTCACGAACCAGGATCCGATCGCCGGCGAGGCGGCGGGTTTCCTCGCCGATGATGATGTCGGTGCCATACTCCTTGTTGGCGCCTTCCAGCCGGCTGGCGACGTTCACGGCGTCGCCGATCACCGTATAATTGAGGCGGACCTCGGAGCCGATATTGCCGACCAGCACGTCGCCGGAATTGAGGCCGATCCGCACCCGCAGCGGCAAGCCGGCATCGTCGGCCAGGCCGGACTCCCGGAGCGCGCGCTGGCAGGCAAGCGCGGCGCGGCAGGCGTCGACGGCGTGATCGGGGTTGGCGGCCGGTGCGCCCCAAAACGCCATCACCGCGTCGCCGATGAATTTATCGATGGTGCCGTGATGGCTGCTGACCTCGCGCGACATGGTGTCGAGATAGCTGGAGAGCAGCGGGACGATGCGGTCGCCGAGCCGCTCGGACAATCCGGTGAAGCCGGCGATATCGGCGAACAGGATCGTCAGCGGCTTGATCGAGCCGCCGGGGCGAGGTTCGACGCCTTCGCTAACCAGAGTTCTGACCAGATCGGCGGGAATGTATTTCCGGAACGCGGCGAGCCCGCCCGCCATATCGGCGATGGCGCCCGACAGATTCTCGATCTCGGTGACACGAGAGGCGTGGCGGCGGACCTTGTCGAGATCGAAGCGGGCGACGTGCTTGAGTTCATCGACCACGACAATCAGCGGCGTGGCGATGAGACGCCGGGCCAGCCATGCGGAAAACAGGCCGGCGGCCAGAATCAGCACGGCGAGACCCATCAGCAGTTTCCGGATCGTCGCCTCGATCGGACCGAGAAATTCCTTTTCCGGAATCACGGTCGCCAGCGTCCAGCCCGGAAAGGCGAGCGGCGTGAGGCTGACCGCATAGGCCTCGCCGGCCTGTTCGAGCCTGACGTGACCACCGGCCTTTTTCTCGGAACCGGAGCCGCTGGCCTGTCCGACCGCGCGCCGGGCGATCCCGAGCAATGGCTGGTCGGACCGCTGCATGTTCAGTTCATCGGCATCCGGATCGGGAGCGGCGATCGTCGTGCCATCGCTGCCCAGGATGAATGCCGCACCGGACGCTCCGACCGAGAGCTGCGACAGGAACCGGGCGAGGCGGGTATATTCGATGATGATGGCGAGAACGCCCTGACGCTTCTGGTAGACGTCGATCGGACCGGCAAAGGCGATCGACGGACGCAGTCCGACCGGATGAGCCGTGACGTTGAACCAGCGCGGTTCGTCGGCGGCCAGCCCTGAACGAAACCATTCCTGTTCGGTCACCGCATATTGGGTGTCTTCGAACCGCCGCTTCTCGAACTCGATATCGCCGACCACCACCTGGTACTGGTCGACCCGCCGCTTGACGACGCCGTCGACCGGCGCGATTTCCATCATTTCCAGCGCCAGATCGCCGAGCTTGTGCGCGGCGAAGAACGTGCCGTCCGGCCAGCCGAACGCCACCCATGAAATGTTCGGCTGCGACTGCAATTGCGACAGGAAGACGAATTCGCGCTTGTCCGCCTCGCGGGTCTCGAGCACGTTCTGCAGGAACAAGGTGCGGATCGCGGTATGCGCGGCGCGCGCTTCCGTTGTGATGACGGTGACTTCCTTTTCAACCGCCGCGACGATCTGGCGGTTGATGGTGTCCGCCAGCGCCTGGCTGTTGGCTTCGGCGGTCCGCCACCACAGCAGATGGACGCCGACGGCGCTCACCAGGATCGACGCGAGGACCAGTCCGGAAATAGCAAGGCGAATGCCGATTCGCATATTGGCGCACGTCTCCCTGCGGCCCTCACAGTGTCCACCATGGGCCGAAAATCCGCAAATGGTTGGTCCCGATGTCCTTGGTCCCGGTTCCGCCCGGCGTTCTCCATGCCGGCCGGTCGCAAATCTTGCCACCTCACGTGGTATCGCTATATCAGGCTGCACTGCGGATGTTCATTCTTGAATGAGATCGATAATGACTGCCACCACCACCGAGACCACCCCCGTCTCCCAGCCGTTCCAGGCCGAGGTCGCCGAATTGCTGCACCTGATGGTGCATTCGGTCTATTCCGAAACCGATATTTTCCTTCGCGAATTGATCTCCAATGCTTCAGATGCCTGCGACAAGCTGCGCTATGAGGCGATCGCCCATCCTGGGCTGATCGCGGACGGCGAGCCGCCCAGGATCCGAATCGTGCCCGACAAGACAGCCAATACGCTCCGCGTAATCGATACCGGCATCGGCATGGACCGCCAGGAGTTGATCGACAATCTTGGCACCATCGCCCGCTCCGGCACCAAATCCTTCCTGTCCAGGCTGACCGAGGCCAAGGACGGCGCCGGCCTGATCGGCCAGTTCGGCGTCGGCTTCTATTCCGCCTTTATGGTGGCCGAACGCATCGAGGTATTCAGCCGCCGCGCCGGCGCCGACGAGGTCTGGGCCTGGTCGTCGTCCGGCGGTGCCGGATTTGAAATCGCCCCGGCCGGCGAGGAAGATGCGAAGCGCGTGGCGCGCGGCACCGAGATCGTGCTGCATCTGAAACCCGATGCGACGAAATATCTCGAGACTTACGAGATCGAGCGCATCGTCGGCGCCTATTCCGACAACATCCAGTTTCCGATCGAACTGGTTGCGGAAGGAGGCGAGCCACGCCAGATCAATTCGGCCAGCGCGCTGTGGCAGCGCTCGAAGTCGGAACTGGCGGCGGAAGACTACGCCAAGGCCTACAAGTCGATCGCGACCGCGTTCGACGAGCCGGCGATGACGCTGCATTACCGCGCCGAGGGCCGTTACTCCTACGCCGTGCTGTTGTTCGCGCCCTCGGCCAAACCGTTCGACCTGTTCGAGCCGCAGCGCAAGGGCAGGGTGAAGCTGTATGTCCGCCGCGTCTTCATCACCGACGACGCCGACCTGCTGCCGGCCTATCTGCGCTTCATCCGCGGCGTGGTCGACAGCGAGGACCTGCCGCTCAACATTTCCAGGGAGATGCTGCAGAACAACCCGCAGCTGGCGCAGATCAGGAAGGCGGTGACCACGCGGGTCGTCAGCGAACTGGAAACGCTCGGCGACAAGGACCCGGAGAATTTCGCGAAGATCTGGGACGCCTTCGGGCCTGTGATCAAGGAAGGACTCTATGAGGATTTCGAGCGGCGCGAAAAATTGCTGGCGCTGTCGCGCTTCACCACCACGGCGGGCGAGAACCGGTCACTGAAGCAGTATCTCGCGGACGCAAAACCGAACCAGACCGAGGTCTACTTCCTGGTCGGCGACAGCATCGAGCGGCTGAAATCGAACCCCAAGCTGGAATCGGCCGCCGCCCGCGGCATCGAGGTGCTGCTGCTGACCGACCCGGTCGATGCGTTCTGGACCTCGGCGCCCCTGGATTTCGAAGGCAAGCCGCTGAAGTCGTTGAGCCAGGGCGATATCGATTTTGGACTGATCCCGCTGCTGGACGACAACAAGGAAGAAACAAAGCCGGAAGCCGATGAGGCTGGTATCATCGCCGTCATCAAGGCCACCCTCGGCGAGCGCGTCTCCGACGTGCGCGCTTCGCAGCGGCTGACATCGAGCGCGTCCTGCCTGGTCGCCGGCAGCCATGGCCCGGACCGCGAACTGGAGCGCCTGCTGGCGCGGCAGAACAAGGGCGCCGGCACCAAACCGATCCTTGAGATCAATTTGCGCCATCCGCTGGTGGCGGCGATCTCAGGTGAGGGCGCCGACGGGGCGGACCTTTCTTTCCTGCTCCTGGAGCAGGCGCAAATCCTCGACGGCGAATTGCCGGAAGACCCGGCCGCGTTTGCCGGCCGCCTCAACCGGCTGGTGCTGCAGGGAGTAGCGAAAGGCGGCGGCTGATCTTGCGGCGCTGACTCCGTGCCGCCATGCTGTCTGTGGACACCTTGTGATGATAGAAGGTGCCTCTACAACCTTGCCGATTATTGATTTGGTGCGCATAATGTGATGCGCGGCGCTGTGTTTTTCGCCGGCGGCCCACTCAAATGTTTTTCAGAAATTGATTGTCAGCCTCGTGAGCACATCATGGCATCGCAAGGGGAATCGAGCGTTCTCGGGATTATCAAGAGCGTCCTGCCTGACGGCACGAGACAGCCGAACGACAGCGGGCAGCCGAACGACTGGAATGGCGTGTGCGAATGGCCGCCCGATCTTTTCGCGGCGGTTGCCACCATTACCGAGCGCTCCGGCCTTTACTCCGAATTCAGCTTCATGGCCTACTGGGAACACGATTTCCCTCTTGATGCTTCCTGGATCAAGGAAACGCGGAACCTTGGTCAGCAGTGGGCGAAATCGGTAAGCCCGCCCGAAAAAGTCGAGAAAATCTGGACGGAGCTTCTGCAATACGGAGATGCCCGGATCGACGACACCACTCCCAAATCGCTCACATGGAAAACGATCGTCTTTAAGCTCCTTACGATTGCCGACGAGGCATGCGCAGGCATCGGATTTTCTCCCGCCGAACGAGTCTCCGCGCGGAAGCGCTCGACGAAAACCGCTACCGAAATCCAGTATCTCGTCGCTGACGATTATATCGCCTGGGAGCGCAAGCGGCGCGACCCACGTCAACCACCCTCGGTTATGGGCGGCGACCTTCTGCCCTATCTGCCGCACAGTCTTTGCATGCGCGTGCCGCCGGCCATTGCCTGCGTGCAACCGAAAACCAGTACGCCGGCAGTCGGCTGCACGCTGCGATCCATGACGCATCACGTCGCGTTGCTGCCTTCCATCGCCAATGTGTCGACGCGGTGGCAATTCGCCAACGAGGGCCATCACGATCTCGAGCCGTTCAATCTCCTGATCGTTCCCTTTCCCTTTGCCATCGCGGGGAACAGCTTCAAGAAGGTCGACGGGAAGCTTCCCGGAGCCTCGAACAAGCGCGCTTTCACTCTCAATCCCGGCGCATGGATGGGATCTGCCACGGAAGAGAAATTTGCCCAGTTCCTGCTCGATCTGGTGAAGGCAGCGCAGCCGGAACTCGAACCGGTCCACGCCATCGTGTTGCCCGAAACGGCGCTCCCGATCGATTTCGCCAACAAGGTTGCGGGGTTTCTCGCCCAGAAGCAGAAAGGTCTCGATCTGTTCATCACTGGCGTCGTTGTCGACGGCGATGCACCCGACGATCAACCCGACCATAAAAAGCCGCCGCCGCGGAATTCGGCGGCCATTTACCGGTTCAAGGACGGCGAGGTCATCAACCGGTCGTTTCAGTCAAAGCACCACCGCTGGCTTCTCGACGGCGATCAGATTCGCCGCTATCAGCTCGGGCATGTGCTGGATCCAAACTGCAAATGGTGGGAGAAAATCGACGTCAGTTACCGTCACTGCTACATCACCCTGTTCAGGCCACGGGCCGCGCTCTCCGTGCTGGTCTGCGAAGATCTCGCGCGCTACGACCCGGTTTTGACCGTGATGAATGCGATCGGGCCGAATCTCGTCATTGCGCTTCTGATGGACGGTCCGCAGCTTGAGCAGCGATGGCCGGCCCGCTACGCAACCGTGCTCGCGGACGATCCGGGATCCGCCGTCCTCACGGTGACGTCGCTCGGCATGGTACTGCGTTCGGCGATGCCCGGCGAGGCGGAAAGCCGGGAGATCGCGCTATGGAAGGAGCCGAACGGGAAGGCCCGGGCTCTAAAACTTCCGAAAGGCGATCATGCGTTGCTGTTGACGTTGACCAGCCGCATGGTGGAACAGTTCACGCTCGATGGCCGCGGAGACGGGGGGGCCACGGTTCAGTTCGAACTTGGCGCTGCCCATGGTGTACGGATGAAGGGCGACTTGCCTCCCTGGCTGGAATTCAAGGGTTGAATGCCTTAGGATACGTCCTATGTGACGGATTCCCGGCCGGTTGGAGATTGAAATGGCGGCTTCAGACAAACTCGTGGACCTCCTGACGTCCAACCTGAAAAAGGCCAGGAAGCCGAAAGACTACGAAAAGCTGCGCGAGAAGCTCGCCACGATCAGGACCAATCGCACGGCGCCGGCCATTCCGGAAAGCCCCGAAAATGTCAGGGAGATAGGCCATCCCGACGACTAGCCAAGCTGCCTTTACTCTGTCGCGATAGCTTGCCTTTCCGGTCGACGATTGCTGCGTAGAATGGACTTGCCGCCCACGTTTGATGTTTCCGCGACGGATCAGGCGCCTGACCCCGTCGACACACCTGAACGAAACCGATCCAGGGAATTGCCGTATCTGTTGCAACGCCTCGAGGTCCGGACCGTTCAGTGCCCATGACCATACCCACCGCCAGCGACACCTTCTACAGCTCCATCCCGGTCTTTCGCGGCTTTGCCAGCCTGATGGATCCGGCGCTGTATTCGGCGCTGCCGGACGACTGGTCGATCGGCGTCGCCGATATCGTGGAATCGACCAGGGCAATCGCGGAGGCGCGCTACAAGGCGGTCAACATGGCCGGGGCTTCGGTCATCGCGGCGGTCACCAATGCGCTGGAAGGGCGCGAATTTCCCTTCGTGTTCGGCGGCGACGGCGCCAGTTTTGCGGTGTCGCCGGACGATGTCGAGCGCACCCGGGAGGCGTTGGCGGCGACCTCGATCTGGGTCGAGGAGAGCCTTAACCTGGTGATGCGGGTGGCGCTGGTGCCGGTGTCGGCGGTGCGGGCGCAGGGCTTCGACGTCCGCGTCGCCCGGTTCGGGCCGTCGGCCAATCTGTCCTATGCGATGTTTTCCGGTGGCGGTCTCGGCTGGGCGGAGACGGCAATGAAGCGCGGCGAGTTCGCGGTGCCGAAGGCCGCGCCCGGCGCCCAGCCCGATCTCACGGGATTGTCGTGCCGGTTCGAGGAAATTCCCTCCACGCGCGGCCTCATCCTATCGGTGCTGGTGGTGCCCGCGCGCGCCGCCGCCGCCTCGGCTTTTCGCAAGGTGATCGAGGACGTCATCGCGCTGGTGGAGCGCAGCCCGGATGCCGGGCGGCCGGTGCCGCCGGACGGCCCGCCGCTGACATGGCCGCCGAGCGGCAATAAATACGAAGTCAGCACGCTGCGTGGATCGCTGCTCAGGCGGCGCGCCTTCGTGCTCGCCAATACGCTGTTCGTCTACGTGATCATGCGTTTCGGCATCAGCGTCGGCGGCTTCGTGCCGAAGACCTATGTGCAGCAGGTGGTGGAGAATTCCGACTTCCGCAAATATGACGATGGCTTGCGCATGATCCTCGACTGCACGCCGGAGCTGGAAGGCGCGCTCACGAAAGTGCTGGCCGCGGCGGCCGCGGCGGGAACCGTGCGCTACGGCCTGCACCGGCAGGATGCGGCGATGATGACCTGTTTTGCTCCGTCGGTAACGCGGAGCGACCACGTCCATTTCATCGACGGCGCCCGCGGCGGCTATGCCTCGGCCGCGTCAGCGCTGAAGGCGATGGCGGCCTGAGACGGCCCTTCTATCGGCGGCGGACTGCGCCGGAGCCATGTTGCCTTCGTGAGGGCTATCGCTACGATCCCCCGGAAAAAGAAAGCAAGATCTATCCTGAGGGAGTAAAGCATGTTGAAGCTGAAGGCCAAATTGTTCGCGCTCGCGCTGGCGGGCCTTGCCGTCGCCGCGCCGGATGGCGGCGCGCTGGCACAAAGCAAGCCGACCGTCGGCATCGCGATGCCGACCAAGGCCTCCGCGCGCTGGATCGATGACGGCAACAACATCGTCAAGGTGCTGAAGGAACGCGGCTACGGCACCGACCTGCAATATGCCGAGGACGATATCCCGAACCAGCTCTCCCAGGTCGAAAACATGGTGACCAAGGGAGCCAAGGTGCTGGTGATCGCGGCGATCGACGGCACCACGCTCTCCGACGTGCTCAGGCAGGCCAAGGCCAGGGGCATCACCGTGATTGCCTATGATCGTCTGATCCGCAACACGCCCAGCGTCGACTACTACGCGACCTTCGACAATTTCCAGGTCGGGGCGCTGCAGGCGCAGTCGATCGAGCAGGGCCTTGGGCTGAAGGAGGGCAAGGGACCGTTCAATATCGAACTGTTCGGCGGTTCGCCGGACGACAACAACGCCTACTTCTTCTACAACGGCGCCATGTCGGTGCTGCAGCCCTATATCGACAGCGGCAAACTGGTTGTCGCGAGCCGGCAGACGGGCATGGACAAGGTTTCGACCCTGCGGTGGGACGGTGCGACCGCCCAGTCCCGCATGGACAATCTGCTCAGCGCCTTCTATGGCAGGAAGCGCGTCGATGCCGTGCTGTCACCCTATGACGGTCTGTCCATCGGAATCATTTCCTCCCTCAGGGGTGTCGGCTATGGCAGCGCCAGTCAGCCGATGCCCGTGATCAGCGGGCAGGATGCCGAAGTTCCCTCGATCAAGGCGATGCTGCGAGGCGAGCAATATTCGACCATTTTCAAGGATACGCGCGACCTCGCGCGGGTGACCGTGGACATGGTCGATGCGGTGCTCGGCGGCAAGGAGGTCACGGTCAACGACACCAAAACCTACAACAACGGCGTCAAGGTGGTGCCGTCCTATCTGCTCAAGCCGGTCGTGGTTGACAAGAGCAACTGGGAGAAGGTCTTGATCGACAGCGGCTATTACAAGCGCTCGCAGTTCAATTGATCCAGTGACCGCCATGCTCGAGATGCGCGGTGTCAGCAAGGGCTTTGCGGGCGTGCAGGCGCTGCGCGACGTCAATTTCAGCGTCGAGCCCGGCCAGATCCACGCGCTGGTGGGTGAAAACGGTGCCGGCAAGTCGACGCTGATGAAGGTGCTCAGCGGCGTCTATCCTTCCGGCAGCTATGAGGGGACGATCACCTTCGACGGCGAGGCGCGGCGCTTTCGCGATATCAACGATTCCGAGGCGCTCGGAATCATCATCATTCACCAGGAACTGGCGCTGATTCCGCTGATGTCGATCGCGGAGAACATCTTCCTTTCGCACCCGCCCGCGCGGTTCGGCATCGTCGATCGTGAGGCGGTGTACCGGCGTACCAGGGAATTGCTGGCCCAGGTCGGCCTGCGTGAGCAACCGGACACGCTGGTCAACGATCTCGGCATCGGCAAGCAGCAACTGGTCGAGATCGCCAAGGCGCTCTCCAAGCGGGTGCGCCTGTTGATCCTGGACGAGCCCACCGCCAGCCTCAACGAGGCCGACAGCGCTGCGTTGCTCGATCGTCTCGTCGCGTTCCGCCAGCAGGGCATCGCCTCGATCCTGATCTCCCACAAATTGAACGAGGTCGCCCGTGTCGCCGACCGCATCACGGTGCTGCGCGATGGCCGAACGGTCGACCACATCGATTGCCGGATCGAGCCGGTGCAGGAAGACCGGATCATCCGCAGCATGGTCGATCGAGACCTTGCGCACCGGTTTCCGGAGCGTGACGCCCGGATCGGGGATCCTGTTCTGGTGGTGGAGGGCTGGTCGGTGTACCACCCGCTCCATGCCGGGCGGCAGGTCGTCAGGAATGTGGACTTTCACGTGCGGCGCGGCGAGGTCGTCGGCATTGCCGGTCTGATGGGCGCGGGCCGTACCGAATTCGCGATGAGCCTGTTTGGCCGGGCGTGGGGCGCCAACGTCAGCGGGCGAATCCGGCTGGATGGCCGTGAAGTCGTCCTCTCGAATGTTTCGGCCGCCATCGATGCGGGCCTTGCCTATGTGACCGAGGATCGCAAGCAACTCGGTTTGATTATGGCCGAGGACGTGCGCAAGAACATCACCCTGGCAAGCCTTGACCGGATAGCCCCGAACGGAGTGATCGACGAAATCAGCGAATTAAAGGCCGCCGGCGAGTACCGGACCCGGATGCAAATTCGCTGCTCGGATATCTATCAGGAAGTCGGACATCTCTCGGGCGGCAACCAGCAGAAGGTCATGCTGTCGAAATGGCTGATGACGGACCCCAAGGTCCTGATCCTCGACGAGCCGACCCGCGGCATCGACGTCGGTGCGAAATACGAGATCTATTGTATCATCAACGAGCTGGCGGCGGCCGGCAGGGGTGTCGTGGTGATCTCTTCGGAACTGCCGGAACTGCTCGGCATCTGTGACCGGATCTGCGTCATGAATGACGGCGCCTTCGTTGGCGAGTTTGCGGCTGCGGACGCGACACAGGAAAAAATCATGCGTGCCATCATGCGCAACAGGGACACTGGGAACGGCATGGTCGCGAACGACGGGCAGATCGGAACAGTGCGGCCATGACCGACAAGACGGTTCCGCTTCCCGAACATCGCGGACATGCGGGGTTCATCAAGAACAACCTGCGAAACTACGGCATGCTGCTGTCGCTGTTCGCGATCATGCTGTTCTTCCAGGTCGTGACCGACGGTACGCTGCTGCAGCCGCTCAATCTCACCAATCTGGTGCTGCAGAACAGCTACATCGTCATCATGGCCCTCGGTATGCTGCTGGTGATCGTCACCGGCCATATCGATCTGTCGGTCGGATCGGTCGCCGGCTTCGTCGGCGCCGTCGCCGCGGTGCTGATGGTGCGTTATCAGGTCGATTATCCCACAGCCTTCATCGCATGCCTGCTGGTGGGCGCGGCGATCGGCGCGGCGCAAGGTTACTGGGTTGCCTATTTCGGCATCCCCTCCTTCATCGTCACGCTGGCCGGTATGCTGGTGTTCAAGGGCCTTGCGCTCGCGCTGCTGCAGGGCCAGTCGGTCGGACCGTTTCCGCCGGCCTTTCAGAAACTATCGTCGGGCTTCATTCCGGAACTGCTGCCCGGCACATTGCATCCAACCTCGCTGCTGCTCGGCGTATTGCTGACCCTGGCGCTGGTTCTTGCCGGCGCCAGGGGCCGCGCGCGCGAACAGTCGTATGGGATCGAGGTGGAGCCTTACGCTTTTTTTGTCGCGAAGACCGCGGTGCTTTCGGGCGCGGTGCTCGCCTTCACCTACCTGATCGCCTCGCATCGCGGATTTCCGAACGTCCTTGTCATCATGACGGCGCTGATTGCGCTCTACAGCTTCGTGACGCGGCGAACCGTCATCGGCCGGCAGGTCTATGCGGTCGGCGGCAATGCGAAAGCAGCCAAGCTGTCCGGCATCAAGGCCGAACGGCTCACCTTCTTCGCTTTCGTCAACATGGGGGTTCTGGCCGCGCTGGCCGGGCTCGTCTTCGCCGCCCGCCTCAACACGGCTACGCCCAAGGCAGGCGCAGGCTTCGAACTCGACGTCATCGCCGCCTGCTTCATCGGCGGCGCTTCGGCCTATGGCGGTGTCGGCCTGGTAGGCGGGGCGGTGATCGGCGCCATGATCATGGGCGTCATGAACAACGGCATGTCGATCCTCGGGATCGGCATCGACTACCAGCAGGTGATCAAGGGCCTGGTGTTGCTCGGAGCCGTCTGCATCGACGTCTATAACCAGCGCAGATAGCCTGCGTGCCGAACCGTTCCGGCACTCACCGCCCGGCGCGGGTCCAGTTCTCGCCGCCGCAGAGCGCGCCGATGCAGCCCTCGACCTTGAGCGTATCCGATCCGGCCAGCGAGACCTCCGCAGAGTCCGCCGCCGCATTTGCTGATGCGGACCCTGGCGTCGCCGGCCTGGGTCAGCCAGACGCCGATTGGCTCGTCGCCGGCTTGCGCATGCGCGGCAGCGGCGCCGAACAACGTGGCCAGGATTGCAATGACGGAACCGAATCGCCAGAACATGGGCCTCTCCTTGAAGCCGGCCTGCATAACAAGAAATCGAATTCGTGCAATGCGGAACTCAATTGCCCCAGCGCGTCAGCCAGACCGATGCGGCGACGCCGAGGCCGAACAACACCATGGCGGCGCCGACCAGCGCGAACAGCGCCCAGGCCGGCGCATCGATCGACACCAGCCACCAGCCGCCGAGCGCGACCAGCAACAGGCGGCCGGTTCCCGCGAGCACCGGGCCGCCGACCTTCGCCGCTCCCTGCGACGCGAAATAGAGGCAGGTGCCCAATCCGAAAAACGCGAATGCCGGGCCGGCCCAGGCAAAGTAGGAATAGGCCGCCGCGGTGACGCCAGGATCGCTGGTGAACATCGACACCCACAGCACCGGATGGACCGCGACGATCAGGCCGATCAGCCCGACGACGAGGCCTGATGCCGCGCCCGCGGTCCAGGCCACCCTGCGGGCGCGCGCCACCATGCCGGCGCCGACGGCCATGCCGACCATCGGCACCGAGGCCACGCCGAAGGCGAACGAGATCGGGGTCAGCAGGAATTCGAGCCGCGAGCCCATGCCGTAGCCGGCCAGCGTCGCGGTGCCATAGCCGGCCAGGATCTTGGTGAAGATCAGAATGGTCAGCACGCTCTGCAGCGGCGCGACGCAGGAGATTGCGCCGACCTTGAGGATATCGAGAAACATGACGCGCTGAAATTTGAAGGCGCGGAAATCCAGTGTCAGCCGGCTGCGGCCGCTGACCAGGATCCATGCGAGGAACATCGCGCCAAGCGAGAACGCGATCAATTGGCCGGCGGCGACGCCGCGCATGCCCAGCTGCGGCAGGCCCGCAAGGCCGAGGCCCAATGCACCGCCGACCACGATCTGAATAATGGCGACCCCGATCAGCGTCGCCGACGGCATCCGCATGTCGCCCGTGCCGCGCAGCACCGAGGCCAGCGTATTGACCAGCCAGATCGACACCGCGCCGGAGAACAGCACCTGCGAATATTGCATTGCCTGTTCGAGCACGCCGCCACGCCCGCCCAGCAGCATATAGAACTGCCGGCCGAACGACAGCATGACGACTGTAAAGAACAGTCCGCCGAGCAGGCCGATCATGACGGCGTGCAGCGCCAGCGTCGCCGCGCGGTCGCGGTCGCCGGCGCCGATGGCGCGGCTGACCGCGGAGGAAACGCCGCCGCCCATGGCGCCGGCCGACATCATCTGCGTCAGCATGACGAAGGGAAAAACCAGGGCGATCGCGGCCAGCGGTTCGATGCCGAGGCGGCCGATATAGGCGGTTTCGGCAACCGCAACCAGGGTGGTGCCGACCATCGCGATGGCATTGGGAAGCGTCAGCCGCAGCAGGGTCGGCAGGATCGGCGATGTCAGCAGGCTGTTGGCCGGGACCTTTGCGGAAGCTTCAGGCGGGGCCTCAATGGTCATGCGTCACGCGTCATCCCGGCCCGGCAAAAGAATTATGACTGACATATGATCAACCGGCCCCGCAGCGCCACCCCGCAACACGCATGGTCACCATGGCAGGCCGCATAGGTCGATCACGCCCTGCCGCGGCTTGCGGGAGAAATCGTATACGAAGGGCGCCATCGCCTCGAAACGAACGCGCCCTTCCGGCTGCTGGGCGTAGACCTCGCCGGTGAAGGGGTGCCAGCCGCGCGACTGGTAGAACGCGAAATTGTGCGGCTCGCAGAACAACAGCGCGAATTGCACCGCCTCATGGTGGCGCATGGTCTGGATCGCGGCGTCGAGCGCGAGGCTGGCATAGCCCTGCCGCCGGCAGTCCTCGCGGGTCGCAACCCCGCCGATGCCGCCGATCTGGACCTTGCGGCCGTCCCAGGTCCCCTGGCGGAAGTAGATGCCGACATGGCAGGCCAGCTCACCCGTGGGCGCATCGATCAGGACGCGGAGGTCGGCATTGGCCCATTTGACATGACCCCATGGCAGCTTCTCAACGACGTCGGCCGGCCACACCGCCTTGAAAAGCGGCTCGGCCGTCGGCCACGATGCGTCCCCGTTCAATACGTCGATCTCGATGCTCATGTTGCGGTTCTTTCTCTCGTGCGCGGTCTGGTCTGGCCGTTCCAATTTGCTGTATTTAAGCGCGCTGGAACCTTCTATAAGGGTTCCCGTTAAGCCAACGTCTCCCATCATTGCGGACATCACCCCATGACCTTCACGCTTCCCACCCTTCCTTATGCCTATGACGCGCTTGCTCCTCATATGTCGAAGGAAACGCTGGAATTCCACCACGACAAGCATCATCAGGCCTATGTGACCAACGGCAACAATCTGCTGAAAGGCACCGAATTCGAGGGCAAGTCTCTCGAGGAGATCGTCAAGGGCTCGTTCGGCAAGAATGCGCCGCTGTTCAACAATGCCGGCCAGCACTACAACCACCTGCATTTCTGGAACTGGATGAAGCCCAACGGCGGCGGCGACAAATTGCCCGGCCGTCTGGCCAAGAAGATCGACCAGGATCTCGGCGGGCTCGAGAAGTTCAAGACCGATTTCGCCGCCGCCGGCGTCGGCCAGTTCGGCTCGGGCTGGGCCTGGCTGTCGGTCAAGAACGGCAAGCTCGAAATCTCCAAGACCGCCAACGGCGAAAGCCCGCTGGTGCACGGCGCCACCCCGATCCTCGGCGTCGACGTCTGGGAGCACTCCTACTACATCGATTATCGCAACCGCCGCCCCGACTATCTCAAGGCGTTCGTCGATCATCTGGTGAACTGGGAGTATGTCGACGAGCTGTTCTCGAAGGCCGGCGTTTAGTTCTGTCATTCCGGGGCGGCCCCGAAGGGCCGAACCCGGAATCTCGAGATTCCGGGTTCGATGCTGCGCATCGCCCCGGAATGACAACCAGATTGTTGGGGCGGCAGTATCTCACTGCCGCCCTTTCGTTTGGGTCAGCCGCGCCGCATACTGAGGTCTGTGGCTTGCAACTGGAGTGCGGGTGGAGCAGATGAGAAGCTATCTTCTGGTGTTCGTCGGTGGCGGGATCGGCGCGTCGCTGCGCCACGCCGTCAACATGCTCAGCGCGCGCGGCCTCGGCACCGCGTTTCCCTGGAGCACCTTCATCATCAATATCTCCGGCTCGCTCGTCATGGGCCTGATGGCCGGCTATCTCGCCTTCAAGGGCGGGGCCTCGCAGCCCTGGCGGCTGTTCCTGATGACCGGCATCCTCGGCGGCTACACCACCTTCTCGGCGTTCTCGCTCGACGCCGCGCTGCTTTACCAGCGGGGCGAGATCGCCCATGCGCTGTTTTACGTGCTGGGCTCGGTGGTGCTGTCGATCGCCGGCCTGTTCGCGGGCCTCGCGCTGGTGCGCCACTTGACGTGAACCCGCGCCTGCGCATGGCTACCCACGGGCCACGCATGGGGTTGCGCTGTCGTTCCGTTTGCTTCGCTGTGCCGTCAAGACTAAGCAGGTCAAGACTTAAGCAGGTTCAGCCTTTTCACCTCCCAGACCGATTGCCTTGGCAGAACTCCCCCTGAAAGACCCGGCGCCGGCCGACGACGCCGCGGACACCGCGCCGCGTCCCGGACGCATCCGCAAGCCGATCGGCTGGTCGATGATCTTCCTCGCCGTGCTGGTCGCGGTCTGCGTGGTGCTGGTCTGGCGCCGCGACGGCGCCGACGGCGTGCTGCAGATTCTCTTCAGCGATCTGGAGTTGTTCGGCGGCATCCTGCCGCGCGTGCTGGCAGGCTGCCTGCTCGGCGCCTTCATCGCCGAGATCCTGCCGCACGAGAAGGTGTCGCGTGCGCTCGGGCCGAATTCCGGCCTGAAGGGCTTGCTGATCGGCACCGCGTTCGGCGCGATCCTGCCGGGCGGACCGTTTACGGTCTATCCGGTGGCGGCTGCATTGCTCACGGTCGGCGCCGATTTCGGCGCCGCCATCGCCATGGTGGTGAGCTGGACCCTGATCGGCTATGGCCGCGCCATCGTCTGGGAATTGCCGATCATGGGCACCGACTTCACGCTGTGGCGCATCGTGATCTCGCTGCCGCTGCCGATCCTGGCCGGCGCGCTCGGCCGCTTCGTCTATATCAGGCTCTATCCGAAGGGCGCACCGCCATGAGCGCGCTGATCGTCGACATCATCCTGTGGGGTTCGGTCGCCGTGCTCGGGTTCATGTCCTTTCAGCGCGGCCGCCCCGTGCTGGTCTCGTCGATGCGCGAAGGCACGCTGGATTTCATCAACATCGTGCCGCGCATCGCGCTCGGCGTGATCGGCGCGGGCTATATCGCTGCCGTCATTCCCTCCGAAGTAATCACCGGCTGGCTCGGGCCCGATTCGGGCTGGCTTGGCGTGCTGATGGCCACCGTCGCCGGCGCCGCCACGCCGGGCGGCCCGGTGATCGGCTTTTCGCTGGGCGCGGTCGCCATGAAGGCCGGCGCGGGTCCGCCGCAGGTCATCGCCTATGTGACCGCCTGGGCGCTGTTCGCCTTCCAGCGGCTGATCCTGTGGGAAATCCCGTTCATGCCGGAGCGCTTCGTCTGGTTCCGCGCGGCGGTGTCGCTGCCGTTCCCGTTCCTGGCGGCGGCGATCGCGATGGCGATCGGCAAGCCGTAGGCACTGCGTACTCATAAATACGGTGCTGTCAGCACGGTTCGCTGAATGTCTGCTTCCACTCCGAAAGCGACTGCGTCGCTGTGTCGCCGCGAAATGACGCGATGTGGCAGGAGAGTACGAAACAATTGGCACAAGAGCCCAGCGCGGACGCTTCGGATTTCGGTCCAAGCAGACGTCCCAGAATTGTGGCTGCCGAATTACGGAGTGGCGAAGGGCGACCGGTCCAGCCACTACGTCTGAGCGACGACCTGGATCAAGGTCTGAGGTATGCGTAGCCTTCGCGCTGCTGCAGCCGTGTGATCTCGGCCACGCCTGAGGGCACGAACGTCGCCTCGGATACGAACTGGTCCTTCTCCAGTTTGCGATTGCGCAGGGTGATCTGGCAGATGTCGAATTGCACTCCTTGCAGTTTGAGTTCCGCGATCCCGGCGCTGTATGCATTGCCGTTCTTGTCCTTTGCGTCCTTGAACAGCATGTCGACGCCGCGCGCATGGGTTACGACGACGATCTTCGCCTTCGGGTTAACTTCCAGGTGATTGCCGATGTTGCGCAGCGCATCGGAAGCCTGCAACTCCGTGTTGTTGACGTGATAGACGACCTTGTCTGGCCCGACCGCATTGTCGGCGACGGCGGCAGTTGCCATGGCGGTCAACGCGAGCGCAGCAGCGGCGGCGACGAGAGATTTCCTCATGATCGGTTCTCCTTGGATTTCCTCGAAACGAAGCGGGAACGTCAGGTCGACCCCCGTCCCATTGTGTCCTACCGGTGCCGTCGAGCGTTTATTCCCGATGGTTCCGGGAATAAGATTGATTGCCGGCCGATCCTGTATCAGGAGGAACCTATGCACGACGACTGGGAGCGCGAGCGATTCGAGCGGCTGATGCTGCCGCACCTCGATGCTGCCTACAATCTTGCGCGATGGCTGGCGAAGAATGACGGACTTGCCGAGGACGCAGTCCAGGAGGCCTATTTGCGTGCATGGAGGTTTTTCGGCTCGCTGCGCGGCGATAATGCCAGACCCTGGCTGCTGCGCATCGTCCGAAACGCCTGCTACGAGCTTCGGCAACGCGAGCATCTGCCCGGCCCCGCCGAGGACTTTGACGAACAGCGCCATGACGCGGAGATGCTTGCAGCCGGGGCGGTGATTACCCTGCCGGTTAACCCCGAGGCCGCCGTGATCGCGCGCGCCGAAAGCGAGATGGTGCGGCAATGCCTCGGCGCCTTGCCTCGCGACTTTCATGAAGTGTTGGTTTTGAGGGAAATCGAAGGTTGCTCGTACCAGGAGATCGCCGACATCGTCGGGACGCCGATCGGCACCGTGATGTCTCGCCTGTCGCGGGCGCGCCGCCTGCTTCAGGGCTTGATCGCCGAGCGCGTCAGACCAAGGGAGACCGGAACATGAAATGCGCCGAACTCAATCGCCTGTTGAGCCCCTATATTGATGGCGAGCTTGATCTGCAAAGCGCGCTCGCAGTGGAGGCGCATTTGCAGGAGTGCCCCAGGTGCAGTGCCGCAATAGCTGGCGTCCAGACACTGCGGACAGCGATCTCCCGCGCCTGCGAACCTGCGAAGGCGCCGTTACGATTGCGAGAGGCGGTGCAGGCTCAATTTGCAGCCGCGCCGCAACAGGCCACCTCGCGGTCACTGGGATTCTGTCTGGCGGCGACTCCCGGAATCGCCGCGTTGCTGATCGTCGGGTGGCTCGCGCTGGCGCAACCCTGGAATGCACAATCCAGCGCGGGGACCGCGCAGGGTACTCGCATCGTTTATCACCTCGCCGGAGGCAATCACGTCAAGGCGAACTTGCGTACGTTGAAAAACCATCTCGACGCCGAGCCAAATCTGCAGGTCGTTGTCGTCGCTCATAGCGATGGGATCAATTTCCTCCTTCAGGGGGCGCAGGATACTGAAGGGCAACCTTACATTGGCGCGCTACGCGAATTGCGTGCTCGCGGGGTTGAGTTTCGCGTATGCACCAACACATTGACGCGCCAGCAGATCGATACACGTGCCGTGGTACCTGAGGCCGTGTTGGTACCTTCGGGTATTGCGGAGATCAGCCGCCTTCAGAAAAAAGAAGGATACACCTACCTTCGGCTTTGAAAATGTCGCCGCCCAGGTCGGCGGCGCGGCAAGAGCCTGATGGGCTGCCATAGCCTCTGCGGGTTGATGGCGTTGCCCGGCGCGTGGTTCAAGCTACCAAACCGGAGCCTTCAACAAGATCAACGGTGTCGGTGCGTTGCAACTTGCCACGACAAGCTCGCTGTCAACTACCTTGCCCTCATCCAGCGCGCATCAATACGGCTATCGCTGGACGTTAATGAATCCACGGCCTCAAAAACCCTCCGTGGACACCCGTTATGTTATATTATAACGTTTTCTCATGACTCATGCGCATTCTCACGACCACGCACATCCCCACGCCCATAGCCACGGGCCGTCGTCGCCGCATCCGGCGCAGGCGGCGCCCTGGTCGATCCTGCGCATGACGGTTTTGGCCCGACTGGGGGCAGCGCTTACGGTCAGCGCCGGCCTGTGGGCCGTGGTTTGGATGGCGATGAGGTGAGCATGGCCGCGCAACTCAAATTCCGCGACGTCACGCTGGGCTATGACCGGCATCCGGCCGTGCACCACCTCGACGGCGAGGTCGCCACCGGTGCGCTGCTCGCGGTGGTCGGCCCCAACGGCGCCGGCAAGTCGACGCTGTTTCGCGGGCTGGTCGGCATCCTGAAGCCGCTGGCGGGCTCGATCGGGCTTGGCGACCTCAACGTCCGCGATATCGCCTATCTGCCGCAGACCGCCGATATCGACCGCAGCTTTCCGATCTCGGTGTATGATTTCGTCGGCACCGGGCTGTGGCGCTCAGTTGGCTTTTTCGGGGGCATGGGCAAATCCGCGCGCGAGAAGATCGCGCAGGCGCTCGCCGCCGTCGGCCTCAACGGGTTTGAAAACCGGCCGATCGGGACGCTGTCGGGCGGGCAGATGCAGCGCATGCTGTTCGCGCGGGTGCTGCTGCAGGATGCGCGGCTGATCGTGCTGGACGAGCCCTTCAACGCCATCGACGCCAAAACCTCGGTGGACCTGCTGGCGCTGGTGCGCCATTGGCACGCCGAGAAGCGCACGGTGCTGGCGGCGCTGCACGACATGGATCTGGTGCGTGCCCATTTTCCGGAAACCCTGTTGCTGGCGCGCGGGCCGGTGGCGTGGGGTGCGACCGCCGAGGTCCTGACATCGGACAATCTCGCCGAAGCGCGCCGGATGTGCGAAGCCTTCGACGACGGCGCGCCGGCCTGCGCGGTCGACGACCTGCCGTCGCGGGCGGCGTGAGCGATGATTTATGACGCGCTGATCGCGCCCTTCACCGAATTCGAATTCATGCGCCGGGCGCTGGCCGCCGTGATCGCGTTGTCGCTGGGTGGCGCGCCGATCGGCGTGTTCCTGATGCTGCGGCGGATGTCACTGGTCGGCGATGCCATGGCGCACGCCATCCTGCCGGGGGCGGCGATCGGCTTCCTGCTGTCCGGCCTCAGCCTGTTCGCGATGACCGCGGGCGGATTGATCGCGGGCTTTACCGTCGCCATCCTCGCCGGGCTGGTCGCGCGCAACACCGAGCTGAAGGAAGACGCCTCGCTGGCGACCTTCTATCTGGTGTCGCTGGCGCTCGGCGTCACCATCGTTTCCATCAAGGGCACCAACATCGACCTCCTGCACGTGCTGTTCGGCAACATCCTCGCCATGGACGACCAAACCCTGCTGGTGATCGCCTTCAATGCCACCATCACGCTGCTGGTGCTGGCGGTGATCTTTCGCCCGCTGGTGATCGAATGCGTCGATCCGGTGTTCTTGCGCACCGTCAGCCGCGCTGGCGCGCCGGCGCATCTGGCGTTTCTGGCCCTTTTGGTCATCAATCTCGTCAACGGCTTTCACGCGCTCGGCACTCTGCTCGCGGTCGGGCTGATGATCCTGCCCGCCGGCATCGCGCGGTTCTGGTCGCGCGACATCACCGGCATGATCTGCATCGCGGTCGCGAGCGCGATCGTGTCGGGCTATGCGGGGCTGGTGCTGTCGTTCCAGACCAAGGTGCCTTCGGGGCCTGCGATCATCCTGGTGGCGGCGGTGCTGTATATCGGCTCGGTCCTGTTCGGCACCGTCAGCGGCCTGTTCCGGCAGATGTTTCCCCGCCGGCATCTGGAGGCGTAAATCATGCGACGACTATTCTGGCTCGGCTGTTTCGCGTTGATCACCGCAGCACTTCCCGCCCACGCGCAGGATCGCCTCAACGTAGTCGCCAGCTTTTCGATCCTCGGCGATTTCGTCCGCAATGTCGGCGGCGACCGCGTCGATGTCACGACGCTGGTCGGCCCCGACGGCGACGCGCACGTCTATACGCCGACAGCGGCCGACGCAAAGAAGATTGCCGATGCCAGGCTCGTCATCGTCAACGGCCTCGACTTCGAAGGCTGGCTGTCGCGGCTGGTGAAATCCTCGGGCAAGAAACCAACCATCGCCATTGCGACCAAGGGCATCGCGCCGCGCAAGCTCGGCTCCCATGCCGATCCGCACGCCTGGCAATCGGCCGCCAATGCCAAGATATACGTGACCAACATCCGCGACGCGCTGGCCGCCGCCGACCCCGCCGGGGCCGAGTTCTATCGCGGCAACGCGCAAACCTATCTCGAAAAGCTCGACGCGCTCGACCGCGAGATGCGGGCGGCGGTGGCGCAGATCCCGCAAGACCGCCGCAAGGTGATCTCGACCCATGATGCGTTCGGCTATCTGGCGTCAGCCTATGGCATCGAATTCGTGGCGCCGCTCGGCGTTTCCACCGAATCCGAGGCCAGCGCGCGCGACATCGCCCGCATCATCACCCAGATCAGGACCCAGAAAATCCCGGCGGTTTTCCTCGAAAACATCAGCGATAGCAGGCTGATCCGGCGGATATCGGCCGAGACCGGCGCCAAGGTCGGCGGAACGCTGTATTCCGACAGCCTGACGGCCGAAAAGGGCGACGCCCCCACTTACATTGATATGGTCAGGCACAATATAAAGGCCCTGACCAGTGCGCTCGCCAATTAGGGCAGGGGCCCTCCCTGCCGCCGGCAGAGCAGCGCGAAATACCGCCCCTCCGGAGTGACTATGACTGAACCTTCGTCCCAAAAAATTCCCGTGACCGTGCTGACGGGCTATCTCGGCGCCGGCAAGACCACCCTGCTCAACCGCATCCTTTCGGAAAACCACGGCAAGAAATACGCCGTCATCGTCAACGAATTCGGCGAGATCGGTATCGACAACGATTTGATCATCGGCGCAGACGAAGAAGTGTTCGAGATGAACAATGGCTGCGTCTGCTGCACCGTGCGCGGCGACCTCGTGCGTATCCTCGACGGGTTGATGAAGCGCAAGGGCAAGTTCGACGCCATCATCGTCGAGACTACGGGCCTCGCCGATCCGGCGCCGGTGGCGCAGACCTTCTTCGTCGACGAGGACGTGCAGAAGCACGCCCGGCTCGACGCCGTGGTGACGGTGGCCGACGCCAAATGGCTGAACGACCGGCTCAAAGACGCGCCCGAGGCCAAGAACCAGATCGCTTTCGCCGACGTCATCGTGCTCAACAAGACCGATCTCGTCTCCAAGGCCGAACTGGCCGAAGTCGAGGCCCGGATCCGCGCCATCAACCCCTACGCCAAACTGCACCGCACCGAGCGCTGCCAGGTGGCGCTGTCGGACGTGCTGGAGCGCGGCGCGTTCGATCTCGACCGCATTCTCGAAATCGAGCCGGAATTTCTCGATGCCGGTGACGGCCACGGTCACGACCATGATCATCATCACGGACACGATCATGCTCACGATCATGGCCACAGCCATGGTGGCCTGAAGCACTATCACGACGAAGACATGCAATCGCTGTCGCTGCGGTCCGACAAGCCGCTCGATGCGACGAAATTCATGCCGTGGCTGCAGAACCTGGTCGCCAGCGAGGGCCAGAAGATCTTGCGCTCGAAAGGCATTCTCGCCTTCACCGACGATGACGACCGTTACGTGTTTCAGGGCGTCCACATGATGCTAGAAGGCGACCACCAGCGTGCCTGGAAGGACGGCGAAGCGCGCGAGAGCCGCCTCGTCTTCATCGGCCGGGAGCTGCCCGAGCAGATGATCCGTGACGGCTTCGAAGGCTGTATCACCACGTGATGAAAGAGTTCGATCCCGGCCAGAATGCCGCTTCCATCGTCTCGGTCACCGACCGGGTGCGCCCGCTCGCGATCGGCATGCCCGTCACCTCGGTGCACTTTCTCGGCGACATCGCGGCCTTCATCGGCGCTGAGGAAAGCGTGGCGCTGGCGACCTCTGACGGCGAGATATCGCTGGCTCCGGTCCACCGCGGCGGCATCCTGTGCGCCGCGACCGATGGCGCCCGCATCGTGATGGGCGGTGACGATGGCAAGGTCGTGGCGCTCGACAAAAAGGGCGAGGTCACGCTGCTCGCGACCGACGCCAAGCGGCGCTGGATCGACAATGTCGCGGTCCATCCCGACGGCGCCATCGCCTGGTCGGCCGGCAAGACCGCCTACGTCCGCGGCGGCAAGAGCGAGGAAAAATCATTTGACGTGCCGTCTACCGTCGGCGGCCTGGCATTCGCGCCGAAGGGGCTGCGGCTCGCGATCGCGCATTACAACGGCGTGACGCTGTGGTTTCCCAACATGGCCGCCAACGCCGAAGTGCTGGAATGGGCCGGCTCGCATCTCGGTGTCATCTTCAGCCCCGACAACAAATTTCTGGTCACCGCGATGCATGAGCCGGCGCTGCATGGCTGGCGGCTCGCCGATACCAGGCACATGCGCATGACCGGCTATCCCGGCCGCGTGCGCTCGCTGTCATGGAGCGTCGGCGGCAAGGGCCTGGCGACATCAGGCGCCGATTCCGTGATCATCTGGCCGTTCGGCAGCAAGGACGGCCCGATGGGCAAGGAGCCCGCGATGCTGGCGCCGCTGCGGGCGCGCGTCTCCGCGGTCGCCTGCCATCCGAAGCAGGATATCCTGGCGGCTGGCTACAGCGACGGCACCGTGCTGATGGCGCGGCTGACCGACGGCGCGGAAATCCTGGTGCGCAAGAACGGCGGCGCGCAGGTCGCAGGCCTGGCCTGGAACGCCAAGGGCACGCAGCTGGCGTTCGCCGCGGAAGATGGCGAAGCGGGACTGCTGGCGCTGTAGCATCGCGGCACTGTTGCGTGGCGCGTGGTTGCTGCCGTGGAACCGGGCTGCCGGTCAAACGTTGAACTCCTGCGAACCAATTCGCGGTAACTCAGCGGTGAACTCAATGGCTCCGGACGACAGGAAACGCGCCTACAGGATGGATGTGTTGCTGGCCGGCGCCATGGTGGTAGCCGGGCTCGCCATCACCGGTATCTCGCTGGCGAAGCTCAACTCCGGCCAGCCGCATCCGCAGATGGCGCAGGCGACGCAGCCGCTGCAATCGACGCCGGGCGCCGAGAACAAGCCGTCAGCCCCTTCCGAGCCGACGACGACAGGCGCGCGGCCGACCGCCGTACCGCCCGAGCCCGCGCGGCCCGATGCCGAGGCGCAGAAGGCGGGTGCGCAGCCAGCGCTGCCGTCCGCTCCCGCCGAAAAGATCGCCCCGCCGATCAAGGAGCGGTAGCGGCTTTCACAGCCCCTATCTCACTCGGTCCTGATCCAGAGAAGCGGCGTCTTGGCCGCGTCTCGAAGGAAGGGCTTGGCTTGCGTGCGCCGTCAGCGCGCACCCTTGAGCGTGCAGGATGTGGAGCAGGTGGTGGTCACGCCACGATCGCAGGTGATGCAGGCAGCCACGCACTGCTTCATGTCCCTGGGATTGAACGGGCTAAAAAGCTTATTTGCGCAGCTCCCGATCGAGCCGGTCACATCATTGTCAGGCGAGCAGGCAGCCAGTGCCGCCGCAGCCAGGACGATAGCAATGATGGCGCGCATGGTCAGCGCTCCCCTGAAGGAGCCTTCGGTCGCAACGGAGTTGCGGCGACGGCTCCAAGCCTCGCAACAAAGACCCCTCACCGTGCCACGACATCGTTAATGCCTGGTTATGTTCGACCCCGGCGCCATCAGGCGCCGGCGCGGCCTCACCTGACCAGCACGTTCCGGAACTGCCACGGATCCGACGCGTCGATATCCTCCGGGAACAGTCCCGGCCGGTCGGCGAGCGGCGTCCAGTCGGTGTAAAAACCCTTCACCGGGCCGAGATACGGCCGCTGGATTTCGAGGCAGCGCCTGAAATCCATTTCGTCGGCCTCGACGATTCCGGCGGTCGGGTTTTCCAGCGCCCACACCATGCCGGCGAGCACCGCCGACGACACCTGCATGCCGGTGGCGTTCTGGTAGGGGCAGATCTGACGGGTTTCCTCGATCGAGAGCTGCGAGCCGTACCAGTAGGCATTCTTGGCGTGGCCGTAGACCAGCACGCCGAGTTCGTCGATGCCGTCCTCGATCTCGTTCTCGTCCAGAATGTGCCAGCTCGGCTGCATCTTGCCGGTGGCGCCGAAAATCTCGTGCAGCGACAGCACGGCGTCGTTGGCGGGATGATAGGCGTAGTGGCAGGTCGGGCGGTAGATCACCTTCTGGCCGTCGCGCACGGTGAAATAATCCGCGATCGAGATCGACTCATTGTGGGTGACGAGAAAGCCGTATTGCGCGCCGGGGGTCGGGCACCAGGAGCGCACGCGGGTGTTGGCGCCGGGCTGCAGCAGATAGATCGCGGCGCCGCAGCCTTCGGTGTGGGCGCGGCCATTGTCCGGCATCCAGGTTTCATGGGTGCCCCAGCCGAGCTCGGCGGGCTGCATGCCTTCGGACACAAAGCCTTCCACCGACCAGGTGTTGACGAACACGTTCATCGGCTTCGGCTTTTTGGAACGCTGGGTGTCGCGCTCGGCGATATGGATGCCCTTGACGCCGAGCCTGTGGGCGAGCTGGCCCCAGCCCTCGCGGCTCTTCGGCTCGTTGATCGGGATGTTGGTGTCGCGGGCGATGTCGAGCAGCGCCTGCTTGACGAACCACGAGACCATGCCGGGATTGGCGCCGCAGGTGGAGACCGCGGTGGTGCCGCCGGGACTCTTGTGCTTGGCGGCGAGCAGGGTTTCGCGCAGCGCGTAGTTGGAGCGCTTCTCGGGGCCGATGGTCTTGTCGAAATAGAAGCCGAGCCACGGCTCCACCACGGTGTCGATGTAGAGCGCGCCGATCTCGCGGCACAGGCTCATGATGTCGACCGATCCGGTGTCGACCGACAAATTGACGCAAAAGCCCTGGCCGCCGCCTTCGGTCAAGAGCGGCACCAGCACCTCGCGGTAGTTCTCCCGGGTGATGCCCTGCTTGATGAAGCGCACGCCGTGCTTGTTGGCGAGTTCGCCGTCCTCATGCGGATCGATGATGACGAAGCGCGATCTGTCATAGTCGAAATGCCGCTCGATCAGCGGCAGCGTGCCTTTGCCGATCGAGCCGAACCCGATCATGACGATGGGACCGGTGATTTTCGCGTGGATGGGCGAGGACATTGGCTTCGACTCCGAGGGACGATGGGGAACGCGCGAGGTCGGCGCGATCAGGGGGATGAGAATTGGCGGCGGATCGGGCAATCGCCTGGCAATGGCGGCTGCATCTTGCCGATGATTGTCAGTCGGTCAATTCGGTTGGCGAACTTCCAGGACGGTAAGGGATTTCCGTTCGCCCGAGGGCGTGGCGAAGCTGATGGCCTGTCCGGCGGACAGGCCGATCAGGGCGGCGCCGATCGGGGTCAGCACCGAGATGCGGCCAGCCTCGATGTCAGCAGATTTCGGATACACCAGTGTGACCTGCTTTTGCAGCCCGGTGGCGTCGTCCCGGAAGATCACTTCGGAGTCCATGCCGACGACGCCCGCCAGCGGCGCGGTGTCGGGAACCAGCGTCGCGCGCTCGATTTCATCGGCCAGGAATTCGGCCGTGGACGGCGCCGTCGCTGCGGCGGCTTCGGCGAGCTGGGCGAGCCGTTCAAAGTCGGTCTGCCGGATCCGGATCGGCGGCAGCTGGGTTCGGGCTGGGTTGATCATGTTTTTCACAGTCATCCGGACGCGCATGTCGGCGGCATCACGCGATCAATACTTCTGGAAGGGAGATTCGGGGTGCTCAAATCGCAGTCAATCGAACCCGGACGGTTCAATTATATCCGTCCGGGCTACCTTCCTGCGTGAAGGTGACCGGCGCGCAGCAACATGCGTTTGCAATGCAGGCTCATCATGATCACTTTTACCTAAGTACGCTGCCGGCAAAGTCAACCGGCCAGCCCGTGATAATCGGCCGCGCGGCGCGGCGGGATTCAGGTTTGCAGCTTCGCGGTGACTTCGATCTCGACCTTCATCTCGGGCTTGTAGAGCCCGGCGACGACCAGGAGCGTCGAGGCGGGACGGATACTGCCGAGAACTTCGCCGCACACCGCGATCAGGGCCTCGGCATCCGCGGCGTTGGTGATGTAGTAGGTCGCCCGCACGATGTCGGTCATCGCAAAGCCGCCTTCCGCGAGCGCGGCCTCGATGGTCCCAAAACAGTTTCGTGCCTGGCTGGTGATATCGGCCGGCATGGTCATGGTGGCGTAGTCGTAGCCGGTGGTGCCGGCGACAAAGGCGAACTCGCCGTCGAGCACGGCGCGGCTGTAGCCGGCGGCCTTCTCGAACGGCGAGCCGGTGGAAATCAGGCGGCGAGACATGTCATGCACCTCCGGGAGGATTTAACCTCGGTTCAAGCGGCGTGAGTGGCCAGTCTACGGGCTTTTCCGGCCGGCCACAGCCTGGCCTGCGGCGCCGCCTCGCCCGAGGGCGCGATCATGCCCCAGGCGCCATCCAGCGCGCCGTCGCGCAGTTCAAGAGCCAGCAGCCGGTCGCGTTCGAACGGGCCGGGCAGCGACAGTTCGCCGGTCCCGAGCGCCGAGAAGCCGAAGCGGGCATAATACGGCGCGTCGCCGAGCAGGATCACCGCGCCATGGCCGCGCGATTTAGCCGCCGCCAGCGCGTGGGTCATCAGGGCTGCGCCGATGCCGAGCTCGCGGCAGGACGCGTCGACCGCGAGCGGGCCGAGCACCAGCGCCGGCTTGCCCCCGGCGCTGACGTGCCACAACCGCACGGTTCCGACCAGTCGGCCCTGACGCACCACCGAGAAGGCAAGGCCTTCGGCGGGCGCGCGTCCGTCGCGCAGGCGCTGGCAGGTGCGCGTATGGCGATTCGCGCCAAAGCAGGCATCCAGCAGCGCTTCACGCGCAACGACGTCCGAGGCACGCTCCGCACGGATCGCGAACGGGGCGGCATCGGAAATGAGGGCAACAGGGGGCTTCCGCAAAGCAGTCATGGCACGTCAGTCCTCGCTCCGGCCGGCAGTGAGCCGGCGGAGCGTTGTCAGCAATGGACAGATCAAGGGGAGGGAGCCGGCGCACCGGCTCCCGGTTAGTCGGGCCTCGGAGAGGCCTCAGATGTGGTAGGTCCGCAGCGGCGGGAAGCCGTTGAACGCCACCGACGAGTAGGTCGACGTATACGCGCCGGTGCCTTCGATCAGCAGCTTGTCGCCGATCTCGAGCGTCACCGGAAGCGGGTACGGCAGCTTCTCGTACATCACGTCGGCGGAATCGCAGGTCGGACCCGCGAGCACGCACGGCGTCATCTCGGCGCCGTCATGCGGCGTCTTGATGGCGTAGCGGATCGACTCGTCCATCGTCTCGGCGAGACCGCCGAACTTGCCGATGTCGAGATACACCCAGCGCACCTCGTCCTCGTCGCTCTTCTTGGAGATCAGAACGACTTCGGTCTCGATGATGCCGGCATTGCCGACCATGCCGCGGCCCGGCTCGATGATGGTCTCCGGGATCGCGTTGCCGAAATGCTTGCGCAGCGCACGGAAGATCGACCGGCCGTACTGCACCACCGCCGGAACTTCCTTCAGGTACTTGGTCGGAAATCCGCCGCCCATGTTGACCATCGACAGGTTGATGCCACGCTCCGCGCAGTCGCGGAAAACCGATGACGCCATCGACAGCGCGCGATCCCACGCCTTCACCTTGCGCTGCTGCGAGCCGACATGGAACGAGATGCCATAGGGCTCCAGGCCGAGGCGCTTGGCGAGGTCGAGCACGTCGACCGCCATTTCCGGATCGCAGCCGAACTTCCGCGACAGCGGCCATTCGGCGCCGGCGCAGTCATAGAGGATGCGGCAGAACACCTTGGCGCCGGGGGCGGCGCGGGCGATCTTCTCGACCTCGGCGGTGCAGTCGACCGAGAACAGGCGAATGCCGAGCGCGAAGGCACGCGCGATGTCGCGCTCCTTCTTGATGGTATTGCCATAGGAGACACGCTCCGGGGTCGCACCCGCGTCCAGCGCCATCTGGATTTCCTGAACCGAGGCGCAGTCGAAGCACGAGCCCATCGAGGCCAGCAGCGACAGCACTTCCGGCGCCGGGTTGGCCTTGACGGCATAGAACACGCGGCTGTCCGGCAGCGCCTTCGCGAAGGTCTGGTAATTGTCGCGCACGACCTCGAGGTCGACGACGAGACACGGCTCGACGTCCTGGCCCTCGTTACGGCGGCTGCGCAGGAATTCCTGGATACGTTCAGTCATAGTAGCACCCTCCCAAACGGCCCCAGCGACGGAGACACGTTCAAAAAATGATCTCGGATCAGAGCGCTCCGGCCACGTTGCGCGATGGAGGCGCGACGCAGCCAAAAACTCAGACCGAACTGTGCTGCCGTGGATTGGTTGGGAAGGATCCCGCCCGCACACCTGGCAATGAAGGACAAGCCTCTTCGGTATTCGCGCCGGCTGATGGAAAGCCGGCAGAGACCAAAAAAGCCCGATCCGTCGTTGCTTTAAGTCGCGTCCCCCGTTGAGAACGAGGTGCGCCGGTTCGCCTCCGGCTGCCAGTCACGGTTGCAAGGATCGAAGAGACCTTCAACGGCATCTCTTGAGAGAGATGCTGGACTCTCAAGTCAGATGACCTGAGCGACCCTCGGTTCTTCGTCCCTTGGCGGCTGTCCGGCCTCTTGTCCGGATACCTACCGACTGACACACGACCACAGGCACGTGCGAAATTGGGCAAGAGTGCAAATAGGTGTTTTGACTCTGCTTCGCAACAGTTTTTTTAGGCTGGGGACAAATTTACCTAACATCTGCTTGCAGTGTTGCCTGCGGCGCACGCGCGCGGCGCCAAAGGTGAACAGACGTTAAGTTTTCTTAAGGGAGTGCGAAGAGCGCGCAGGTATTTTCACGGGCCGGCGCGCCGCTTCCTGTGCGCCGACTTCAGGCGCGGCGCGTGAACGGCTCGATGCGCTGGGCGTTGCGGACGAACGCCACCATGATCAGGACGCCGATCGCGAACAGCACCGCCTGCAGGATGTGCGAGCTGGTGTTGTCGAGCCCGAGCAGGATCCCGAGCGCCCAACCGCCGGCGAAGGCGGCGCCGAACACCTCGGCGCCGATCAGGATCGCGGCGCTGATGACGGTGACGACGCTTTGCCAGTTGATCCGGCGGGGTGCGGTCGGGGAGGGCTGCGCGTTCATGGGGCCAAAGTCCTTGGGGCCAAGATCCTGTTGCGGGCGCAATCTCTATCAAAAGGCCCCTGCTATCAAGCGCAAAAGGGCCCAAAAAAGCCCCATCGCGTGATATAGATCCCTCGATTCATTCGCGACCAAAACGGGAAATCTTGATGTCGGAAAGCTCGGAAATGGCGGCCGCCACGCAGGCCCAGGCAAACCCGCTGCTGAAGGCCTGGCAGACGCCGTTTGAAACCCCGCCATTCCCCGAGATCGCGCCGGAACACTTCCTGCCGGCCTTCGAGCAGGCCTTCGCCGATCACGCCGCCGAGATCGTCGCGATCGAGCACGATCCCGCCGCGCCCGACTTTGCCAACACCGTCACGGCGCTGGAGCGCTCCGGAAAGCTGCTCTCCCGTGTGGCGGCAGTGTTCTACGACCTGGTCTCGGCGCACTCCAACCCGGAGCTGCTGGAGATCGACAAGGAAGTGTCGCTGCGGATGGCGCGGCACTGGAATCCGATCATGATGAACGCGGTGCTGTTCGGACGCATCGCGCTGTTGCACGACAACCGCGCCAACCTCGGGCTGACGGGCGAGCAGCTGCGGCTGCTGGAGCGCACCTATACCCGCTTCCACCGCGCCGGCGCCGGGCTCAACGAGTTAGCCAAGAAGCGGATGGCCGAGATCAACGAGCGGCTGGCCCATCTCGGCACCGCCTTCAGCCATCATCTGCTCGGCGACGAGCAGGACTGGTTCATGGAACTCGGCGAGGCCGATCGCGACGGCCTGGCTGAAGGTTTTGTCGCGGCCGCCAGGGCCGCGGCCGAGGAGCGCGGAATGGCCGGCAAGGCAGTCATGACGCTGTCGCGCTCCTTCGTGGAGCCGTTCCTGAAGAGCTCCACCCGCCGCGATCTGCGCGAAAAGGTGTTCAAGGCTTTCACCGCGCGCGGCGACAATGGCAACGCCAACGACAACAACGAAACCATCCTCGAGATCCTGAAGCTGCGCGAGGAGACCGCCCGGCTGCTGGGCTTCCCGACCTTCGCCGCCTACCGGCTGGAGGACTCGATGGCCAAAACGCCGGAGGCGGTGCGCGGCCTGCTGGAGCGGGTCTGGAAGCCGGCCCGTGCCCGTGCACTCGCCGATCGCGATGCCCTGCAGGCGCTGGTCGCCGCAGAAGGCGGCAATTTCGCGCTGGCGCCGTGGGACTGGCGCTATTACGCCGAGAAGCTGCGGCAGATCAGGGCCAATTTCGACGACGCCGCCATCAAGCCCTATCTCTCGCTCGACCACATGATCGACGCTTGCTTCGACTGCGCCAGCCGGCTGTTCGGCCTCTCCTTCACCGAGCGCAAGGATATCCCGGCCTGGCACCCGGACGTCCGGGTCTGGGAGGTCAAGGACGCCGCGGGCAGGCACAAGGCGCTGTTCTACGGCGACTATTTCGCCCGGCCGTCAAAGCGTTCAGGCGCCTGGATGACCTCGCTGCGCGACCAGCAGAAGCTCGACGGCGAGGTTGCGCCGCTGATTCTCAATGTCTGCAATTTCTCCAGGGGCGCCGACGGCCAGCCGTCGCTGCTGTCGCCGGACGACGCCCGCACCCTGTTTCACGAATTCGGCCACGCCCTGCACGGGATGCTGTCGGATGTGACCTACCCCTCGCTTTCGGGCACTTCGGTGTTCACCGATTTCGTCGAACTGCCCTCGCAGCTCTACGAGCACTGGCAGGAGCAGCCCCAGGTGCTCAGGCAGTTTGCCCGCCACTACCAGACCGGCGAGCCGCTGCCGGACGATCTCCTGAAGCGCTTCATCGCCGCGCGCAAATTCAACCAGGGTTTTGCCACTGTCGAGTTCGTCTCCTCGGCGCTGATCGATCTCGAATTCCACACCCAGCCCGCACAGTCGATATCAGACGTGCGGGCGTTCGAACGCGCCGAGCTGGACAAGATCGGGATGCCCGCGGAAATCTCGCTGCGGCACCGGCCGACCCAGTTCGGCCATGTCTTTTCCGGCGACCATTATGCCTCGGGCTATTACAGCTACATGTGGTCCGAGGTGATGGACGCCGACGCGTTCGGCGCCTTCGAGGAGGCCGGCGACATCTTCGATTCCAGGGTTGCAAAACGCCTGCACGACGACATCTATTCTTCCGGCGGCTCGCGCGATCCGGAAGACGCCTATATCGCGTTCCGCGGCCGCGAGCCGGAGCCCGACGC
>NZ_JAUYAN010000273.1 GCF_030693485.1 Bradyrhizobium sp. | reverse complement strand
GGCACGACCATTCCGCTTCCGGCCGGATCCTGCACCGGGCTGGTGTATGACAATGGCAACGTCGTCCGCAGTTCGGTCGGTGTCGGTCTGATCTGGGCGTCGCCGTTCGGTCCGCTGCGCATCGATTACGCGGTGCCGTTGACCAAGGGGCAGTTCGACCGCGTCCAGCAATTCAAGTTTGGCGGCGGGACATCGTTCTAGGGCGTTTTCGAGCGAAGCGGATTCCGGTTCGCGTGAAGAAGACGCGACAAAACAGAAGCAGACCCCTGTTGTGATCGATCAGAACCGGGGCTCTCATTCGATCACCGGCCGGACCGCGACGGGTGGAATGGCGCAACCGACATTTTCCAGGCAACCGCCGTCGTCGACGCTGGCCGAATTGGCCGCGTTGACGAATGCGCATCTGGTTGATCCCGCGCGTGGCGGAGTCGAAATCCGGGGACTGGCTTCGCTCGAGGAAGCCGGCCCGATGCACCTGGCGTTCTTCGACAACCTGAAATATGCCGACCAGCTCGCCTCGACCAGGGCCGGCGCGTGCCTGGTCAGCGCGCGTTTCGAGGCCCGCGTGCCCGCCCATGTCGCGGTACTGCGCTCCGCGCAGCCGTTCCGCGAATTCGTGACCATCGCCCGCGAGCTGTATAGCGACTCGCTTCGTCCGCAATCCTGGGTCGGCAATGCCGGCATCGCGCCATCCGCCGTGATCGATCCGTCGGCGCATCTGGAAGACGGCGTGATCGTGGATCCGCTCGCGGTGATCGGCCCCGGCGTCGAAATCGGCGCCGGAACCGTGGTCGGTGCGGCGGCGGTGATCGGCGCCAATGTAAGGATCGGCCGGGACTGCAACGTCGGCGCCCATACGGCGATCCAGTCCGCACTGATCGGCAACAACGTGCTGATCCATCCCGGCTGCAGTATCGGGCAGGACGGCTACGGGTTCGTGTTCTTTGGCCCGGGGGGCCACCTGAAAGTGCCGCAGACCGGCCGTGTCGTGATCCAGAACAACGTTGAGGTCGGAGCCGGGACCACCATCGACCGCGGCAGCCTGCGCGATACCGTGATCGGCGAGGGCACGAAAATCGACAATCAGGTCCAGATCGGCCACAATGTGACGATCGGCCGGCATTGCCTGCTGGCCGCCCAGATTGGGCTGGCGGGCAGCCTGACGATTGGCGACAATGTGGCGCTGGGCGCCAAGGTGGGGATCAACAATCATCTCAGGATCGGCGACGGCGCCCAGGTTACGGCGATGAGCGCGGTCAAGGATGACATTCCGGCCAACGGGCGCTGGGGTGGCCATTTTGCCAAGCCGACACGACAGTGGTTCCGGGAGATCGTGGCAGTGGAGCGTCTGGTGCGCGATGGCGCGGCCGATCCGAAGGGTGAGGGGCGGGAGTGATGGAGGAGGCAGCAGTCAGGTTTGCGCTGGTCGATATCAATGAGATCCTGAAGACGCTGCCGCATCGGTTTCCGATGTTGCTGATCGACAAGGTGATCAATATCCGCACCGATTATTCGGGCACCGGCATCAAGAACGTCACCTTCAACGAGCCGCCGTTCCAGGGGCATTTTCCCGACCGCCCGGTGTATCCCGGGGTGATGATGATCGAAGCCATGGCGCAGACCGCCGGCGTGATCGGCATCAAGTCGGTCGAAGGCACCGAGAAGCCGCGCGCGGTTTATTTTCTCACCATCGACAAGTGCAAGTTTCGCAAGCCGGTGATGCCCGGCGATACCATCGAATACCACATGCGCAGCATCGGCCGCCGCAAGGCGATGTGGTGGTTTCACGGCGACGCCATCGTCAACGGCGTGACCGTCGCCGAAGCCGACGTCGGCGCGATGCTGACGGACTGACCGGACGGAAGGCGCGCCGGGCACGCGCGTCGCGAATGCCGGCTCGGCGAAACACGGCGTAACCATACGTCACTGGACAGCTCCGGGATGCCGCGCTAACCACCGGAAAACCTTGAGACATTAACCTCCACCCTTTGGCTTTACCGGACCCTTCGATGAGCATGATCGATCCCACCGCGCGGATTGAGGATGGCGCTGTGATCGGCGAGGGCACCTCGATCGGACCCTATTGCGTGATCGGGCCCGACGTCGTGATCGGCGCCAACTGCAAGCTGCTCGCGCATGTCTACGTCACCGCGCAGACCACGATCGGCGACGGCTGCACGATCTATCCCTTCGTCTCCCTCGGCACCCCGCCGCAATCGCTGGCCTGGCGCGGCGAAAAGACAAAACTCCAGATCGGCCAGGGCTGCACCATCCGGGAGCAGTCGACCATAAGCGCCGGCACCGTGGCCGGCGGCGGCATCACCCGCATCGGCGATCGCGGTTACTTCATGAATTGCAGCCATATCGGGCATGACTGCGTGGTCGGCAACGACGTGATCTTCGCGACCTCGGCGACGCTGGGCGGTCATTGCGAGATTGGCGATTTCGTTTTCATGGGCGGCCTGTCGGCGGTGCATCAGTTCGGGCGCGTCGGTTCGCAGGTCATGGTCGGCGCGCTCACCGCCGTACGCAGCGATGTGATCCCCTACGGTCTTGTAAACGGCCAGTTCGCCCAACTCGCCGGCCTCAACGTCATCGGCATGAAGCGCCGCAAATTTACCCGCGAGCGACTGGCGAAAATCCGGTCGTTCTATCTTGAGCTGTTTCACGGCCCCGGTGTGTTTGCGGAACGTCTTGATAAGGCGCGGCATCAGACGGGCGCCGACCCCGCGATTGCGGAGATTCTCCATTTCATCGATGCCGGAAAACATCGCGAATTGTGCCAGCCGCTGAAGGCCGGCAAGGCGCCTTGATCCTTGACCTTGATCTTTGGGGCGTCGGGGCATGCCATGACGAATGAGGCCTTGCAGATTTCTTCGCCGGTCGGCGTGGTCGCCGGCGGCGGTGTCATGCCGTTCGCGGTTGCGGACTCGCTGATCGCGCGCGGCATCGATCCGGTGCTGTTCGCGCTGAAGGGGGCCTGCGATCCGGTTGCCGTAACGCGTTTTCGCCATCACTGGATTGCGATCGGCCAGATCGGCCGGGCCATGAAACTGTTTCGCAGCGAGAATTGCCGCGACCTGGTGTTCATCGGCGCGCTGGTGCGGCCGGCGCTGTCGGAGCTACGGCTGGACTGGACCACCATTCGGGTACTCGGC
Organism: Bradyrhizobium sp.; assembly: GCF_030693485.1. Lineage (GTDB taxonomy): Bacteria > Pseudomonadota > Alphaproteobacteria > Rhizobiales > Xanthobacteraceae > Bradyrhizobium. Next base: position 12,251 of record NZ_JAUYAN010000273.1, on the reverse strand, counting down.
CGGGTGTGGGCGGCTTTCCGCGGCGGCGACGATCACCTGCTGTCCGGGATCGGCCGGATTCTCGAACAGGACGGTTTTCGTATGGTCGGGATCAAGGACGTTGCCCCCGATCTGCTGATGCCCGAGGGATGCGTCACCAGCATCGCGCCCGATGACAAAGCCGCCGCCGACATCGTACGCGGGCGTGACGTGCTGCGGGCGCTGAGCCCGTTCGACATCGGCCAGGCGGCCATCGTGATGGACGGCCATGTGGTCGCGGTGGAAGACATCGAAGGCACCGACGGTCTGCTGGCGCGGGTGGCGCGGCTGCGCGGCGAGGGCCGGATCCGCGCCAAGGCGCCGCGCGGCGTGCTGGTGAAGGCGCCGAAGAGCGGACAGGACCTGCGCTTCGATTTGCCGACCATCGGGCCGCGCACGGTCGAGCACGCGGTCGAGGCCGGGCTCGCCGGCATCGCCATCGTTGCCGGCCATACCATCGTGGTCGAGCCGCAGGCCATGATCGATGCCGCCGACGCGGCGGGCCTGTTCGTCACGGGTCTGCCCGCGTGATCCCGCCACGAACAACCCCTGAAGCCGTGAGAAAGATATTCCTGATCGCGACCGAAGAATCCGGCGATCGTCTCGGCGCCAGCCTGATGAAGGTGCTGCGCCAGCGGCTCGGCGGCGCGGTCCGTTTCGAGGGCGTCGGCGGCCAGGCGATGGCGCGCGAGGGACTGGTGTCGCTGTTTCCGATCGAGCAATTGTCGATCATGGGATTTGCGGCAGTGGTGAAACAGCTGCCGATGCTGCTGCAGCGTATCCGCGAAACCGCCGAGGCGGTGACGCAGGCATCGCCAGACGTGCTTGTCATCATCGACAGCCCCGATTTCACCCATCGGGTGGCGCGCCGCGTCCGCGCCAGCGATCCCGCGATCCCGATCGTCAATTATGTTTCGCCCTCGGTCTGGGCATGGCGGCCCGGCCGGGCGCGCGCGATGACAGCCTACGTCGATCACGTGCTGGCGCTGCTGCCGTTCGAGCCCGCGGAATATCGCAAGCTGCACGGTCCGCCGTGCAGCTATGTCGGCCATCCCCTGACCGAACAGGTCGGCACGCTTCGACCTGGACCCGACGAGCAGAAGCGCCGCGATGATGCCCCGCCGGTCCTGCTGGTGCTGCCGGGAAGCCGCCGCAGCGAAGTCAGGCATCACATCGCGGTGTTTGGTGCTGCGCTCGGCCGGCTGCGCGACGAGGGCGTGGCGTTCGAACTGGTCCTGCCGACCATGCCGCATCTGGCCGATGCGGTGCGCGAGGGCGTGGCGAACTGGCCGGTGCAGCCGCGGATCGTGATCGGCGAGGCCGAGAAGCGGGCGGCGTTCCGGATCGCGCGCGCGGCGCTGGCGAAGTCAGGCACCGTGACGCTGGAGCTGGCGCTGGCGGGGGTTCCGATGGTGACGGCCTATCGCACCGGCGCGATCGAGGCCTGGATCATGCTGCGCATGATCAAGATCCCCTCGGTGATCCTCGCCAACCTCGTGGTCGGCGACAATGTCGTGCCGGAATTCCTGCAAGCCGACTGCACGCCGGAGAATCTGTCGCGCGCGCTGCGCGACGTGCTCGAGGAGTCTTCGCTGCGGCGGCGGCAGGTCGAGGCGTTTGCGAAGATCGACGCGATCATGTCGACCGGCAACGTGACACCGAGCACGCGCGCGGCGGATATCGTGCTGGCGACCATGCGCAAGGCGCGCGGGGTGGGGTAGCGGACGCCCACAATTGTCATCCCCCGCGAAGGCGGGTGATCCAGTGCGGGGATGACAAGTGGTGGTGGACGGCAGCGTGTCCAACCTGCGATTCTGAATCAAAAAAGCCGGATGCGGTGATCGCATCCGGCTCTGAAATGGTCGTAACGCCTGCGCGCTTACTTGCGCTTGTCGATCGCGACGTAATCGCGGCGGGCGACGCCGGTGTAGAGCTGGCGCGGGCGGCCGATCTTCTGCTGCGGGTCCTCGATCATCTCGCTCCACTGGCTGATCCAGCCGACGGTGCGGGCGACCGCGAACAGCACGGTGAACATCGAGGTAGGGAAGCCCATCGCCTTCAGCGTGATGCCCGAATAGAAGTCGACGTTCGGATAGAGCTTGCGATCGATGAAGTAGGGATCGCTCAGCGCGATCTTCTCCAGCTCCAGCGCGACCTTCAGCATCGGATCGTCGCCATGGCCGGTTTCGGCCAGCACCGCGTGACACATCTTCTGCATGATCTTGGCGCGCGGATCGTAGTTCTTGTAGACGCGATGTCCAAAACCCATCAGCCGGACTTCGCTGTTCTTGTCCTTCACCTTGGCGATGAATTCGGGGATCTTGTCGACGCTGCCGATCTCGGCGAGCATCGCCAGCGCCGCTTCATTGGCGCCGCCATGCGCCGGGCCCCACAGGCAGGCGATGCCGGCGGCGATGCAGGCGAACGGGTTGGCGCCGGAGGAGCCGGCGATGCGCACGGTCGAGGTCGAGGCGTTCTGCTCGTGGTCGGCGTGCAGGATGAAGATCTTGTCGAGCGCGTCGGCCAGCACCGGATTGATCTTGTAGTCCTCGCAGGGCACCGCGAAGCACATGTGCAGGAAGTTCTCGGCGAAGGAGAGCGAGTTCTTCGGATACATGAAGGGCTGGCCGACGGTGTATTTGAACGCCATCGCCGCCAGCGTCGGCACCTTCGCGATCATGCGCATTGACGCGATCATGCGCTGGCGCGGATCGTTGATGTCGGTGGAGTCGTGATAGAACGCGGCCAGCGCTCCGACCGCCGCCACCATGATCGCCATCGGATGGGCGTCGCGGCGGAAGCCCTGGAAGAAGCGGGCCATCTGCTCGTGGACCATGGTGTGATGGATCACGCGGCTGTCGAAATCGGCCTTTTGCGCCGGGGTCGGCAGATCGCCGTACAGCAGCAGGTAGCAGGTTTCGAGGAAGTCGCCTTTTTCCGCCAGTTGTTCGATCGGATAGCCGCGGTATTCCAGGATGCCGGCGTCGCCGTCGATATAGGTGATCTTGGACTGGCAACTGCCGGTCGAGGTGAAGCCGGGGTCATAGGTGAACATGCCGGCCTGGGCGTAGAGCTTGGCGATGTCGATGACATCGGGCCCGACGGTGCCGCTCAAAATCGGGAAATCGTACGACTTGTTGCCGACGGTCAGCGTTGCGGATTTCTTGTTGGAAGTTGCGTCCATCGTGTAGTCCCCGATGAGATCGTTGCGAAAACCGGCGGCCGGGGGCGCCAAAACGGGCTGGCTGGCGCGGGAAACCGGGTGTTCTGGAAGTACCCAAGAAATGGGTATCTTATTGCTGTTTGCACTGCAAGACGGCCACGGCGGCCCTGCTACACCACCTTATGACGGGGGCTGGTCGCCGAGCCGGGCCAGGCATTCCTCGCGCCCCAGCACCGTCAGCACGTCGAAAATTCCCGGCGACGTGGTGCGGCCGGTCAATGCTACCCGCAGCGGCTGCGCCACCGCGCCAAGCTTGAGGCCATTGGCTTCGGCGAAGGCCCGCATCGCCGCTTCCGTGGTCTGCGCGGTCCAGGGCGAAACCGGCTCGAGTGCTGCCTTGAGCTGGCCGATCAGCGCGCGATTGTCCGGCGTCATGAGCGCCGCCGCCTTGGGTTCGAGCTCGAGCGGGCGGTCGGCGAAGATGAAATAGGCGCTGTCGATCAGCTCGATCAGCGTCTTGGCGCGCTCCTTGAGGCTCGGCATTGCCTGCAGCAACTGCGCCCGCGTGGTGGCGTTGAGCTTGGCCTTGAGGCTGGAGCGATCCGGCAGATGGTTCAGTACGTCCTCGAACATGGTCACCAGCGCGGCATCCCCGGCGTGGCGGATATAGTGGCCGTTGAGGTTTTCCAGCTTGGCAAAGTCGAACCGCGCCGCCGCGCGCCCGATGCCCGGGAGGTCGAAGGCGTCGATCATTTCCCGGGTGGAAAATATCTCCTGGTCGCCATGGCTCCAGCCGAGCCTGACCAGATAATTGCGCAGCGCCTCCGGCAGGTAGCCGAGCGAGCGGTAGGCATCCACCCCCAGCGCGCCATGACGTTTTGAAAGTTTCGAGCCATCGGGGCCATGGATCAGCGGGATGTGCGACATGCTCGGAATCTCCCATCCCAGCGCATCGTAGATCTGCTTCTGGCGCGCGGCGTTGATCAGATGATCGTCGCCCCGGATCACATGGGTGACGCCCATGTCGTGGTCGTCGACCACCACCGCCAGCATATAGGTCGGGTTGCCGTCGCCGCGCAGCAGCACGAGGTCATCGAGGTTCTCGTTCTGCCAGACCACGCGGCCCTGGACCTGGTCCTCGATCACGGTCTCGCCGGTCAGTGGCGCCTTCAGACGGATCGTCGGCTTGATGCGTTCGGGCGCCGCCTTCGGATCGCGGTCGCGCCACAACCCGTCATAGAGGCGGGTGCGGCCCTCGGCGCGGGCCTTCTCGCGCATCGCGGTCAGTTCCTCCGGGGTCGCGTAGCAGCGATAGGCCTTGCCGCTCGCGAGCAGCTGCTCCGCCACCTCGCGGTGGCGCGCCGCCCTCGTGAACTGGTAAACGACGTCGCCGTCCCAATCGAGCCCGAGCCATTTCAGCCCGTCCAGGATGGCGGCGATCGCGGGCTCGGTCGAGCGCTCGCGGTCGGTGTCCTCGATCCGCAGCAGCATCTTGCCGCCGAGCTTTTTGGCGTACAGCCAGTTGAACAGCGCGGTGCGGGCGCCGCCGATATGGAGGAAGCCGGTCGGCGAGGGGGCAAAGCGGGTGACGACGGAATCGGTCATTACAGCTGCATTTCGGGGACAATAAGGGGTTGCGCGGAGCGCGGGGTTGTATAGCAGGAACGGTGCATAACTAAAGCCTTCCTTGAGAGGTGCGGATTTGGCAGAAGGGCCGCTGAATCCGAACGGGAACCAGCATGACAGCAGAACCAGTGGCGGCAGAGGCAGGCCGCGATTTCATTCGCGATATCGTCCAGGCCGACCTCGACGCCGGAAAATACCGCCAGGTCGTGACGCGCTTTCCGCCGGAGCCGAACGGCTATCTGCATATCGGCCATGCCAAGTCGATTGCCCTCAATTTCGGCATCGCCCAGGAATTTGCCGGCCGCTGCCATTTGCGGTTCGACGACACCAACCCGACCAAAGAAGAGCAGGAATATATCGATTCGATTCAGGCCGACGTGCGCTGGCTCGGCTACGACTGGGGAACCGACCTCTATTACGCCTCGGACTATTTCGAGCGGCTTTATGAATGGGCCGAGGGCTTGATTCGATCAGGCCACGCTTATGTCGACGACCAGTCGCAGGAGGAAATCCGCGTCAAGCGCGGCACCCTGACCGAGCCCGGCAGGAACAGCCCGTTCCGCGACCGCCCGGTGGAGGAGAACCTCGACCTGTTCCGCCGCATGAAGGCGGGCGAGTTTCCGAACGGCGCCCGGGTGCTGCGCGCCAAAATCGACATGGCCTCCGGCAATATCAACCTGCGCGACCCCGTGCTCTACCGCATCCTGCATGCGCACCATCCGCGCACCGGCGACGCCTGGTCGCTCTATCCGAGCTACGATTACGCCCACGGCCAGTCCGATGCGATTGAGGGCATCACGCACTCGATCTGCACGCTGGAATTCGAGGACCATCGGCCGCTCTATGAATGGCTGCTCGACAAGCTGCCGGTGCCCTCAAAACCGCGGCAGTACGAATTCGCCCGGCTCAATCTGACCTACACGCTGCTGTCGAAGCGGGTGCTGACCGAACTGGTGCGCGGCGGCCATGTCGCGGGCTGGGACGATCCGCGGATGCCGACCATCGCCGGGCTGAAGCGGCGCGGGGTGCCGCCAGCGGCGATCCGCGAATTCATCAAGCGCATCGGCGTGGCAAAAGCCAACAGCGTGGTTGACGTCGGCATGCTGGAATTCTGCATCCGCGAGGATCTCAACAAGTCGTCGCTGCGCCGCATGGCCGTGCTGCGGCCGCTGAAAGTTGTGATCGAGAATTATCCGGAAGGGCAGAGCGAAGAACTCGAGGCCGTCAATCACCCGGATGATCCGGCCGCGGGCACCCGAAAGATCGCATTCGGCCGCGAACTCTACATCGAGCGCGACGATTTCATGGAAGTTCCGCCGAAGAAGTTTTTTCGGCTGTCGCCCGGCACCGAGGTGCGGCTGCGCTATGCCTATTTCATCAAATGCACCGGGGTGATCAAGGACGCGGCCGGCGAGGTCGTCGAACTGCGCTGCACCTACGATCCCGCCACCAAGGGCGGCAATGCGCCCGACGGCCGCAAGGTGAAGGCGACCATGCACTGGCTGTCGGCGGCGAACTCGCTACCTGCGGAAATCCGCATCTACAATCCGCTGTTTTCAAAGCCCAATCCGGACGCCGGCAATTTCGCCGCCGATCTCAATCCGCAGTCGCTGGAAGTATTGACGGATGCGCGGCTCGAGCCCGCCATCGCCGCGACCCATTCGACCGACGTGGTGCAGTTCGAGCGGCAGGGCTATTTTGTCCGCGACGCGGATTCAACGCCGGAGCATCGGGTATTCACCCGCACCATCGGGCTGCGCGATACCTTTGCCAAGGAAGTCGGCGGCAAGAGCTGACGCGAACTGATAGAAGGACCGTTCGAATGCCAAGCGCTGCCGATGACATTGCGTCCGACATGACGTCGAGATGGGCGGATACTTTCAGCAAATTCGATCCGGAAGCACAGGCTTCGCTCTATTCGAAGCACGCGCTGTTCTTCGGCTCGAACCCGACGCTGTACCGGGGCCGTGACGGCGTAGCGGCGTATTTCAAGGGCCTGCCGAGATGGAATTCACGCGCCGTCCGCTTTACCGACGTCAGCACGGCGCAGGTTACCCCTGACCTTGTCAACTTCGCCGCCACCGCCTGGTTCGACGTCGATGGCGCTCCGAAGCTCTCCGTCAAGATCACCTGGGTGATTACCCGCGAAGACGGCGACTGGAAAATCGTCAGCCATCACGTGTCGTCGAAAGCGGCGCTGATCTAGCGGCGGAACTTCTCAGCAATAGCCGTAGAGGCCGCAGACATAGGGCAGCCGCGCGCCATCGGTGTCATAGGGACCGCCGTAATAGGGGCCGGGATAGTAGAACGACCACGACGAGCCGTAATTGTAATTGCCCCGGTTCCAGTTGGGATTCGGCAGCAGATTATAGGGAATGATCGGCGCCTCATCCCGGACCGGCTGCACCACGACGACCCGCGAACGCACCGCGGGCTCGGCGAAGATGGCGCCCAGCCGGCTCTGGGTCGACAGATCTGCGGCATCGGCCGTGGTCGTGCTGGCCGTGAGCGCGAGCGCCGCGAAAACGGAAAGCGTGATCCTGTAAGGCATGGCCGGGCCCCGGTTGATTCGGAAACACTAGCGGCAGGATGGTTAGCAAAGATTAAGGATTCTGCATCCGTTCCGCTTTCCGGCCGCAAATCCCTTTCGATAGCCTACCGGGCCCCCAGGGATTGCAAGGTGCAACCCCGGGGATCGTAAGGTGTACCCGATGGCTCCTGGCCGGATGCAGGGTGTTGCCGGCACGTGGCCGCCACGCGGAGCTGCGCAGGCCGGCGGCTTCGCGCCGTCGGGCTTTGCGGCGTGGCCGTCGCTCGTCGACAAACTGCGGACATGGCTTCGCGCCGAGGCCGGGGCCGGGCGTTTGCTGCCCTGGGTGCCGGTCGCCTTCGGCACCGGGATCGCCTGCTATTTTGCGGCCGAACGCGAGCCGGTTTTGCCGGTGGCTGCGGCCGCGGCGACCGTGCTCTGCGCGGCGGCGTTTCTGCTGCGGCGACACAAGGTGTTTCCGATCGTAGTGATGATTGCCGCCGTTGCCGCGGGCTTTGCGGTGGCGACCTGGAAGACCGCGCGGGTTGCCCATGGCGTGCTGGCGCGGCCGATCTATTCGGTGTCGATTTCGGGCTTCGTCGAAACCCGCGACATCCGTGCGCGCACCGACCGCTTTGTCCTGCGCGTCGTCTCGATGGAGAGCCCGCGCGGCCCGACCAAACTGGAGCGGGTGCGGCTGTCGGTACGCAAGGGCACCGCGCCCGCCGTCGGCAGTTTTGTGGAGTTGAAGGCGCGGCTGCTGCCGCCGCTGGGACCGCTGCGGCCGGGCGCCTACGATTTCGGCCGCGACATGTATTTTGCCGGCATCGGCGCTTCCGGTTTCGTCATGGGCAGCATCAAGACCGCGGCGCCGCCGGACTCCGGCGGCTGGTCGCTGCGCTATGCCGCCTTCATGCAGGGTCTGCGCGATGCGATCGACGCGCGCATCGGCGCCGTGCTGGACGGCGACCGCCGCGCCATCGCGACCGCGCTGCTGACCGGGCGCCGCGACGCCATCACGGCGCCGGTCAATGATGCGATGTTCATCTCCGGCCTTGGCCATGTGCTGTCGATTTCGGGCTATCACATGGCAGTGGTCGCCGGCGTGGTGTTCTTCGCGGTGCGCGCGCTGCTGGCGCTGATCCCGCCGCTCACCGTCAGCTTTCCGATCAAGAAATGGTCGGCGGTCGCGGCATTGCTCGCCGCAGCCTTCTATCTGCTGCTGTCCGGCGCCGAGGTCGCCACGCAACGATCGTTCTTCATGACCGCGGTGGTGCTGATCGCCATCATGGTCGACCGCCGCGCGGTGACGTTCCGCACGCTGGCGGTGGCGGCGATGATCGTGCTGACGATCGCGCCGGAAGCGCTGGTGCATCCGAGTTTCCAGATGTCGTTCGCGGCGACGCTCGGCCTCGTGGCGCTGATCCAGATCGGCATGCCGCATCTGTTCGCATCGCCCGACAATTCGGCGACGGCGCGGGTGGCGCTGTGGGGCGGGCGCGAAATCGCCATGCTGGCGCTGGCCTCGCTGGTGGCGGGGCTCGCGACCATGCCCTATGCCGCCTTTCACTTTCACCGGGTGACGCCGTATGGCGTGATCGCCAACCTGGCGGCGATGCCGGTGGTCTCGGCGCTGGTGATGCCGGCCGGGTTGCTCGGCATGCTCGCGATGCCGTTCGGCTTCGACGGCATCTTCTGGAAGTTGATGGGCTGGGGCATCGACTGGATGATCGCGGTGGCGCAATGGGTCGCCGCCTTGCCGGGCTCGATCGCGCGCATGGCGGCGTTCGGCACCGGGCCGCTGGTCGCGGCGAGCATCGGCATCATCCTGCTCGGGCTGTTGCGCACGCCGCTACGCTGGAGCGGGGCGGCCGCGTTGGCGGGAGCGGTGGTGTGGGCGCTGGCGACGCCGCAGCCGGATATCCTGATCTCCGCCGACGGCCACACGGTCGGCGTTCGCGGCCGGGACGGGCGCCTGCATCTGATCGGCAGCAACAGGGAAAGTACCAGGGACAGTTTCCTGCTGCGGGAGTGGCTGGCGGCCGACGCCGACGGCAGGCCCGCGGCCGATCCATCGCTCTCCGCGGGCGTGTCATGCGATGGCGCCGGCTGCGTGGCGCAACTGGCCGACGGCGGGCTGGTCGCACTGGCGCTGCGGCCGGACGCGCTGGCGGACGATTGCGCGCGCGCGGCGCTGCTGGTGACCGCGCGACAGGCGCCGGCGGCCTGTGGCGCGCTGGTGGTCGATCAGGAACGCCTGCGCCGGCAGGGCGCGCTGGCGCTGCGTAGAGTCCGCGACGGTTTTGCGATCGAGGCAGTCAGGCCACGCGGCGTCGACCGGCCATGGTCGTCGGCGGTGGCGGGCGGGATGGAGGGCGAAGCCAGCCTGACGCGCCCGGCGACGCCGCGCGCGGTAGACGCGACGCCTTCGGAAGCCGATTTGCAGGTGGAGGAGTAGGGACGACGTTCGTTAATCGCCGTGCGGGTGATCGTCGGCGGGATCGCCGGGATCGAAGGCGCCGAGATGGTATTCATCCTCGACATCTTCGGTCTGCATCCTGACCAGCGCGAACGACGCGTTCGGAAACTGTTTCCAGATCGCGAGATCGTCGGCTGTGATGTTGACCCAGCCGAATGTGAACATGTAGCGGCCGGGTTCGGTGACCCGTCCGACTTTCTGCCAAGTGACCTTGCCGACCAATTGCGCTTCGCCTGCTGTCCGCACGCCTCTATCAGCGTCAACGCGACATGCCAGCATGGGCCGGGTTGTGGGCGATTCTGCGGCTTGTGCTCAATACTTCCGGTACAGTCCGATCAGCTTGCCCTGGATCCGGACCCGGTTCGGCGGCAGGATGCGGACTTCGTAGGAGGTGTTGGCGGGCTCCAGCGCGATCGAGGCGCCGCGGCGGCGGAAGCGCTTCAGGGTGGCTTCCTCCTCGTCGATCAGCGCCACCACGATATCGCCGGTCTCGGCGGTCTCGTTGCGCTGGATCAGCGCCATGTCGCCGTCGAGAATGCCGGCATCCACCATGGAATCGCCGCGTACTTCGAGCGCGTAATGTTCGCCGGAGCCGAGCATGTCCGGCGGCACGCTGATGGTGTGGCTGCGGGTCTGCAATGCCTCGATCGGCGTGCCGGCGGCGATGCGACCCATCACCGGCACCGAGACCGGGCGCTCGCCATCATTCTCCGAACTGGCGCTGCGGACCTTGCCGAGCGTGCCTTCGATGACGCTGGGCGTGAAGCCGCGGCGGCCGCTACCGGCGCCGTCGCCGGAAAGCTCGGGCAGCTTGATGACCTCGATGGCGCGGGCGCGATTGGGCAGCCGGCGAATGAAGCCGCGCTCTTCCAGGGCGGTGATGAGGCGATGGATGCCGGACTTCGACCGCAAATCCAGCGCGTCCTTCATCTCGTCGAAGGAGGGCGGGACGCCCGACTCTTTCAGCCGCTCGCTGATGAATCGCAGCAGTTCATATTGTTTGCGCGTGAGCATCTCGACCAATCCCCAGTTGATAGCGTCGTTCGATTCCGAGAGGCGGAGTTTCAGCGGACCCGCGAGGGAGTCCGGAATTCCACTTTATGGCACCAACACTCGAAACAAATCATGAACGAACACTATATGTTCCATATGTGTTCCGCAACCACTTAATTTCCCGTGAACAGGCCGGGGATTCTCGGGACAGTCCTTAACGGCGCAACCGCTCAGTCGGGCAGCCGCAGGATCCCGCAGGCGGTGCCCGCGGCGGCGGCCGGCGCATGGGGCGCACGCACGATTAACGCCCGTGCCGCAGCGAGATTCCCGAGCAGCGAGGAGTCCTGATGGTTGACCGGCGTGGCGATCAGGGCGCCGTCGGCGCGCCGCTCCAGGCGGGCCCGCAGATAGTCCTCGCGCAGGTCATTGGCGGTGACGTCGCGCCCGAGCAGCGCGGTCTCGCTGACGTGGTGGACGGTCGAGCGACCGGATAGCGCGCGAATCAGCGGCGCCAGAAACAGGAAGCCGCAGACATAGGACGACACGGGATTGCCGGGCAGGCCGATCACCCGCATCGCCCCCAGCCTGCCATGCATCATCGGCTTGCCCGGCCGCATCGCGATCCGCCAGAACGTCATGGCGACGCCCTCGGCCTCCAGCGACCGCTTGACGAGATCATGGTCGCCGACCGAGGCGCCGCCCATGGTGATCAGGATGTCGGCGCCGCTATCGCGGGCGCGGCGGATGCCATCGGTGGTAGCCGCCATGGTGTCCGCGGCGATGCCGAGGTCGATGGTTTCGGCGCCTTCGTGCCGGGCCAGCGCCCGCAGCGCGTAGCCGTTGGAATAGACGATCTGCCCGGGGCCGGGGGTTCCGCCCGGCATCACCAATTCGTCGCCGGTGGCGAGCATCGCGACCCTGGGCCGGCGGCAAACGGGAATCTCGGGGTGATTCATGCCGGCGGCGAGCGACAGATCGCGGTCGGTGAGGCGGGTGCCGCGCGCCAGCAGCACATCGCCTTCACAAAAGTCGATGCCGGCGCGGCGGATATGCCGCCCCGGGCGCGCGGCTTCGGTGATGGTGATTCCGCCGTCCTCGGCGACAGTGTCTTCCTGGATGATGACGGCGTCGGCGCCCTCCGGGATCACGCCGCCGGTAAAGATCCGCACCGCCTCGCCGGCGCCTACCGCCCTGTCGAATGGCCGGCCGGCCGCGACCTCGCCGATCACCTTGAGCCGCGCCGCGACATGACCGGCGTCGGCCGCGCGCACCGCATAGCCGTCCATCGCCGACATCGCCTGCGGCGGCTGGGTCCGCAACGCCGCGACGTCGCGCGCCAGCACGCGGTGATGCGCGGCATCCAGCGCGACCATTTCCCCCGGCAGCGGTTCGGCGCCGGCGAGGATCGCGGCAAGGGCATCGGCGACGGGCATTAGCGCCAC
>NZ_JAUYAN010000246.1 GCF_030693485.1 Bradyrhizobium sp. | reverse complement strand
GACCCAGAACAGGGTGGGATCGTCGGCGCTTTCGGCCATCGGAAAAATGCCGCAGGCATAGGCGCGCAGCAGCACTTCGGGCGTAATGTCGGAGGAGGCGGAGTCGCGCGACGTCATGGCGGCAGGATAGCAGTTTCGGGGCAGGCGCGGCTAGCTCGCCGCCGGAATGTCTCAGGCCGCTGCTTGACCTGCGCCAGCGATGGTCACGATCGCATCTGGCATAGCTGAAGGGGAAACGGGGATCTTGATCGTCCACTTCGTGCCGTTTTCCGAGTCGAGGCTCGCTGTTCCTCCGACCTGTTCAACGAGACGGCGCACCAGCCCAAGACCGTGCCGCTTGCTTTCGGCTTGGGGCTTGAAACCCTCGCCGTCATCGCGGAGGATCATGGTCATCGCGCTGAGGTCTGAATCGACGCTCTGAACGGAAACGACGATCAATCCTTTGCCGCCGGGGAAGGCGTGGTCATAGCTGTTGGTCACCACCTCCGTCACAACAATCCCAAGTGCTGTCGCCGCATCGAGATCGACGATAAAGGGCTCGCTGTCGCACGTCAGCGTGACTGTGCCTTCCGGCGCACCCTGTATCTCTGCGAGGTGGAGGCATAGCGATTTGATGTAGCTGCCGAAATCGATGGTGCGGGTCATCTCGGCGCCGAGCAAATGGTCATACACTTGGGCTAGGGTGGAGACCCGGCGTGCGATCGCCTTGATGCCCCGCTGCCCGGCCTTGTCTACGGTGTCGCCAAGCTGTTTGTTCAGCATTCCGTAGACGAGCTGCAGATTGTTGCGGACTCGGTGTTGCAGCTCTTCCGCCAAAACGTTCTTCTGGATCAGCAGCCGGTCCTTGTCCCGGACCAGAATTTTCATCTGCTCGATGGTGTTCTGCAGGGTTGCCGTCCGCGCCGAGGTCGCGACGGCCTCAGCCAGGACATTGGCGAAGCCGGTGAGGAAGTCGATATCGTGCTGATCGTAATCGTGCTGGCGGTCATTGTCGATTTCCAGCACGCCGTACGGCTGGGCGTCGTCCTTGACATGGATCACGACATCGACTGTCGAAACGATGCCGTGCGCTGCGTAGAACTCGGGCAGCTCGAAGTTGCTGTCCTTGCGTACGTCATTGCAGATCGAGGGCTCGCCGGTGATGAACGCCCGGCCTTGGGGTGACGTCGGATCGGCGCATACGACCGTGCCGATGACTCCCGCTTTCCAGCCATGTCCGGCCTCGATGTAAAGGTCGTTCTCCGCGGCGCGATACCGGCACACTTTGGCATAGGGGACGCCAAGGCCTTCGGCGCAGACTCGCGCGGCCTCGGTCAGAACCTTCTGCAGATCCGCCTCGCGAAGCGCAAAGCTGCCGAAGCGGGCAATCGCTGTTTGCTGGCGCAGAAGTTTCCGTACTTTTGCGCCGTCGTGGCTCATGCGGTGGCCATCGGCGGAGCCGTGGCTGCCGGACGCAATATCTGGAAGCCTTTCGGGAATGGCGGCAACGCGTTGCCGCTAGAGATCTCGCTGACGATTTTCAGGGCACGCACCAGATCGGTGGCGCTATAGGGTTTGGAAAGGCAGGCGTCACCATCGGCGGTTGTCAGCACGACCTGCGACATGTTGCCGGTGGCATAAAGTACACCGAGCTTGCCGAACGGGAGCAATTGCGCAGCGATTTCGGTACCCAGGCCGCCATCGGCGAGGCGGAAGTCGAGCACGGCAAGATCAGGCTTGTGCTTGTGAGCCAGGGCGACCGCCTCGGCCACCGTGCGAGCGATGCCGCAAACTTCATATCCAGCGTCGATGAGAATCTCTTCCGCCAGATCGGCGATCATCAGATCGTCTTCGGCGATCAACACCTTTGGCAAGCGCGTTCCTCCGGCCCGGCGACCAAGTCGCAGCGATGCCCGTCTGTACAGTTCTGGCGCTAACTCCCAGGGGATGTCGCAGTTCCGAACGCACCCTGGACTTGGCCCCAGACAGATTGACCTGCATGGCAAAGAAAATCTGTGCAATTTTGACCATCGCAATAAAAGCGCCGCCTGCAGGCGTTGATTGCGTGACCAGTTTTGTAATGCGTCGACGTCGAGGGAACCAAATTGCGGAAGGAAACTTTCTTCAAGGAACACCGCGCTTGAAACAGCGCATGCCTGAACCGGAGTGCACCATGAACATCTTCTACATCATCGGCGTGATCGTCGTAATTCTTTTTGTCGCGGGCTTTCTGGGACTTCGTTGAGCAGTCCTGGTATTGCATCGGCAGGCAGGCGTAAGGCCGGACGGAAGCGCATCCCCGCCTCAAGCGAGCGTTTTTCAGTCGCTCTCTAAATTTCAGTCGCGCTCTAAACACGGCGAATTCCCGGTGGTGATCCGGCGCGTGCGACCGGCAGCGTTGAACATCGAAAAAATTCAGGAACCTTAGTGAGGGGCGGACAGTTGGCCTCTCACAGGAGAATTCAGTGCATAAAGACGGAAAACAAATAGTCGAGACGGCAGTCGAAGCGCGGGGCGGTCGGTTGGGCCGGCCGGTTCTCCTGGTGCTGCTCGTCAGCTGCGTTCTGGCAGTGGCCGCACTTATTTTTGCATATTCAGGCACGTGAAGTTCTCAAGGCTTTAGGAGACTTCCTATGGAACTGATCCTTATTATCGTTGTCTTGGTGCTGCTGTTCGGCGGCGGGGGATACTGGGGTCGCCGCAGAGGTCATTGGTAAAAGTGCGCACAGCGGCCATTGCGGAGAAAGTGCGCCTTGTTGCGTAGCCTCCAGAGTTTCGATTCCATGGTCGTCCAGACCCATCGAATGTCCACATTCGAACGCGCCCACGAAGCGATTGTGGAGGCTGCCGTGAGCTTACCGTTTGAATTCAGCGACGCCATCAGCTTCCGGAACGGAGCGGTGAACTGCTTATCGCGTGGCCGTCCGAGGGCCACGTTGGGCGTTTCTGCCCGGCGGCCTCACGGCTGCCGGGCATTTTTGCGACGAAGGGAACGGCTAACTCGCCGCCGCGCAGACGGGCTTTGCCACGGGCTTGTTGATGCGGCGAAACCGCAGCACGATCCGGGTGCCGGAATGGTTGGGATCGCGTTCGACCGCGGCTTCCAGTTTCGAGGCCATCGCGGACACGATGCGCTGGCCCATGCCGGTGGAGCGCGGGTCGGTCTTGACGTTGAGGCCGACGCCGTCGTCGCAAATCGCCAGTTCGAGATCGTCGCCATCGACATCGAGGGTGACATGGATTGGCCCGGCGCCATCGGGGTAGGCGTATTTCACCGCGTTCATGACCAGCTCGTTGACAATGATGCCGATCGCCACTGCGCGATCGGGGTCGATCTCGACCTGCTCGGCCTTCAAGGTCAGCCGCGACATCTTGTTGCCCTCGGCCGACCGTCTGAGATCCTCGAGCAGGGCTTCGAGATACTGGTTCAGCAGCACGCTTTTCAGATCGTGCGAGGTATAGAGCCGGCGGTGCACCTGCGCCACCGCGGCGACCCGGCCCATCGCATTGGTCAGCGCCGCCTTGACGTCGTCCTGATTGCTGGAATTGGCCTGCAGGTGCAACAGCGAGGCGATGATCTGCAAGCTGTTGCCGACGCGGTGGTTGACCTCGCGCAGCAGCACCTCGCGCTCCGCGGCGAGCGCGGCATAGCGGTCGCGCGAGGCGCGGACCTCGGCCTCGGCCTCGTCGCGGGCCTTGCGAACCATCGCCTGCCGGATCGCGCCGTCGACGGCGACATGAAGCAGGGGGATGAAATCGCCCTGGACATCCTTGACCAGATAATCGACGGCGCCGGCCTTCAGCGCGGTGACGGCGATCGCGGAATCCTGCGACGCGGTGACGAACACCACCGGCGGCGCTTGCGGGATCGCGAGAATCTGCTCCAGCGTCTCGAGACCGTCGAGGCCGGGCATGTACTGGTCGAGGGCGATGACGTCGATGCCGCCCTGCTTCAACCGCTCCAGCCCCTGCGCGCCGCCTTCGGCATGCTCTACCTTCAAGCCGAGCCGCGTCAGGCCGCGGCTGACCAGCCGGGCCAGCGCCGCGTCGTCGTCGATGTAAAGCAGCGTGGGCTGGCTCGCGTTCATGTGGCGGCTGCGGGAACCTGGATGACGGAGAAGAACAGTCCGAGCTGGCGAATGGCGTTGGCGAAGCTTTCGTAGTTCACCGGCTTGGTGATGTAGACGTTGGCGCCGAGTTCATAGCAGCGCTTGATCTCCTGGGAATCGTCGGTGGTGGTGAGCACTACGACCGGCGCGCATTTGAGATAGGCGTTTTCCTTGACCCGCCGCAAGATGTCGATGCCGGTCATGTCGGGCAAATTCAGATCGAGCAGAATCAGCAGCGCGTTGCCCTTGTGCGCGAGGCCGCTGCCGTCGCTGCCGAACAGGTATTTCACCGCATCTGTACCGTTGGTGAACGGTATGATCTCGTTATTGACGCCGGAGCGGCGGATATTGCGTTCGATCAGACGGGCATGTCCCTCGTCATCCTCGATCATGATGATGGTGACTGGATTGCTCATGATTCCCTGTTCCGGTTGGTGGCCGCCCAGCGAATGGGCAGCGTAATGGTGAAGGTACTGCCGTGGTTGAGCTCCGACGATACCGACATGGTTCCGCCGAGCCGCCGCACCAGGGCCCGGACGTGAGCGAGCCCGATGCCCTGGCCCGGTTTGTCCTGGGTTCCGGCGCGGCGAAACAGGTCGAAAATCCGCTGGTGATCCTTGGGATCGATACCACGGCCGTTGTCGGATACCTCGAAAATCGCAAAACCGAGCTTGGTCCGGCCCCGGACATGGAGTTCGCCGGGAATTCCCGGCCTCAGATATTTAAGCGCGTTGTCGATCAGGTTGGAGAAAATCTGTTCCATCGCGAGGCGATCGCTGACGATGTCGGGCAGCGGTTCGATGTGGATATTGGCCTCGGCCTCCGCGGCCTGGTGCGCCACCGTGCTGACGATGGTTTCGATCAGTTCGCGGGTGTCGATCTGCACCGGCTGGAACTCGCGCCGCCCCTCGCGGGTGAGGTTGAGGATCGCCGTGATCAGGCGGTCCATCTTGGCGATCGATGATTTGATGAAGCCGAGCGCCTCGGTAAAATCCTGCGAGAGTTGCTTGTCGGCGCCTTCGAGCACGGGTTCGGCGCTGTCAGTCGCATTGTCGGGCGCCGCCGGCGCCGCCGATTGTGTGCGGGCAAGCGATGCGATCCGCCGGAAGATGTCGCCGCGCAGTTCCTCCAGTTCGCTGGTAAAGCCCATGATGTTGACCAGCGGCGAGCGCAAATCATGGCTGACGATATAGGCGAAGCGCTGGATCTCGTCGTTGGCCTCGCGCAGATCGGCGGTGCGTTCGTCGACAGTGGTTTCCAGATTGAGGTTGTTTTCGCGCAACATCGCCTCGGCGCCGTCGCGCGCATTGGCGGATCGTCGCACCAGGAAAATGGAAATACCGGCCAGTGCGATCACCAGCCCGGAGCCGGCGATGGTCACGGCCGAGGCAAGCTGCTGGGTTCGATCGGCGGCCGCGATCCGAAGCGACAACAACCGCTCCTCTTCCGCGCGCATGGCGGCGGACAGCTCGGTGATGCTCTTGACGGTTGGCCCCGTGGCGACGTCGCGCGCCATCGCCAGGGCGCTGGCCTTGTCGTTGCCTTTGATGAAATCAACGAAGCGGGCAAACTCCTGCAGCCGAACCTCGACCGAAGCCCTGAGCTGTTTGATGTGCTGTGCCTGGGCCGGATTGTCGCTCGTCGATCGCGCGAGTTCCTCCAGATTGGGCAATATTGTGGCGACCGCGGCCTCATGGTCAGTCAGGAGCTGGGGATCGGAGGTCATGAAGTAGGCCCGGGCCGAGCTTTCGGCGCGACGTATCTGCAAAAGCAAGGTCGATATCATGCCTTCGACTTCGACCGCGCGCACGATACCGGCATTGTCGGAACGCGTTTGATTGACCAACAAAACAGAAGCGGTGCTGATCGCGACCAACACCAGAAATCCCGCCGCAAGCAGCAGGATCTGGCCAATTGCGCGGCGGCGCGTGGCGTCAGGCGTCACGGCTGTCTCTGGTCATGAAGGATCGGGATTCCAGCAGTCCGCGGGGCGGGAGGGTGTCCCGACCCACAGCAACGCCGGTGCGGGCAATGGGTTCCAGGGCCTCGGAATTATTGTTGTCGGCTGGCCGTCAGCCGGGGTTCTGGCCGGCCAGATACTGTTCGAGCCAGTGGATATGATAGTCGCCGTCGATGATGGCGGGCTCCCGCACCAGCGCCCGGAACAGCGGCAGCGTGGTCTCGATGCCCTCGACCACCATTTCGTCGAGCGCGCGGCGCAGCCGCATCAAGCACTCGCCCCGGGTCTTGCCATGGACGATCAGCTTGCCGACCAGCGAATCGTAATAGGGCGGGATGACGTAGCCCTGATAGACGGCGGAATCGATCCGCACGCCGAGGCCGCCCGGCGGATGGTATTGCGTGATCTTGCCCGGTGACGGGCGGAAGGTCTGGGGATTTTCCGCGTTAACGCGGCATTCGATGGCGTGGCCGATGATCTGGATCTCGTCCTGCGTCGCCGGCAGATCGCCGCCGGCGGCGATGCGGATCTGTTCCAGCACGAGGTCGATATCGGTGATCGACTCGGTGACGGGATGTTCGACCTGGATCCGGGTGTTCATTTCGATGAAATAGAACTCGCCGTCCTCGTACAGGAATTCGATGGTGCCGACGCCGAGATACTTCATGTCCTGCATCGCCTTGGCGCAGGTGGCGCCGATCGTGGCGCGCGCCGCGGCCGCCAGAACCGGCGAGGGGCCTTCTTCCCAGATCTTCTGGTGGCGCCGCTGCAGCGAGCAATCGCGCTCGCCGAGATGGATGGCGCCGCCGCGGCCGTCACCGAGGATCTGGATTTCGATGTGACGCGGCTTCTGCAGGTATTTTTCCAGATAGACCGAGGCGTCGCCGAAAGCCGATTTGGCCTCGTTGGACGCGGTCGACAGCGCCAGCATCAAATCTTCAGGGGTTCGCGCCACCTTCATGCCGCGGCCGCCGCCGCCGGAAGCGGCCTTTACCAGCACCGGAAAGCCGATGGCCTGCGCGATCGCCATCGCGTCGTCCTCGGCGCCGACCGCACCGTCGGAGCCCGGCACCACGGGAATGCCGAGTTTCTTCGCGGTCTTCTTGGCCTCGATCTTGTCGCCCATCAGGCGGATGTGCTCGGCCTTCGGGCCGATGAAATGCAGATTGTGCTCGCCGAGGATTTCGGCGAAGCGGGCGTTTTCCGACAGAAAGCCGTAGCCCGGATGCACGGCGTCGGCGCCGGTGATCTCACAGGCCGCCAGCAGCGCCGGGACGTTGAGGTAGCTGTCCTTGGACGGCGGCGGCCCGATGCAGACGCTCTCGTCGGCCAGCCGCACATGCATGGCGTCGGCATCGGCGGTGGAATGCACCGCGACGGTGGCGATGCCGAGCTCCTTGCACGCACGCAGGATGCGCAGTGCAATCTCGCCGCGATTGGCTATCAGGATCTTGTCGAACATGGGGTTCCTAAGGGACCAACGGCGAATAGCGAATGGCGAATGATGGATCGGGTAACCATTCGCTGTTCGCCACTCGCCATTCGCCTCTATTCAATAATTACCAGCGGTTCGCCGAATTCGACCGGCTGGCCGTCCTCGACGAGAATCTGCGTCACGGTGCCCGCGCGCGTCGACGGGATCTGGTTCATCGTCTTCATGGCTTCGATGATCAGCAGCGTCTGCCCGACCGCCACCCTGGCGCCGACCTCGATGAACGGCTTGGCGCCGGGCTCGGACGACCAGTAGGCGGTGCCGACCATCGGCGAGGGCACCACGCCCGGGTGCTTTGCGAGATCGGCGATGGCGGCCGGTGTAACGCTCGCGGCGGATGCTGTGGAACCGGAAGGCATCTGCTGGAAATTCGCCGGCATCGATGCGGCGATGCTGATGTTGCGGGCGACCCGCACCCGCAGGCCGGCGCGTTCGATCTCGATCTCGGTGAGACTGGTCTCGTCGAGCAGCAATGCGAGTTCGCGAATGAGCGCACTGTCGTCGCTCTTGAACTTCGCGTCTTTGGTGTCGTCAGGCTGGCGCGCCATGATCTGGATCCGGAGCTTTCTGTGGGGTGACGGTCGAACGGCGTCAGGCAATCGCCTTGACGCCGATTTTGGCGGCAAGGCCGTTGATCGCCAATCGGTAACCGTCGATGCCGAAGCCGCAAAGCGATGCGAACGCGGCCCGGGCGGTGAAGGAATGATGACGAAAATCCTCGCGGGCATGGATGTTGGTAACGTGCACTTCGACGGTCGGAATTCTCACCGCCACCAACGCGTCGTGCAGCGCGATCGAGGTGTGCGAATAGCCGCCGGCATTGATGATGATCCCGGCCGCCTTTTTCGCCAGCGCCTCGTGGATGAAATCAATCAGTTCGCCCTCGCGGTTGGACTGCCGGCAATCGGCCTTGAGGCCGAATAGCGCGGCGGTCTGCACGCACAGCTGCTCGACGTCGGCGAGTCCGGCATGGCCGTATTTCTCGGGCTCCCGGGTCCCCAACAGATTGAGGTTGGGGCCGTTGAGCACGTAAATCGTCTCGGCAGGTCTTTCGGCCATCCAGATCCCGGTAATGCGGCTGTGGTGGCGGGGTTATAGGTAACATCAGGCCCAAGGGGAAGCCTTTAGGCCGTCCTGGACCCGGCCCAAATGCCTAACCCGGCTTGTAAAAAGCCGGGTGGAACCTGTGGAAATCGTTCGTTAACAAAGGTTTCGAGATCAGTACTCCGCAGGTTCGTCCGCAGGCCGGCCATCGATTGACGCGAAAAGGGGCGGGCATTGCTGCCCGCCCCTTACGCCGAGGATAAGTGGCCGTACCCGGCACCTAGCCTTCGATGATGTAGACGATCTCGTAGGTCTGGGGTCGAACGATGACGTAACGGCCTTTGACCAGGATGACCTGATAGCCGCGCCATTCCGGATAGATCTCGACGATCCGCGGCGGAAGCGGATAGAAGGTGACCGAGCTCGGAACGCGCGTGCCAATCGAGATGTTGAAGTTGACGTTGGTGGTTTCCTTGATGCTCGTCTCCGAACGAATGGCGGAGACGATCTGGGTGCGCTTTTCGGGCGGGGGAGCGGCGGTCGCCGACGTCGCGGCGTTGCCGGTGGTGGCGCCGGACTTGCTGTCGGTCTGGGCGTTGGTGCCGGTCTTGCTGGCGCCATCCTTCGACATGCTGTCCTTGGACATGCCATCCTTGGACTGCGCATCCTTCATGCCGTCCTTGGCCATACCGTCCTTTGACTGCACGTTCTTCATGCCGTCCTTGGCCATGCCGTCCTTGGACTGCGCGTCCTTCATGCCATCCTTGGCCATGCCGTCCTTGGACTGCACGTTCTTCATGCCGTCCTTGCCCATGCCATCCTTGGACTGAGTGGTGCTCGTGCCCGGAGCAGCGCCAGAGTCACGGTTCATCGCACCACCCGACGGGGCAGGGCTCTGCTGGGCTGCGGGAGGGCTTCCACCCCCGGCGGCGCCGCCTGCAGCAGGCGCACCGTCACGGCTGCTGCCGCCCGGACCCTGCGCAAACGCCAATCCGCTGCCCGCGATCAACGCTGCGGCTGCGACAGAAATCATCAAGCGATTAGTCATGGAATATCTCCTCATGTGAACATTGCCCGCGTCGACAACGGCAGCCCGTGCCCGATGTTCCGCGTATTTGCCGGTTCCATCGATTTTGTTTGATGAATGCGTGATGAACGCGCCGCTTCGAAAAAGGCGCAAACAAAAGGCCGGCTCGGGAGCCGGCCTTTCAGTTCAGCAACGCTGCAGTAGCAGATTGCAGAATACGTAACTCAGCACGTCGCCTTGCCGCAACGCGCGATGCCGATTTTTTCCCGCAGCGTTTCGACGCCGACCGCGCCGATCACCACCTGCTTGCCGATCACGTAGCTCGGCGTACCGTTCATGCCCATCGCTTCGGCGAGCTTGAAGCTCTCCTCCAGCGTGGCGCGCACTTCCGGACTGGTGAGATCCTTTTCGAGCCTGGCCATGTCGGCGCCGGCGTCCCTGGCGGCAGCCATCGAACGCGCCTTGTCGGCCTGGCCCTTGCCGTTGAGCAGCTTCTGGTGAAAGTCGAGATACTTCTTGCCGCTGGGGTCCTGCATGCGCACGGCGACCCCGACCTGGGCGGCTTCGACGGAGGAGGGGCCGAGCACCGGGAATTCCTTCAGCACCACCTTCAGCTTCGGATCCG
>NZ_JAUYAN010000245.1 GCF_030693485.1 Bradyrhizobium sp. | reverse complement strand
GGCGCAGCGCGGCTTCCAGCCGCTGCGCCATCTCGGCGAGATTCTGGTCGGCGCTGGACTGCGCCGAGGGGGGCGGCGGCGGCGCCGGGGGCGGCGGCGGTGCGACGGCCCGTTCGGAGGCCGGCACGCGCGGCGGCGCCTTCGGCGGTTCGGGCCGCATGGGCCGCGGCATCATCGGCTCGCTGCGCGAGGTGACCCGCGACGGCATCGGTTCCGGGCGCAGCTCGGGACGGGGCTCGGGCCGGCCGCCCAGCGGCTCCGGCGCGAAGCCGGCCATCGGGTCGGCGCGCTCGGCCCGCTCGGGGCGGCGCTCCGGCATCGGCATCTGCGGCGGCGACGGGCGGCGCGCTTCGTCGGCAAAAGAGGGACGAACCGGCCGCGGCGGCGGCTCGGGCATTTGCGGCTCGGCATGGTCGAACATATCGGTCCGGGCGGTCTCCCCGTCGCTCCAGCTGGTGTCGGGCAGCGGCGCGATTCGGGGCGACGGCTCGGTGCCGCCGACGGCGGGCCGCGGCGCCTGCTCCCGTCCGGGCATGGCGCGGACGATATTGGCTTCGACGACGATGTCGGTGGGGCCGCCGATCATCAGCAGATGCTCGATGTTGTCGCGCCGCACCAGTACCAGCCGCCTGCGGCCGTCGACCGCCGCGGCGTCGATCACCGCCAGCCGCGGCATCCGCCCGCGGTTGGTATTGGCGCCGAGGCGGTTGGTGGCGAAGCGACGAACCAGCCAGGCGGCGACGCCGATCAGGGCCAGCACGGCCACGAATGCCAAGAAGAATGTAAGTGGTCCCTGCATAGCTCAGTCCCCGGCCAGTAAAGCTGTCTTCAAACTTCGCTTGGGCAATCCGGACCGGCGTTCCGTCCGATGGCCCAACGAAGCGCAGCCCAGCCTCATGTCTTAATTCCCCACGGCAAGAAGTGCCGCCCACGCATCTTAATAAACCAAGAATCGCTTGAGCCAAAACGACTTCTGAGCGCCCCACGCGCTTGGTTAACGCAGCTTTCGTGGCAAAAATGCGCTCGGTGTGCAGCCGGAGCACCGATCCGCGTCCGGCGCTGGCTGTTGTCCACGGCTAAAATCAGGCGATTTTAACCCGTTGTTAACCATACACACGGCAAATTCTGCCTACCTCAGCGGCGCCGTGCCCCTGACGTAATGGGGCCGATGCGATGGCTATCAACGATCTTCCGGTTTTGTCGGCGCTGCGCACCAAGATGCAGTGGCACCAGGAGCGCCAGCGCGTGCTCGCCGAAAATATCTCGAATTCCGACACGCCGAATTTCAGGCCGCGCGATCTGGTCGAGCCGAAATTCGACAAAACCGGCGCCAGCCCCGCGGCGATGGGAGCGCTGGCGATGATGCGCACCAGCACCAGCCACATTGCCCCGGCCGGCGGCGGCGACACTTTCGCGCAACACGGCCGGGCCGGGTTCCATACCAGGCCGGCCGGCAACGCCGTCAATCTCGAAGACCAGATGCTCAAGGTCTCCGCCAACCAGATGGACTACGCCGCGGCCACCTCGCTCTACAGCCGCAGCCTGGGGCTTCTGAAAACCGCCATCGGCAAGCGCTGAGCTTTAGGGAAACGCGATCATGGCAAGCGATGGAAATGACTTCGGCCGCTCGATGAGCATCGCAACCTCCGGCCTGCGCGCGCAGGCGGGGCGGATGCGGGTGCTCTCGGAAAATATCGCCAACGCGGATTCCGTTGCGCCGACCGCCGGCGGCGACCCCTATCGCCGCAAGGTGCCGACATTCACCTCCGAACTCGATCGCTCGCTGGATGCCAGGGTCGTGACGCTCGGCAGGGTCAGGCCCGACGCGTCGGCGTTCCGGGTCAAATACGAGCCTTCCAATCCGGCGGCGGACGCCGCCGGCAACGTCAAATATCCCAACGTCAACTCGGTGATCGAAACGGCTGACATGCGCGAAGCGCAGCGATCCTACGAGGCGAACCTCAACATCATCAGCGCCACGCGCCGGATGATTCAACGCACGCTCGACATCCTCAAGGCCTGAACAGGAAACCCCGGACCATGGCTTCACCCACAGTCGCTGCAAATGCCTATGCCGCACTTGCCCGCATGACCAGCAGCGCCGGCCCCGCCGCCGGCGTCGGCAAGGCCGCCGAACTCGGTGGCGGCCAATCCTTCGGCGCGGTGCTCAAGGAGGCGCTCGGCAGCGTGATGGACGCCGGCCGCAAATCCGACGCGCAGACGGTGGCGATGACGACCGGGAAGGCCAACGTGATGGACGTGGTGACGGCGGTGGCCGAAACCGACGTCGCGGTCTCGACCCTGGTGTCGGTGCGCGACCGGATGATCCAGTCCTACGAAGACATCATGCGGATGCCGATCTGATTTTTCTGCACCGTCATTCCGGGGCGATGCGAAGCATCGAACCCGGAATTCGAGATGGTTCGCGCGAGGAGATCCCAGGTTCGCGCTGGCAGGCGCCCCGGAATGACGACGGTTGAAATCGAGTGAATTGGAATAGATAAATGACCGGTGCTGAAACCCTTGACGTGGCGCGCGATGCGATCTGGACCATCGTCATCGTGTCGTCGCCGCTGATGGTGGTCGGCCTCGTGGTCGGCGTCGTGGTGTCGCTGTTCCAGGCGCTGACCCAGATCCAGGAACAGACCCTGGTGTTCGTGCCCAAGATCCTCGCGATCTTCGTCACGCTGCTGCTGGCGCTGCCGTTCATGTCGGAGTCGCTGCACGGCTACATGATGCGGATATCGTCGCGAATCATAGGCGGTTGAGGCATGATGCGCGTCAATCATGCGCATCGACGTCTCATTGCTGCCGGCACTGGCCGCCGCCTTCATGCTGGTATTTGCCCGCATCGGCGCGATGGTGATGCTGTTGCCCGGGCTCGGCGAGGCCAATATTCCGGTTCGCATCAAGCTGGCGATCGCGCTGCTGCTGACGCTGGTGATCCTGCCAGTGCACCGGGCGGCCTACAACATCGACATGCAGTCGATTACGGCGCTGCTGGTGTTGATGATGCACGAAATCGTCATCGGCGTCGTGCTCGGCGCCACTGCGCGGGTGACGCTGTCGGCGCTGCAGGTCGCGGGATCGGTGATCGCCCAGCAGCTCGGCCTCGGATTCGTCACCTCGGTCGATCCGACCCAGGGGCAGCAGGGTCTCCTGATCGGAAACTTCCTCACCATCCTCGGCCTGACGCTGCTGTTCGCCACCGACAGCCATCACCTCGTGATCGCCGCGCTCAACGACAGCTACACGATCTTTGCGCCGGGCGCGTCGATGGCGAGTGGCGATGTCGCCTCGCTGGCCACCAACGCCTTCACCGCCGCCTTCAAGATCGGGATCCAGCTGTCGGCGCCGTTCCTGGTGTTCGGTATCGTCTTCAATATCGGGCTTGGCGTGCTGGCGCGGCTGATGCCGCAGATGCAGGTCTATTTCGTCGGCGTGCCACTGTCGATTCTCGCCGGCTTCCTGATCCTGGCGCTCGTCCTCGTCACGATGATGGGAACCTTCCTCGATTATTTCACCGGCGTCATGCATCAGCTGATACCATCAAGGTAAGGGCTTGATCGATGTCCGACGAGAATGACTCCTCAGACAAAACAGAAGACCCGACCCAAAAACGTCTGGATGAGGCCCACGAAAAAGGCGACGTCGCCAAGAGCCAGGAGGTCAATACCTGGTTCGTGCTCGCCGGCGCCACGCTGGTGCTGTCGTCCTTTCATGGATCGATCGGCGGCGGCATCCTGGCGCCGTTGCGCAATCTGGTGGCCAATTCATGGATGATCCGCACCGATGGGGCGGGTCTGATGGCGCTGACGCAGAGCCTTGGCTATTCGATGATGGCGGCGCTCGGCGTGCCGTTCCTGATGTTCGCGCTGGCGGCGATCGCGGGCAACATGGTCCAGCACCGGATGGTGTGGTCGGGCGAGTCGCTCAAGCCGAAATTCAACAAGATATCGCCGGGCGCCGGGTTCAAGCGGATCTTCGGCAAGCAGGGGCTTGCGAATTTCATCAAGGGCCTTTTCAAGGTGATCGCGCTCGGCGCCGTGATGACGGCGGTGCTTTGGCCGGAGCACCATCGGCTCGAAGCGATGGTGCGGTTCGACGTTTCGTCGATCATGGTCGTCAGCACCAACCTGACGCTGCAACTGATGGGCGCCGTGGTGGCGATGCTCGCGGTGGTCGCGATCGGCGATTTCTTCTTTCAGTACCGGACCTGGTTCGAGAAGCAGAAGATGTCGCTGCAGGACATGAAGATGGAGTACAAGCAGTCCGAAGGCGACCCGCACATCAAGGGCAAGCTCAGGCAGCTGCGCCAGCAGCGCATGAAGAAGCGAATGATGGCCGCGGTTCCCCAGGCCTCCGTGATCATCACCAACCCGACCCACTATGCGGTGGCGCTGCGCTATGAACGCGGCATGCCGGCGCCGATCTGCGTGGCCAAGGGCATCGACACGCTGGCGCTCAAGATCCGGGAAATCGCCGGCAAGCACGACATCCCGATCGTCGAGAACGTGCCGCTGGCGCGGGCGCTGCATGCGACCGTGGAGGTCGACGGCGAGATCCCGGTGGAACATTACCATGCAGTCGCGGAGGTTATCGGCTACGTCATGGGCCTCAGGCGCGGGCTTTCCGGCCGGCCGGCATGAATCCGGCGGTCCGGGACAGGCTCAACGGGAGAGGCTGGAAATGACCGCGGCGGGCGAAATAGCTGATGTGACGGCCTTGCGTTGGCAGGCCCGATTCAGGCACTCAGGAGCGGGCGCGCAAAAGCGCGCCTGGCGCCGCGCGCAGGCGCGTAACATCGATGTCGACAGGCTCTATCCGCTGCCATGACCGCCGAACCCGACAACGCTCCCGCGCCGCAGCCCTTCGCCGCCCAGGAACCGGCACGACGGAACGGCAGCATCGTCCTGGTACTGCTGGTGGCCTTTGCGATCGTCGCGGTGGCGGTCGCGCTGATGACCATCGGCCGCGCCCAGGCGCAGCCCTATATCCTCGGCCTGTTGGCGCTGCTGGCGATGGTCGGGCTGTTCAACCTGTTCGCCTTCGCCGCCGGCATCATCCGTTTCGCCGATCGCGCCGCCGACGATCCGGTGATGAGCCGGATCGCCGATTACGCCTATGACGGGCTGGCGGTGACCGATTCCCGCGGCCATGTAGTCTATTCCAACGCCGCCTATCTGGCGATAACGGGGGCTGCGACCGCGCAGGACGCGCGCCCGGTGGAGCGGGTCTTCATCGGCAATCCCGACGTCTCGGAAGCGGTGTTCCGCCTGCTCAAGGCGGCGCGCGAAGGCAAGCGGCAGCAGGAAGAGGTCCGCATCGCCGGCTCCGACGGCAGCCAGGGCCGCTGGCTGCGGATGCGGGTCCGCCCGCTCGGAGCGAGCAAGCGCGAAGCGAAATACGCGGTGTGGTCGATCGCCGACATCACCCGCGACCGCGAGCGGCAGGAGGACGTGTTCCAGGAACTGCAGCACGCCATCGAATATCTCGATCACGCGCCGTGCGGGTTCTTCTCCGTCAATGCCGGCGGCGACCTCGTCTATGTCAACGCCACGCTGGCGAACTGGCTGGATCACGACCTCGCGGAAATCGGCAATGGCGGCCTCAAGCTGACCGACATCGTCTCCGGCGACGGCGCCTCGTTGCTGACCTCGATCGTGGCGGTGCCCGGCGAAGTCAAGACCGAGGTTTTCGACATCGACCTGCGGATGCGCGGCGGCAGGACCATGCCGGTGCGGCTCTATCACAAGCTGGCATTCGGGGCCGACGGCGTGCCGGGCGCCTCGCGCACGCTGGTGATCAGCCGGGCCCGCGACGAGCATTCCGATCCGCAGCGCGCCGCCGAAGTCCGCTTCATGCGCTTCTTCGACCATACCCCGATGGCGATCGCGACGGTGGAGCGGTCAGGCGCGGTGGTGCGCGCCAATGCCCGCTACGCCAAGCTCGCGCAGGGGCTGAATTCCGAAGGCGCTTCCGGCAAGTCGATCTTCCGCAGCGTCAATCCGCGCGACCGCCATCTGCTGATCGCGGCCATCAACCAGGCGGCGGAGGGGCAGGGCGACATCGCCCCGGTCGAGGCGATGCTCGACGGGCCCAAGGAGCGCTGGGGGCAGTTCTTCGTCACCGCGGTCGAGGAGAACGAACGCGAGACCGAGGCCGCCATTGTTTATCTGCTGGAGACCACCGAGCGGCGCACGCTGGAAAACCAGATCAACCAGTCGCAGAAGATGGACATGGTCGGCCAGCTCGCCGGCGGCATCGCCCATGATTTCAACAACGTGCTTTCCGCCATCATGATGGCGAACGACTTCCTGCTGAACGCGCACAAGCCGACCGACCCGTCGTTCCAGGACATCATGCAGATCAAGCAGAACGCTACCCGCGCCGCGACGCTGGTGCGGCAGCTGCTGGCGTTTTCGCGGCGGCAGACGCTGCGGCCGCAGGTGCTCGATCTCGGCGACGCCCTGAGCGATCTCACCATGCTGCTGCGCCGGCTGATCGGCGAAAAGGTCAAGCTGGACCTCGTGCACGGCCGCGATTTGTGGGCGGTCAAGGTCGACGTCTCCCAGTTCGAGCAGGTGATAGTCAACCTCGCGGTCAACGCCCGCGATGCGATGCCCGACGGCGGCAAGCTGACGGTGCGCACCGCCAATGTGACGACGGAGGAATCCAGCCAGTTCGCCTACAAGGGCATGCCGGCGGCGGATTACGTCCGGATCGACGTTGCCGACACCGGCACCGGCATTCCCGCCGACATCGTCGACAAGATCTTCGAACCGTTCTTCTCGACCAAGGAAGTCGGCAAGGGCACCGGCCTCGGCCTGTCGACGGTGTACGGCATCGTCAAGCAGACCGGCGGTTTTATCTACGTGGATTCGGAAGCCGACAAGGGCACCTCGTTCCATATCTTCCTGCCGCGGCATCATGCCGAGCAGGAGGTGCAGCCGGAGCCCGTCGCCGCCACTGATGCGGCCAAGGCGCCGGCGGCGGAAACCAGGCCGCGCGCCGACCTGACCGGGCAGGGCACCATCCTGCTGGTCGAGGACGAGGAGGGCCTGCGCTCGCTCAATGCCCGCGGCCTGCGCTCGCGCGGCTACAGCGTGATCGAGGCCTCCAATGGCGTCGAGGCGATGGAGGCGCTGGAGGAAAAGAACGGCGCGGTCGACCTCGTGGTGTCCGACGTGGTGATGCCGGAAATGGACGGCCCGACGCTGCTGCGGGAGATGCG
>NZ_JAUYAN010000242.1 GCF_030693485.1 Bradyrhizobium sp. | reverse complement strand
CGGCCGCGGGCGGCCTTGCCGCTGCGGGCGGCCTTGCCGCTGCGGCCGGCGGCGGTTCGGCCGGCGCGGCGTTGTTGCTGCCGCCGAAGATCACCCGGCTCGGGTTGCGATCGAAATTGTTCACGGCGCGGCTGATGTCGCCGAGGGTGCGGCGGCCGTCGGCGATCAGCAGGTTGGTACGCTTGTCGAGGTCGTCGGCGAGATCCTTGATCGACTTCAACATCGCCGACAGCTCGCCGCCGGAATTGCCGCCGGCGACCGTATTCAGGCCCAGCATCAGGCTGTCGGCCTTGCCCATCACGCCGTCGACCTTGACCATGATGCCGTCGATCTTTTCGGAATTGCGCGCCAGGGCGCCGGTAAAGGTCTCCAGATTGCGCAGCGAGTTTTTGACCGATTCCTGGTTGTCGGCGACGATCCGGTTGACGTTCTGCAGGGTGGCGCGGATCGCCTCGGTGACGTCCTGCAGCGCACTCGGATCGGCGGTTAGGACCGGGATGCCGTCCTCATCCAGCGGAACGGCCGGCGCCGCCTCCTCGCCACCCTTCAGCGAGATCGCGGCAACGCCGGTCAGGCCCTGGAATTCGAGGCCGACCAGGGTGTCCTTGCGGATCGGCGCCTTGTTCTCGACCATCGCGAGTGCGACGACTCGACGCGGGTTATCCAGTTTGACCGAGATGACTTCGCCTATCCGGATACCGTTGAAATTGACGCTGCCGCCATTGCGCAGGCCGGAGGCCGGGCCTTCAAACACGATCCGGATCGGGCTGCGCGCCTTGGTGGTGTGCAGGCTCTGGAACCACAGCACGAAGCCGAACGCCGCGGCAATCACCGCCAGCGTGAAGGCTCCGATCAGGACGTAGTTCGCCCGCGTTTCCATTAAGATCGAACTCCAGTACTAGCTCATCACGGCGCGGGCGCGCTTGCCGTGGAAATATTGCCTCAGCCAGGGGTGTTGCGAGGCCTGCATGTCGGCAACCGATCCTGCCGCAATGATCTTACCGTTCCCTAACACCGCAATCCGGTCGCAAGCCGTATAAAGGCTGTCGAGGTCGTGGGTTACCATGAAAACGGTCAGGCCCAAAGTTCGCTGCAGGGTGCGGACCAGCTCGTCGAAGTCGCCGGCGCCGATCGGATCGAGGCCGGAGGTCGGCTCGTCCAGGAACACGAGTTCCGGATCGAGCGCCAGCGCGCGCGCCAGCGCCACGCGCTTGATCATGCCGCCGGAAAGTTCCGAGGGAAACCGGTCGGCGACTTCGGGCTTCAGGCCCACCATGCCGAGCTTGGCGACGGTGATCTCGTCCATCAGCCGCTGCGACAGGCTGAGATATTCGCGGATCGGGAACTGGATGTTCTGCCGCACCGTCAGCGAGGAGAACAGCGCGCCCTGCTGGAACAGCACGCCCCAGCGCCGCTCGACGCCGCGCCGCGTCTTGGCGTCGGCGGAGTCGAGATCGATTCCGAACACCTCGATGTTGCCGGCGACCTTGGGGACGAGGCCGATGATGGTGCGCGTCAGCACCGACTTGCCGGCGCCGGAGGGACCGACAAAGCCCAGGATCTCGCCGCGCTTCACATCGAGGTTCAGTCCGTCGAGGATGCGGTTCTTGCCGAACTGCACGGTGATGTCGCGGACCCGGATGATGTTGTCGGAAGGTTGCGCTTGGGGTTGCCGCGCCATCGTCACATTCCGATCGATGCGAAGAAGATCGCGAACACGCCGTCCATCACGATGACGAAGAAGATTCCCTTCACTACCGACGACGTCGTGTGCTGCCCGAGCGACTCGGCACTGCCCTGCACCGCCAATCCCTCGACGCAGGCGACGATGCCGATCACCGCCGCCATGACAGGCGCCTTGATCATGCCGACGATGAAATGGTTGATCGAAATGGCGTCGCGCAGCCGCAGCAGGAAGGCTTCGGGCTCGACCCCGCCATAGAGCCACGCCACCAGCCCGCCGCCGTACAGCGCGGCCATCGCGCCGAGAAACGCCAGGATCGGCAGCGCCAGCACCAGCGCCAGCATCCGCGGCAGTATCAGCACCTCGATCGCATCGAACCCCATGGTGCGCAGGGCGTCGATTTCCTCGCGCATTTTCATCGAGCCGAGCTCGGCGGTGTAGGCGCTGCCGGAGCGGCCCGCCACCATGATCGCCACGAGGAGGACGCCGATCTCGCGCAGCACCAGCACGCCGAGCATATCGACCACGAAGATGTCGGCGCCGAACTGCCGGAAATGAAAGATGCCCTGCTGCGCGATGATGCAGCCGATCAGGAAGGTGATGAGGACGACGATCGGCACCGCGCGCCAGCAGACCTGTTCGAGGTGATGCACCGTCGAGGTCAACCGAAAGCCGCGCGGGCGGATCAGCACCCTGCCGCCGGCGGCCAGGACCGCGCCGAGCATGTCGATCAGGCCAACCAGGGTCGTGCCGACGCCGGCCACGCTGCGGCCGATCTGGTCCAGCATCCCGGTGAGCGACACCGGACTGGCGTCGAGCGCGGGCGAAGCCTTCACCCGGCGCACTTCATCGACCAGGGTGGCATAATTGGCCGAAAGGCCGGCGATCTTCGCCTCCACCCCGCCCTGGGTCAGGCTGCGGCGAAGCCGCTCGATCAGCCAGGCTCCGAAAGTGTCGAGCCTGGAAACCTGCGAGACGTCGATGAAGATGTTGGGCCGGCTGCCGGCCAGCTTTTCGGCGTCGGCGACGATCCGCTCCAGATCAGGCGCAAAGCGCGCGGTCCATGAACCCGCGGCGCACAGCGCCAGCCCATTGCCCCGTGCAATCCGCTCCAATGTCGGGTCGCTGCTCACGATGCCAACACCCCAGCCGAATCTCTGCTCATCACGGAGGGAAACATCCAACGCGCCGCCGCCTTGTAGAACATGTCCCTTACCAGCCATACTTGGTTACGCCGGGCAAGCCGGATGGTTCAGAAATTGCCAGATTTTGAAATGACTTCCAGCAAATCTCTCGTGCTCGCCGCCCGGATCCAACGCTGGCCGATCGCAGGGTCCTTCACCATCAGCCGGGGCGCCAAGACCGAGGCGGTGACGGTCGTGGCCGAGGTCAGACTTGGTGGCCATACCGGGCGCGGCGAATGCCTCCCCTATCCGCGCTATAGCGAGACCCCGGAAGCGACGCTGGCCGCGCTGCAGGCGATGCAGGGGCCGCTCTCGCGCGGCCTCGACAGGCAGGCCCTGCAGGCCGCCATGCCGGCCGGCGCCGCCCGAAACGCGCTGGATTGCGCGCTATTGGACCTCGAAGCCAAGACCAGCGGCCAGCGCGTCTGGAACCTGCTCGGGCGGCCGGCGCCCGCCGCCTGCACCACCGCCTATACCATCTCGCTGGGGACATCCGAGGCGATGGCGGCGGCGACCGCCAAGGCGGCGCACCGGCCGTTGCTCAAGATCAAGCTCGGCGGCGATGGCGACCGGATGCGGATCGCCGCGGTGCGCAAGGCGGCACCCGAATCCGAACTCATCGTCGATGCCAACGAGGCATGGACGCCACAAAATCTGGAGCAAAATCTCGCCGAATGCGCCGGGGCCGGCGTCACGCTGGTGGAGCAGCCATTGCCGGCCGGGCAGGATGACGCGCTGGCGCGGATCCGCAGGCCGGTCGCGGTCTGCGCCGACGAAAGCGTGCATGACCGGAAATCGCTCGATGGACTTCGCGACCGCTACGATGCCGTCAATATAAAGCTCGACAAGACCGGCGGGCTGACCGAGGCGCTGGCAATGGCCGATGCGGCGCAGGCGCTCGGATTCGAAATCATGGTCGGCTGCATGGTCGGGACCTCGCTGGCGATGGCGCCGGCGATGCTGCTGGCGCGACAGGCGCGCTTCGTCGATCTCGATGGCCCGCTGCTGCTGGCGCGCGACCGCGACGGCGGACTGCGCTACGACGGCAGCCTGGTCTATCCGCCGGAAGCGGCGCTGTGGGGGTGAGAGAGGCGCTGCCGCGAAAACCACATGATGAGGCCGCCTGACAGCGCCATCGCCGCCATCAGGTAGTAGACGCCCTGCCCGTAGCGGGCGAAGATCATGCCGGACGAGATCGACGCGATCGAGGTGACGATGCCGGTGCTGGCGGCAAGGTAGCCCTGCCCCCGCGCCATCACCTCGATCGGCACATGGCGCACCATCAGGCCCATGGTGCCGACCATGGTCAGCCCGAAAGTCAGGCCATGCGCCAGCTGCACCACGGCGAGTACCGCGATCGGCGGATCCAGCGCGGTGATCGACCAGCGTGCGACAGCGCACAATGCTGCGATCACCACCAGCAGCGCAGGTTGCAGCTTGAACCGTGGCGACAGCGCGAACACCACGATCTCGGCGAGCACGCCGAGCGACCAGAGCCCGGCAATGGTCAGCCCGCCCAGGCCCGATTGCTGCCAGGCGATCGAGGCGAAGACGTAATAGGCGGCGTGACTGCCCTGGATCAGCGCCGAGGCGGCGATGATGGCGAGAAAGCCGGGATCTCGCAGCAGCGCGGTGGCGCCCTGCGTCGGCGCCGCCGCGGTTTTCGGACTGTCCAGCGGCTGCAGCCCCAGGCTGACCAGCGCGCCGAGCGCCGCCACCGACGCGATCACCCAGATCAGCTGTTCGGCGGCGATCAGGTCGACCAATAGCCCGCAGGCCAGCGCGCCGGCCACGAAAGCCGCCGAGCCCCACAGCCGCAGCGGTCCGTAGTTCAATCCGTAGCGCGCCACGCCGCGCAGCGCATAGGCGTCGGTCAGCGGCGTCATCGAGGTCCACAGGCAGGAGGTGACGACGTAGATCAGGAATACCGCGAGCGGCAAATGCTGGGTTCCGACCAGCGCCAGCCCGAACGCGGTCGCAAACGCCGCGACGATCAGGGTGCCGCGCAGCGCCTGACGCCGTTCGGCCAGGCCGGTGATGAACGGCAGCACCGTGAACCGCGTCACCGCGGGGACGGCCGTGATAATACCGATCCACGAGGCGTCGATCCCGACCGCCTTCAGCCACACCGGGAAGAACGGCAGATGGGTGCCGATGAGGCCGAACAGTGTGCCGTAAAACAGCGCCAGCCGCGTGGCGAATCGCCTGGAGGCCGCTTGAGATGCGGTGGGGATTTGTGATTCGCTCGGCATCAATTCAATTGCGATTCGCTCGATATCGTGGTGATCGTTAACGCAACGCGCTGACATTTGCGCGGTGAGTCTTGCATGGCCGACGAAGCATTTGCGCTATCTCCGATCTCCGCTCGCGCTGCCCAGCCGAGCGAGGAGGACTATGACGCGATCAGCAAGGCGTTCATGGAGACGTCGCGGGGCCGCTGGTTTCTCGGCGAATATGCCAAGCGCAACCGCAATGCCGACACCAGCATGGTGCTGGAGGCGGTGGCGCGGCTCGAGGAAAACCTCGCGGCCCAGCGGCAACCCCAGCCGGCCCCCGACGACGGGCTGAGAGAGGCGCTGGCTGCGATCCGGACCGCGGTCGATCAGGCCCGGGTCGCCGCACTCGACGGCCTCGCGCTGGAAGAAAAACTGGGACCGGTGCGCAAGGGCAGCCGGATCATCCGGGAAATCGCCTGGCGCTGGCGCGAAATCGGCGCCGACAGCCGGATCTGCGACCTGATCGATTCCCAGATCACCGCCATTGAAGGCGCCTGCGGCGAGATCGCATCGATCAATCCGCTTGCTGCGTTCGACGTCATCGAGCGACAGCTCGCGGAGCTCGGCGGCAGCGAGACCGCCCCAACCTCGCCGCAAGCCGCGGTGGCAGACAGCCCGTCGGCCGCGGCCCCGCCGACCCCGTCGGATGAAATGCTCGCCGCGCTGGTGGAGCCGCTGGAGACCGCGGCCGCGGCCCCCGCTGACGATTCCGAAGCCACGGTGAGAGCCTCGTCGGTACTGGCCGAGGAAGCCATCGCGGCGGCGGAAGCCGAAACGGTGATGGCGGATACGGCAGACGTTACGGCGGAGACCGCCGCAGTTGCGATCGAGGCCATGGACGCGATGGCGGAGACGGCCGACGTCACAGTCGAGACCGTGGATGCCATGACGGAGACGATGGACGCCGCGGCCGAACCGGCGGGCCTGACTGCCGAGGCCGCTGAAGCCCAGGACGATGCGATCCTCGACATGATCGCGCTCGAAATGGCCGCGGACGATCCCACCGATGTCGATGAGGTCGCCGAACTGGAGTCGGCCGAAATCGCCGTCGCGGAACTCGCACCTGCCGACCCCGTCAGCGTCGCGCCGGAGCCCGAGCCCGAGCCGATCGCCGCTGCGGCAGTGCCGCCGGCCGCCGAATTGTCGCTGCAACCCGCGCTGCAAGCTGCCGAAGAGCCCTCGCTCGGCGCCTCGCTGATCTCAAGGGGAATCCTGAGCCGGCCGCAGGCGGCCGCGGCCGATCCGCTGGCGCCGATCCGGCGCATGAGCCAGGCCGAGAAAATCGCGTTGTTCTCGTAAGCACTTTCGGCTGATCTGACCGTTCAGCCGATCAATCGCGCAAACAGATCCGCGTCGACATTGCCGCCCGACAGCACGATCACGACGTTCTTGCCCGTGACGTCGATGCGGCCGGCCAGCAGGGCGGCGAGGCCGACGGCGCCGCCGGGCTCGACCACCAGTTTCAGTTCGCGAAAGGCAAATCCGACCGCGGTGCCCACTTCGGCGTCGCTGGCGGTGATGCCCTGCGCCAGCAGCTGGCTGTTGATGGAGAAGGTGATCTCGCCGGGGATCGCAGCCATCAGCGCATCGCAGATGGTGCGGCCTTTTGAGCCGTGCGCTTCGCGTTTGCCCGCGCGCAGCGAGCGCGCGTGGTCGTCGAACTCTTCGGGTTCCCCCGACATCACCATGGAATGCGGATAGCGCGCCTTGATCGCGGTGGCGACGCCGGCGATCAGCCCGCCGCCCGAGGCAGGGGCAACAACGATGTCAGGCACAAGGCCCAGCGCCGCCATGTCCTCCGCGATCTCGCGGCCCACCGTGCCCTGCCCCGCGATCACATAGGGATCGTCGTACGGCCGCACCAGCGTGGCGCCGCGTCTGTCGGCGATCTCGCGGGAGATCGCCTCGCGGTCCTCGCGGTCGCGGTCGTACAAAACGACCTCGGCGCCATAGGCCTTCGTGCGCTCGCGCTTGGAGAGCGGCGCGTCTGCCGGCATCACGATGGTCGCCTGCATGCCGAGCAGCTGCGCCGCATGCGCCACGCCCTGGGCGTGGTTGCCGGACGAGAACGCCACCACGCCGCCGCCACGCGCATCGATCGGGATCGACGACAGCTTGTTGAAGGCGCCACGAAACTTGAACGATCCGGTCCGCTGCAGCATTTCAGGCTTCAGGAAGATCCGGGTCCCCATCCGCTCGTTGAGAACGGACGGCGACAGCAGCGGCGTTCGCACCGCGAAGGGCGCAATGACGCGCGCGGCCGCATCAATGTCGGCGGAAGTCACAGGCAAAATGGCAATGGTCATCGCACAAAGTTACGCCTGTGCCGGCAGCCGGGCAAGCTGCTTCGAACGGGATCAACCGACGAAACGCGGCTGGTCCAGCTCGAATGGAACCCGATTGCCTTTCGGATCGATGCGGATATTGGTCACATTATCGACGAAGGCGCGGGCTGACGCCTCCCAGCTGTGCTTTGCGGCAAAGGCGACGCAGGCTTGCGGCGAAATGCTCAGCGCAGCCAGGCACGCGACCTGCAAATCGTCGTGCAGTGAGCCGACCGGGGCTGCACCGATCACATCGCGCGGACCGCTCACCGGAAACGCAGCGACCGGCAGGCCGCTGGCCAGCGCTTCGAGCAGCACCAGCCCAAACGTGTCGGTCCGGCTCGGAAACACGAAGACGTCGGCGGCGGCATAGGCCTCCGCCAGTTCCTCGCCCTGTCGCGCGCCGAGAAATACCGCTTGCGGATACTTTCGCGTCAGCGCCGCGCGCGCCGGCCCGTCGCCGACGATCAATCTGGTGCCGGGCAGATCGAGGTCGAGAAACGCCTCGAGGTTCTTCTCTACTGCCACGCGGCCGACACAGAGAAAGATCGGGCTCGGCAGACCGAGATCGACAGGGCGCGGATGAAAGTGGCGGATGTCGACCCCGCGTGGCCACAGCACCACGTTGCGGAAGCCGCGCGAACGCAGCTCGGTTGCCAGCGCCGGCGTCGCCGCCATCACCGCCTGGCCGGCATTGTGAAACCAGCGCAATCCCGCCCAGATCCACGATTCCGGGACGGGCAAGCGCGCGGAGATGTATTCCGGAAATCTTGTGTGGAAGCTGGTGGTGAACGGCAATCCATGTTGGCGGCAATAGCGCCGCGCCAGCCATCCGATCGGCCCTTCGGTGGCGATGTGAATACTGTCGGGACGTGCCTCAGCAATCAGCCGGGCTATTTTGCCCGGCGACGGCAATGCCAGCCGCAGGTCGGGATAGCTCGGCAGCCCGACAGTGCGGAACGATTGCGGGGTGACGAAACCGACATCGACACCGAGCGGCCTGGCCGCCTGCGCCATCATGGTCAATGTCCGCACCACGCCGTTGACCTGGGGATGCCACGCATCGGTCGCGACCAGGACGCGCATCAGGCCGCCCGCGCCGCAATGGCGGCCACCGGTGCTATCAGGCGCAGCGGATCGGTCCATCTGATGATCTCGAAGCGGCCGTCCTCGTGCTCGACCAGCGCGGTACAGCTTTCCACCCAGTCACCGCAGTTCATGTAGCGGATGCCGTGCTCGTCGCGAATGGTGGCGGTGTGGATGTGGCCGCAGATCACGCCGTCGGCGCCGTGGCGGCGCGCTTCGGCGGCGAGCGTCTGCTCGAACGCGCCGATGTAGTTCACGGCGTTCTTGACCTTGAGCTTGGCCCATTGCGACAGCGACCAATAGGGCACGCCGAACGCGCGCCGGAAGAAGTTGACCAGGCGGTTCATCCGGATCGCGAAATCATAGGCCTTGTCGCCGAGATGGGCGAGCCAGCGCGCGTTCTGCACCACGAGATCGAAGATATCGCCGTGGATCACCAGATAGCGCTTGCCGTCGACGCCCTCATGGATGGCGTCCTCGACGACGTCGATGCCGCCGAAATGGGTGCCGTAATAGTTGCGCAGAAACTCGTCGTGATTGCCCGGCACGTAGACGATCCTGGCGCCCTTGCGCGCCTTGCGCAGCATTTTCTGCACGAAGTCGTTATGCGATTGCGGCCAGTACCAGCTGGACTGCAGCGCCCAGCCATCGACGATATCGCCTACCAGATAGATGGTGTCGGCATCATGGCAGCGCAGGAAATCCAGCAATTGGTCGGCTTGCGCGCCGCGG
Organism: Bradyrhizobium sp.; assembly: GCF_030693485.1. GTDB lineage: Bacteria > Pseudomonadota > Alphaproteobacteria > Rhizobiales > Xanthobacteraceae > Bradyrhizobium. The sequence goes on along the minus strand of NZ_JAUYAN010000242.1, from coordinate 527 downwards.
GCTCCGAGGTGGACGTCGGAGATAAACAAAGTGCGAAACCGCCGCTCCGGACACTCGTCACTCATCACGTCACTTCCCATGCGCGAGCAGCTAGCAGATTTTCGTGACAGCGCGATGACGGGCCGCACCGCCAGCGAATCAACCGTCGACCCTGTTCGTTGCAAGTTGCATGCTGCGCGACAAACAGGCGACGGCCGCTCACAGCAAGGCTGTCGTCGCCCGCGAAAGCGGGCGATCCCGTACGCCGTGGCTTCCCGGTTCTATCGCCGGCGTCTCTGGAACACCGGGTCACCCGCTTGCGCGGGTGATGACGACGGTATGTGTTGCGGCCTGATCAGCTCAATACTCGCGGCGCGGCCGCCGCTCGCGTTGTCGCGGCGGCTTTTTGGTGCCGGTGTAATAGGGATTGACGATGCACTGCGCGGCGCGGCCCGATGCCGACATCTGGCACTGTGGAATCGAGGTGTAGCCGCATTCGAAATAGAAATCCGTCATGCCTCGATAAATCTGCAGGCAGACCGGATACT
>NZ_JAUYAN010000261.1 GCF_030693485.1 Bradyrhizobium sp. | reverse complement strand
CCCGCCGCCGCCGCGCCGGCGCCGGCCACGCCGCTCGGCATCTGGGCCACCGAGGAAAACAAGGGCAACGTCCGGATCGAGGAATGCGGACAGAACCTGTGCGGCTACGCCGTGAAGACCGGCAAGAAGATCCTGATCAACATGAAGGCACAGGCGTCCAAGTGGACCGGCACGATTCACGACCCCGACAGCGGCCGCAATTACGACTCGACGATCGCCATGAAGGGCACCAATGCGCTGCGGGTTCAGGGCTGCGCCTTTGGCGGCATGTTCTGCGGTGGCCAGACCTGGAAGCGCGTCAGCTGAAGCCGCGATCTCAGAAAGCCCTCGCGGATTTCCGCGAGGGCTTTTTTGTTGGCCGGACGGCAATGGTTAACGATCTCTCGCGACGACAGCGATGAAACAAATCTCAACACGACGAAACCAATTTGCGGGTTTGACGCAAACCTCCTGAAACGGATGCCGGGTAGGTTGTTCACCAGGAAACGCCGGAGACCGGCGCGTGGCCTGCAAGTTCTGGGCGCTCACAAGGGGACATCGATGATTTTTACTGGTTCGAACAATGGCGGCTGCAGATTGCTGGTCGCCACCGTGCTCACCTTCGGCATGCTGACGACGGGCTCGCTGGCCCACACGGCGGAGCAGGAGCAGATGTGCGCCAGCGACGCGATGCGGCTCTGCAGTTCGGAAATTCCCGATGTCGACCGCATCACCGCCTGCATGCACCGGCAGCGTGCTGCACTGAGCGCCGGCTGCAAGGCGGTATTCCGCAAGGAGACACCGGCCGCCACTGCGGTGAACTACACGCCATCGAAGCCCGGCAAGCCGATCAATCTGGCGCCGGCCCGGGTAAAATAATCGACGCGATCGATCGCACCGGAATCCAAGGGCCCGCCGGCGCGCCGGCGGGCTTTTGCTTGCGCGTTCACCGAACCTGCGGAGGTGCCCGGCCGGCTGCGCCCCCGCGACTGCCGCGGGCGACTTGCCTACGCGGCCGTAAAGCCTGTTTTTCGTTTTTCGCGCCGGGTTCATGTTTTTCGTGTAGCGTGGCCGGATCATGTCATCATCGAATCCCATCAACTCCCCGGACACCCCGCCCAGACGCCGCAAGCGAAAGGACTATTCGCTGCTGGTGCTGGCCGCCGGCATCTTCCTGTTCGGCGCCGCCGCTGCCGGCCTCTATTACATCCTGCAGCCCGTCACCCTGCGCATCGCGGTCGGCCCGGCCGGCAGCGACGACCAGAAACTGGTGCAGGCGCTGGCGCAGACCTTTGCCCGCGATGGCAGTTCGATCCGGCTGCACCCGATCACCACCGACGGCGCGATCGAGAGCATCGCGCTGCTGGCGGCAAAAAAGGCCGACCTTGCGGTGGCGCGAGGCGATCTGGATTTGCCGGCCGATGCCCAGTCGGTCGCGATCCTGCGCAAGAACGTCGTGGTGCTTTGGTCGGTGGCCGGGCTGCCGGCCAAGGGTGCTAAGAAACCGCCGGCCTCGAAAATCAAGGAACTCGGCGATCTCCCCGGCCATCGCGTCGGCGTCATCGGCCGGACCAAGGCCAACGTCACTTTGCTGCGCGTGATCCTGACCGAATCCGGCGTCAATCCCGACAAGGTGGCGATCACCCAGTTCGCCACCAACCAGATCGCCGAGATGGCGCGCGATCCGACCATCGAAGCCTTCATGGCGGTGGGCCCGCTCGACAGCAAGATCACCATTGAGGCGATCGCCGCGACCGCGAAGGCGCGCGGCGAGCCGAAATTCCTGCCGATCGAGGTTTCCGAGACGCTCGCCAAGAAGCACCCGCTCTACGAGGCCGAGGAAATCCCGGGCAGCACCTTCAGTCCGTCGCCGGCGCGCCCCGAGGACAAGATCGACACCGTCAGCGTCAACCACCTGATCGTCGCGTCGAAGTCGCTGTCGGATACCGCGGTCGGCGGCTTCGTCCGGCAATTGTTCACCGTGCGCCAGTCGCTGGCGAGGGAAGTGCCCGCGGCGGCCAAGATCGAGAAGCCGGACACCGACAAGGACGCGGCATTGCCGGCGCATGCGGGTGCGGCGGCCTATATCGACGGCAATGAACGCACCTTTCTGGAAAAATATACCGACTATGTCTGGGGCGCGATCCTGGTTCTTTCCGGGTTAGGATCCGCTGGCGCCTGGCTGCGTCATTATTTCAAGCGGGATGAACGCGAACAATATTCCGAACATCGCGACGACCTGCTCGCCATCATTTCCAAGGTGCGGTTGGCTGAATCCCCGGACGAACTGACCGCCATGCAAAATGAGGTCGACGGCGTACTGCGGGAAACGCTGGACTGTTACGACGACGGCGCGATCGAGGAAGGCGACCTGGCGGCGATCGGACTCGTGCTCGACCAGTTCAACCATGCCGTTGCCGACCGGCGTATCGCCATCGGCCTTGTCGTCCCCGAACCGGCGCGGATGCGGGCGCTGTAGGGCGGCGACGACGCACCGGCTCGCCCCGGGCCAGACCCCTTATAAATCTTTGAAAAAAATCGATAAAAGCTTCAGCGGCGAGGTCGGGACCGACTAACCGTGCGCCGCTTTGTCGGCCATGAAACCGCAATGAAACAATTCTTAAGCCGACGAAACCAATTTGGCGACATTGTGCAAACCTCCTGAAACGCTTGACCTGTACTGATCTTCCCAACGACGCGCCGGGGGCACTGGCGCGCAGGGCGCTAAACAGGGGTCGATCATGTTCAACTCAGCCAGGCTGAATTCACGCCTGTTTGCCGCAGCACTCGGTGCGCTGGCAATCGGCACATTCGCAGTTTCCGGCTCCGCCGTGGCGGCACCCGTGCAGCTGTTTCCCTTCCTCATGTCGCCTCCGGCGCAATCGGCTCCGCCGGTGCAGGCTCAGCCTTCCGACGATGACGAAGGCCCCGTGCGCGAGATGCCGGCGCGCCTGAAGCGCCAGGTCGTCAACTACGCCAGCCGCGAGGCGCCCGGCACCATCATCATCGATACCCCCAACACCTACCTCTATTATGTGCTCGGCGGCGGACAGGCGATCCGTTACGGCATCGGCGTCGGTCGCGAGGGCTTCACCTGGTCGGGCGTGCAGACCGTGACCAGGAAGGCAGAGTGGCCGGATTGGACCCCGCCCGCGGAAATGATCGCGCGCCAGCCCTATCTGCCGCGCTACATGGCCGGCGGCCCCGGCAACCCGCTCGGCGCCCGCGCCATGTATCTCGGCGGCACCATCTATCGCATCCACGGCACCAACGCGCCGCACACCATCGGCACCCACGTCTCCTCTGGCTGCCTGCGCCTGACCAATGAAGACGTCACCGACCTCTATTCGCGGGTCAATGTCGGCACCAAGGTGATCGTGCTGCCGATGGACCGCCGCGCCGACAACATGAACGGCAAGCGGGGCTGATTTCCAAAATCTGCGAAGACATGAAAAATGGCGCGGTCTCCGCGCCATTTTTTGTGTCGAATCGCAGGTGGACAAAGGCGCGCTCTTCGCGCCGTGCCCACCACCTTCATGATGAGTCGCAAGGCGGCCTGCTTTATCCGCTGATACACCGCTGGTGGGCACGCTGCGCTTTGCCCACTCTTCGGAAAGCGCCGCTCTGGCGCCCTCCGCACCCGCCGTGTAAACTCCGCCGTTGAAGCGTCCGGGGGGACAATGCGTCTGCCGACAAGTCTGATGCGTCTGCCGATTGGTCCGAAGATGATCCTGCTCGGGGCAGCGGCGCTCGCGGTCTCGTTTTTCGCCAGCCTGAAAGCGATGGACTGGGTGGCGCCGCGCGGCACGGTCCGCGCGCCGGTGCTGGCCGCATTGCCGCCGCTGCCGCCGGCCCCGCGCGCCTCCAGCATCATCGCGCCGGTAGCGATCGCGCTCGGCGCCATTCGCGAAGCCGCCGAACGCGGCGCGCCGCGTACCTTCGCCGGCAAGGCCGACAATCCGGTGACGTCGATCCTGCAGAATGCCGATATCGGCTGGACCGCTTCGCGCGGGCCGATTGCCGCGACCGGCGCCCAGGACGTGCTGTCGCTGGCGACGCCGCTGACGGGAACGCTGAACGTGACCGGCTCGCTGTCGGCGAAGGCGACCGGCGCGGTCGGCGATGCGCTCGGCGGCCTGCTCGGCGGCGACCTCGGCAAGAAGATCGGCAGCGTCAACATCAAGAACCTGAACGCCAGCGCCGAGATCAAGGGCAACGTCGTCATCACCGCGCGGCCGAAGCTGGCCGCCGCCTGGCGCATCGAGCCCAACCTGGCGGCGCAGGTCAATCTCGGCGACACCAGCCTCGTGGTGGCGGGCGCGCGCGTCAACGTGCCGGCGCAGGTCAAGCCGCTGATCGACAAAACCGAGGCCGAGCAGATCGCGGTGGCGCAGGCGCGGATCCGCAACGATCCGGCCCTTGAGCAGAACGCGCGCATTCAATGGGCCAAGGCCTGCCGCTCGATTCCGCTGCAGGGCACCGGCGCCACATCGACGCTGCCGGCGCTATGGCTGGAAATGCGGCCGACCCGCGCCATCGCAGCGCAGCCGCGTGTCGATGCCTCGGCGATGACGCTGACGCTCGGCATCGAGGCCGAGACCCGCATCACCCCGGTCCAGACAAAACCGGACTGCCCGTTCCCGGCGACCATTTCCATCATTCCGGCGACGCCGGGGGGAGTGAGCATCGGCGTGCCGATCGACATGCCCTTCACCGAGATCAACAAGATCGTGGAGGCGCAGTTCGCCGGCCGCACCTTCCCCGAGGACGGTTCGGGCGCGGTCGACGTCATCGTCAAGCGCGCCACCGTCGCAGCCTCCGGCGACCGGCTGCTGATCTCGCTTCTGGTCAACGCCAAAGAGAAGAAGAGCTTCTTCGGTTTCGGCGGCGAGGCCAATGTGCATATCTGGGGCCGGCCCGTGCTCGATCAGAAGCAACAGACGCTGCGGCTGACCAACATCGAACTCGCGGTCGAATCCGAAGCCGCGTTCGGCCTGCTCGGCGCCGCCGCGCGCGCGGCGATGCCACATCTGCAGCAGGCGCTGGCCGACAGGGCCACCATCGACCTGAAGCCGTTCGCCAGCAATGCGCAGAAGAAGATCGCCGCCGTAATCGCCGATTTCCAGAAGAACGAGGACGGCGTGCGGGTCGCCGCCGAAATTACCAGCCTGCGGCTCGCCGAGATCGCCTTCGATTCGAAGACGCTGCGCGTGATCGCCGAAGCCGACGGCACGATGAATGTCTACCTCTCGGCGTTGCCGGGGCTGTGAAGCGGCGTCTCCCGGGGATCAAATTGACCTGTCTCAAGCGGCGGCCGGCCCAATGCGTTATCGATGATCGGCCGCGCATCGAAGCGTGCAGGCAGCAAGCAGGACATCGTGGCGCTGAACCAACCCCGGCAGCAAGGCGAACCGCGTCGCGTGGTATTTCAGGCCCGCGATCTCTCCAAGACCTATGTTATGGGCGAAGTCGAGGTCCACGCACTCAGAAACGTCGATATCGATATCTATGAGGGCGAATTCATTGTCCTGCTCGGCCCCTCCGGTTCGGGCAAGTCGACGCTGCTCAACATCCTCGGCGGGCTCGATGCGCCGACCGGCGGCCAGGCGCGCTGGCGCGACCATGACCTTGTCGCCGCCGACGACGCCGAACTGACCCGCTACCGCCGCGAGCATGTCGGCTTCGTGTTTCAGTTCTACAATCTGATTCCGAGCCTCACCGTGCTTGAGAACGTGGCGCTGGTAAACGAGATCGCCGACAAGCCGCTCGATCCCCGACAGGCGCTGGCGCTGGTAGGCCTCGACCAAAGGCTCGATCATTTTCCCTCGCAGCTTTCCGGCGGCGAGCAGCAACGCGTCGCGGTCGCGCGCGCCATCGTCAAGTCGCCCGATGTCCTGCTGTGCGACGAGCCGACCGGCGCGCTCGACTACGAGACCGGAAAGGTCGTGCTGGCCGCGATCGCCCGGGTCAACGAGCAGCTCGGCACCACGACCATCATCATCACCCACAACGCGGCGATCGCCGGCATGGCGGATCGCGTCCTCCGCCTCGGCGGCGGACGCATCGTCGGCGAGGAGCGCAATGCGCGCCGAATGACGCCCGAAGAGGTGAGCTGGTGACCCTGCTCGATCGCAAGCTGATGCGGGATATCCTTGCCATGCGCGGGCAGGTGGTGACGATCGCGCTGGTGGTCGCCGCCGGCATGGCCGTATTCATCGCCTCGATCTCGACCTATGATTCGCTGCGCGCCGGACGCGACCGCTTCTATACTGCCGCGCGCTTTCCGCAGGTCTTCGTAACGCTCAAGCGCGCGCCGCTCTCGGTAGTGACGCAGCTCAATGAAATTCCCGGCGTTGCCGCGGTCGAGCCGCGCATCGTGCGCGATGTGATTCTGGACTGGCCCTCCGCCACGCTGCCGGTTTCGGCGCGAATGGTCTCGCTCACGCATGCTGGCGGCGAGCCGCTGGCGCGGCTGCATGTGCGGCGGGGCACCCCGCCGGAGCCGGGCGACACGAGAAGCGCCGCCATCAACGAGGCTTTTGCCGAGGCGAATGTGGTGAAACTCGGCACCGACGTGCCGGTCGTGCTGAACGGCCGCATCCAGAACTTTCGTGTCGCCGCCGTCGCGCTGTCGCCCGAATATGTCTATGCGGTGAAGCCGGGGGTGCCGATCCCGGACGACCGCTTCTATGCCGTGCTCTGGGTCGATCGCAGCGCGGCGGAAGCCGCCTTCGACATGAAAGGCGCGTTCAACGACGCCGTGGTGTCGCTGACCCCGGGCACCGACCCAAGGCAGGTGATCGACGAACTCGACCGCCTGCTCGAGCCCTACGGTTCGGTCGGGGCCATCGGCCGGCGGGACCAACCCTCGAACCGTTTCCTCGAGGACGAACTCAACCAGCAAAAGGTGATGTCGATCACCATTCCCTTCATCTTCTTCGGGGTAGCGGCGTTCCTGCTCAACGTCGTGCTCGGCAGGCTGGTGACCGCGCAGCGCGAGCAGATCGCCGCCTTGAAGGCGCTCGGCTTTCCAACGACTCCGCTGGTGCTGCACTATCTCAAGCTGGTCGCGATCGTCGTTCTGTTCGGGTCGGCGCTCGGCCTGGCCGGCGGCCTGGTCTTTGGTGAGGCGATGGTTGCAAGCTATCACGGCTTCTTTCACCTGCCGGCGCTGGTTTTCGAATTCACGCCATGGTCCGCGGTTGCCGGCTTCCTGATCAGCTTTGCGGCGGCATCGCTCGGCGTCGTGACGGCGCTGCGAAACGTCGTCGCGCTGGCACCGGCCGTGGCGATGCGGCCGGCCGCGCCGCGGCGTTTTCACCGCTCGTGGATCGAGGGGCTGCTGTCCGCGAAGACGCTGACGCCGCGGCGTGTGCTGGCGATCCGCAATTTTGCCGGCCGTCCGCTGCGCAGTGCATTTACCGTCATCGGTATTGCCCTCGCCGTGCCGATGGTGGTGCTCGGGCTGTTCTGGCGCGACGCCATCGACCAGATGATCGAAGTCCAGTTCAACCTGGTCGAACGCGGCAACGCCATGGTCACGTTCCCCCATCCGCTCAGTCGCACCGTCATCGGCGATCTCGCCCGCGAGCCCGGCGTGCTGGTCGCCGAAGGCTTGCGATTTGTCCCGGTTCGCCTGCGCGCCGGGCATCGCAGCTATCTGACGTCGGTGATCGGCCTGCCGATCAACGGCGGACTGCGGCGTCCGCACGATGCCGCGCTGCGTCCGATCGACGTGCCGCCCGATGGCATCACCCTCACCCGCCGGCTGGTCGAGCGGATCGAGGTCGCGCCCGGCGAGACCGTGACGATCGAGGTGATGGAGGGCCGGCGTCGCAAGATCGACCTGCCGGTCGGCGCCATCGTCGACGAGACGATCGGGATGTCCTCCTACATGGAGATCGACACGCTCAACCGGTTGACCGGCGAAGGCGCGGTCGTTTCGGCCGCATCCCTGTTCGTGGAGCCGTCGGCGCTACCGGCTTTGTCACGGCGCTTCAAGCAACTGCCCGTGATCGAATCGGTGGCGATGAAGAGCTACACGCTGAGCTCATTCCTGGACAAGATCGCGGGCATCGTTCTCGTCAGCGCCGGTATCCTCACGGCCTTTGCCTTGATCGTCGCGGTCGGCGTGGTCTACAACAGCGCCCGGATCGCCTTGCAGGAGCGCGCCTGGGAGCTTGCCAGCCTGCGGGTGCTCGGCTTTACCCGGGCCGAGGTGGCGCGGATCCTGTTCAGCCAGTTCGCCGCCGAAATCGCCCTGGCTATTCCGATCGGGCTGATGCTCTCGCAGGGCGTCGTCACGCTGATCGCACGGTTTCATTCCAACGAGAGTTTCCAGATTCCGGGAGTGGTGGGGCCGCGAACCTATGTGGTTGCGGTCGCCATTGTCGTGGCGGCTGCGGCGGCCAGCGCTTACATCGTACGCCGCCGGGTCGACCGTCTCGATCTGGTCGCGGTACTGAAGACGAGGGACTGACGATGCGGATCACGGCAGGTCGTGTGGGATTGGCGCTGGGCGCACTGGCCGCGGCCGCAGGCATCGCCTGGCTTGTGATGCCACAGCCGGTCCCGGTCGAAACGGCGGCCGTCACCAAAGGACGTTTCGTCGCCAGCATTAACGAGGACGGCAGGACCCGCATTCGCCAGCGTTATGTCGTCGCGGCCCCGCTCGCCGGCCGCCTGACGCGGGTCACACTCAAGGCAGGCGACAAGGTCGCCGCGGACGATGCCGTTGCCGCCATCCTGCCGCCGCCGGCGCCGCTGCTCGATCCGCGCAGTCGTCGCGAGGCCGAGGAACGGCTGGGCATCGCCGAGGCCGCGCTGGAGCGCAGCAATGCGACCGTCGAGCGGACGCAGGCCCAGGCGGATCAGGCCAGGACCGATCTCGATCGCACCCGCACGCTTGCCGCGAGCGGCGCGTCGACGGTGCAGGCACGCGAACGCGCCGAACTCGCCATGCGGGTTGCCGATCGTGACCTTCGGGCCGCGGAATTCCAGGCGCATGCGGCGGACCACGAACTCGCTCAGGCCAGGGCGCTGCTCGGCCGTTACAAGGATGGCGTGGACGGGCCGACCGAACCCTGGAGCCTTACCGCGCCGGTTTCGGGCGTGGTGCTGAGGGTCGCGCAGGAAAGCGAGACCGTGGTGCAGTCGGGCATGCCGCTGATGGAAATCGGCGATCCGCGCGACCTCGAAATCGTGACCGACGTTCTCAGCACCGATGCGGTTGAAATCCGTCCCGGCGCGGATGTGACCATCGAGCATTGGGGCGGTCCGGGCACACTCTCCGGGCGGGTGCGCCGGATCGAGCCCGCGGCGTTCACCAAGGTGTCGACGCTCGGCGTCGAGGAGCAGCGGGTCAATGTTCTTATCGACGTGCTGTCGCCGCAGCAGCAATGGACCGGCCTCGGCGACGGCTATCAGGTGGACACCAGGATTACCGTATTCACGCATGACGACATCGAGATCATCCCGGCCGGCGCGCTGTTCCGCCGTGGCGACAGCTGGAGCGTCTATGTCGCCGAAGACGGGCGCGCGCAACTGCGTGCCATCGATCTGTTGCGGCGCTCCGGCGGGCTTGCGGCGGTGAGCAAGGGGCTCGCAGCCGGCGAGCGCGTCGTCATTTATCCCAGCGATCAGATCAGCTCCGGCGTCCGGGTCAGCCTGAAGTGAAACGGCGATGGCGTGTGGCGCGGAAGCCGGCTGACTATCGGCGTTTTCGAGACAGGTTGCCGGGAATGCTACAAGAGGTGCGGTGACTTTCGTATGGATCTCGACGAGATCGATTGCTTCGGCGAGTTGCAGCTCTCTCATTGAGTGATCGGCCTATTGCACTTGGCCCCGTGATGCTGTTTCGGTAGGGATCGCGTCGGGAAGCACTCCGGACATACAGACCACTCGGAATCTTCCGACGAACAATGCGCAGCCTCACCGGGTGAGTGAGGCCGCGATTGCTGCTGGATGTCGCCCGCGAGATCACCCCTCGAACTTGAACGAGACCTTGAGCTTGGCGCGGTAGGCTTCGATCTTGCCCTTGGCGTCGAGTTGCATGTCGAGCTGAACCACTTCGGCGACACGCAGATCGCGCAGCGATTTGCCGGCCCTGTTGACGGCGGCCGCAGCCGCCTTTTCCCAGGAATCCTTGCTGGTGCCGACCAGTTCAATGACCTTGTAGACACTCTCTGCCATTGTCGTCCTCCCGTTGTTGTCAGGCAGGCAATTGCTCCTGCCGGATGGCAAGCCTAGCATCGGGATACCAGCGCCGAAAGGATGCGGCGCACCATGCTCCGCTTGGCGCCGCCGGGGTCGCGCGAAGCGACGGTTGCGACGAGCAAAGCGGACCAGCGAGTTCGGGCGGCAACACGGTGCTGCGGAGCGCGGCTTGCACGCTGCGCCGCACATTTTTTCAAACCGCTATTGTACGACCGCGATCAGAAGCCGCCCCAGTAAGGTGGTGTTCTGTAATAGCGATGCAGTTCGGTTTCCTGCGAGCGATCGCCCCAGTCGAAATCCTTGTCGGCGCGGAACGACGGCGCGCGCCGCAGTTCCTCGTCGTCGATGTCGAGTTCGTAGGCTTCGAACCTGGTATTGTACGC
>NZ_JAUYAN010000259.1 GCF_030693485.1 Bradyrhizobium sp. | reverse complement strand
CGGCGCGCTGTCCGGCTACCGCTCGAAGTGGCATGAATCGGCCAAATTCATTTCGCCGATGCCGATCAATTTTGGCCTCGCCGCCCACTTGGCCAATCTCGCATGGTGGAAAACGCTGGACCCGAAGGTGCAGGCGTTCCTCGAGACCCATGTCCGGAAGCTCGAAGACTCGATCTTCGAACAGGCCAGGACCGAGACCCAGACCGGCATCGACTGCAACACCGGCAAAACCGAATGCAAGGAAGGCAAGCCGGCAGCCATGAAACTGGTCGCCGTGACGCCGGCTGACGAGGCGCTGCGCAAGGATGCGCTGGTCAAGGCCATCATGCCCGGCTTCGCGCAGCGTTGCGGCGCCGATTGCGTCGCCAACTGGAATGCGACCATCGGCAAGTCGCTCGGCCTCAAGATGGGGCAATGAGCCCATGGATGTCGGCAGCGGGGTTCGGCTCGCGCCGATCGATCCTTCTGCGTTCCGGCATACGCCGTGGAAGAACGGCGGCGGCGTCACGATCGACGTCGCCGAATCCCTGCTCCCCGGCTTCGCGCCGGGCAGCTGGGAAGGAATGGTCTGGCGATTTGGCCGCACCGCCATCGTGACACCGGGCCCGTTTTCCGACCTCAGCGGCTTCGACCGTCAGCAAGTGCTGGTTTCAGGCCAGGGACTCGTGCTCGAAACGCCTACGGGCGAGATCGACGTGCGGCAGCCGTTCAGGCCGGTCGGTTTTGCCGGCGAGACGGCGATCGTCAGTCGGCTTGAAGCCGGACCGGTCGAAGTCGTCAATCTGCTCGGCGACCGGTCGCTTGTGTCGATCGATCTTTCATGTCTCGCTGCCGGCGCCGTGAATACCCGCCCGGCCGGCATCCACATCATCTATGCGGCCGCGACGCCCTGCGATCTCGCCATCAACGGCAAGGCCTGCGCGATCGCGGACGGCCATGCCTTGCGCATCGATGCCGACGAAAGCTTCAGCGTCGCAAGCCGGCTCGGCACCGCGATCGTGGCATCCATACGTCCCGTCGCGCGGACGGCCCTGCCGGACATTCCGTAGCCATCGGCAGCCGCGTGATGCCTGGAATCATGGATCGGCGCTGTGACGTGTCATATCGTCTTCTTCCGCTTCCTGGCGCCGTCGTCATCGCTGGAGTCCACCTTGATGACGCTGATTTCACCATTCGCTTCCAGATTGGCTTGCTTCACCTCGGCCATGTCCTGAACCCCCTGCTGCCGCAGCTGGCCGCGCAGTTCGTCCTCGGTGATGAATTGCCGGCGCATATTGTTCCGGTTCATTCTGCCGTTGTCGATGAGCCGAAGCGGCGCCGGCGCGAGGAGTCGCTCGAAAATCTTGAAGTGATAACTCAGCCAGTTCAGGAAAATGTCCCAGAACACGATCGTCAGCACCAGCAGCACACCTTCGGTGATTGATTTGTATTCCTTCGCGAAGCCGTTTTGAGCGGCATCCGCGATCAGCACGATGACGAGGATGTCGGCTATTCCGATCGTCGACGACTGCCGCAGCATGACGAACCGCAGGATCAGGAACAGCGACAGATACATCACGGTCCCGCGCAGCATGATCTCGGCGAGAGAGTGCGTGGGGATCAGCAGTTCGGCCCACTCGATCAACAGGAACTTGTCCAAAGTGACCTCGCCATGGATTGTTGAACGGAAACGATCAATCGAATCAGCGGTTCCTTGCGGGAAGCGTCGCACGGGCGGCCTGGATGGCGCTCCAGACCAGAAACGGCGTCGCTGGCATGTCCAGTTCATGGATGCCGAGCGGCGACAGGGCATCGAGCACGGCGTTCATAATGGTTTGCGGCGCAGCGATGCTGCCGGCCTGCCCGGTTCCCTTCACTCCCAGCGGGTTCGAATGGGTCGGCTCGGAGTCATTGAGGCCGCCGGCGAAGTTCGGCAGATCCTGCGCGCGCGGCAATGCATAGTCCATGAACGAGCCGGTGATGAGTTGGCCCTCGGCGTCAAAGACGACATGCTCCAGCAGGGCCTGCCCGATCCCCTGTGCTACCCCTCCATGCACCTGCCCGAGCGCCACGCGCGGGTTGATCAGGCTGCCGAAATCATCCGCGATGGTGTAGCGATCGAGCCTGATGACACCGGTTTCCGGATCGATCTCGACTTCCGCAACGTGGCAACCGTTCGGAAAAGTGTAGAGTTCGGAACCGTTCTTCGCGCTTCCTTCCAGCCCCGGCGTCATTCCTTCCGGAAGGTTGGCGGGATCCCGCGCGGCATCGGCCACCTTGCCGATCGCGATGGCGCGCTCGGTGCCCTGCACGACGAAGCTGCCGTCGGCGAACGAAACCTGATCGACCGGCGCCTGCAGCAGGTGTGCTGCGATCAGCCGGCCTTTCTCGATCAGTTGTTCGACGGCCATCACCAACGCGGTGCCGCCCATATGCATCGAACGCGCGCCGCCATGGCCGTTCCCGCCGGGCAGAAGATCGGTGTCACCCTGATGGAAGCGGAATGCGGCAATCGGCAATCCCAGGAGATCGGCCGCGACCTGCGGATAGGCAGTCTCATGTCCCTGGCCGTTGGACTGGGTACCGACCGCCAGCGACACCGTGCCGTCCGCCTCGAATGCCGCCCGGGCAAACTCACCCAGCGCGCCGCGGGAGGTCTCGAGAAAGCAGGCGATGGCTATCCCGCGCAGTAAACCCGCCTTCTTCGACTGCGCGCGGCGCTTGCGAAAGCCGTCAAACCCGGCGAGCGCCATCGCCTCGTCCAGACCGGCGCCGAAGCGGCCGCCGTCGATCTTCATGCCCATCGCCGTACGATGCGGAAACGTGCCGATGATGTTGCGCCGGCGCAATTCGATGGCGTCGATGCCGGTCTTGACCGCGGCGAGGTTCACAAGGCGCTCGATCAGGTAATTGGCTTCGGGCTTGCCGGCGCCGCGATAGGCGTCGATCGGCGGCGTGTTGGTGAAGGCGCCGCGTACCTCATAGAAGACCGACGGGATGTCATAGACGCCACCGATCGCGCTGCCGGCCGCATTTGTCGAGCTGATCGGGCCGCTGGTGGAAAGATAGGCGCCCATATTGGCGACCGCTTTCACTTCCAGCGCGAGAAACCGGCCATCGCTGTCGAGCGCAAGCCGCGCGCGAGAAAAGAAATCGCGGCCATGCGCGGAGCTGATAAAATCCTCCGATCGTTCGCAGACCCAGCGCAC